>DATKXS010000041.1:0-30225 GCA_035528895.1 Candidatus Desulfaltia sp.
TGGTTGTAAGCGGCCGAATCAGAGCGCAGCAAGACTTGAACCCAGGGGAGGTTATATGATGATGTGATGCACCTCCTCCGGGTGTCTATGGTGTGATAGATTACCCGGGAGAGGAAATTCACTTAAAGGAGGTGCGACATGTATTATATGGGCGTTGACAATCATAAGCAACGATCCCATCCAACGATCATGGAAGAAGACGGGACGATCGTCAAGGCGGGCCCGGTGCTGAACTACAGGAGCGAGATCCATGAGTTCATCCGGGGTTTGGATACGGAGATGAAGGCTGTAGTAGAGGCGGGATATTCGACCTACGTTGTGGTCGATATCTTAGAGGACCTGGGGGTCGAGGTGAAGGTGGCCCACCCCCTGGAGGTCAAGGCTATCGCTAAGGCCAAAGTCAAGACGGATAAGCGGGATTCACGGATTTTGGCCGATCTCCTTCGGGCCAACCTCATCCCGGAGGCCCACAAGAGATCGCCTGAGACCCGGAGAGCTCAGCGGGTGCTTCGGCAGAGGGCTTTTTTTGTGGCGGCCATGACCCGGGTGAAGAATAGGATCAGATCTTTGTTGGCTTAACAACCCGAAGATATCCAGAAAGAGATCGGGTTAGAAAAGGAGCTATTTAGCCAGAGGGGGCGAGAACGGCTCAAGAGGCTGGAGCTGGGTTCTTTGGACAAGGCGCTTCTGGAAGGTCTACTGAAGCTCTATGAGCAACTTCAGGCTCTGATCAAGACGTCGGACAAGCTGGTGGAGGAGCTTTTCGAGAAGATGGAGGACGCCCAGCGAATCTACACGGTGCCGGGGTTTGGGAAGTTTTTTTCGGTACTGGTGGCCACGGAGATTGACAGTATCCGGCGGTTCGAGTCGGCCGCCAAGCTCCATAGCTATGCCGGAGTGATCCCTTCGATACACAGCTCAGGCCTGAGAACCTATCAGGGGAAGATGACGCGGGAAGGGAATCGTTGGCTGAGCTGGGCGGCGGTGGAAGCGGTCTGGCCGGCCATCCGGCATGACCGCGGGCTCGAGCTGTTCTACTTGAAATACGCCTCGAGAAAAAAGGCCAATGCCGCCAAAGTGGCCCCGGCCAGGAGGCTGTTGACGATCATCCATACGATCCTCAAAGAAGGCCGCAACTATGTGCCGTTTCATAAAAGTGCTTGAGGATGAAAAAATCCGGCTGCCTTCAGGAAGCATCTAACGGGCCTACGGGCAGCGTTCCTCTTTGGAGGTTAAGCAGCCGGAACCTGAAATAACAGTGTGTGCGTGATGGCACGAATAGAAGATTGGTTGCTAAACCGATGAAAAGGAAAAAGAGAAGAAATACGGGTTAAAATATTGCTTGCATCACATCATCATAGAAGATGCTTCAGCAGATAGCGGTGGATTTTCCGGATCAGGCTCAGGTTGTGCGACTGAGGCGCCGCATTCCCCGGACGAAACACCGAAAACGCCGCCAAGCTCATGCCGCCGGCCCGCAGCATCCCCAGAAGCGGGTTGAACCCCCGGAAACCCTCATAGGTCCGTTCGGCAATCCGCACCGCGCTCTCAACCAGAGTGGAGTCGATATCCAGGATGACCCGCCGGACCTTGAGCGACCGAAGCGCCCGCACAACAAGCCTCATTGTGCACTCGGCCAGCCGATGAATGTCCCGCCGCCTGAGCCGCCGGGCCAGGTCCGCCAGGGTGTTCGGCAGAGGAACTCCGTCCATGCGCAGAAGACTCAACAAGCCCGGATCGGCCCACAAAAGATCGATATCCGACAGCCGGTCGCCGCCCTTGATGCTCATCTGGAGAAACGAGAGGACCTTGGCCGAGACCGAATAGCCGCGCTGCCGGAGCTTGAGATGGGAAAAACGGAGGTCGAGTTGCTTGCCCAAACCGATATCTTTGGCAAAGCTCATGAGCAGAGCCAGGCCGCTGGAAGCGGTGACTTTGGTGCGATGAAGGGAACCGAGTTTGAAATTTTGGATGTTCTGACGTATCATGAAGACACCTCGTGGGGTTTCACCTCTGGGGTGAAATCTCCGAAACTTTTGTTCATCGCCTCTATTTTACCAGCCTTCTGGCGAAATAGAGGCTTCTTTTTTTACCTAAGGGAAAAATTAAGGCCTGTTATCCGAACATTCGGGTTTTATCCGCGGTCTGGACTCGCGGCCGCTTTACCTTTATGATGGGGGTGAAGGTATCAGGACCGTCCGCCGTCCACCATGGGAAGAATATCGATATCCGTCCTATCGCTAATCTGGCTCACCATGACACCATTTATTTCTGACGATTCGCGTCCCGCTCCGGAGAAAAATTACATTGCCGTTCTCAAGCAGATCCACACCGAAGTCAAGGAGATGGGGTCCTACCCCGGGCAGGATTTCGTCCAGCAGGCCTTTTTTGTGGGCGAGGACGATGATGACACCAACAAGGACATCCACGTTTCCATCCTGATCCAGGCCCAGGTGCAGAAAGAAAAAATGACCATCCGGGTGACCCGGATGCAGAAAGACCGGCGCAACCCTCAGGCCCGGCTGGCCGGGACGACGAAAGAACTGACCTGCCTGGTTGGAGGGGACGACGTGGAAATCCAGAGTTCGGATTACAAAGAAGAAGATATCGCTGAACTGGTCCCCGAGATCCTGACCGCCATCCGCAACAAAAAAAGACTCCTCAAATTGGGGACAGTGTATTAAATTCCTTTTTGCGCATCTTTGCACAGAATGGAGAATAGAAAATTCGGAAATTGATATGCTGTCCCCGTTTTAATCCTTACGGAAGTGGGCGCCCAGGCTGACGCTGTTGGCCAAAGCCGCGTGGGTGATCATCAGGGCCACCTGGATACCGTGTTTCAATCCGACCACTTTGGGGTCCATCTTCGCTTCTTTATAGAACTTCTCGATCCGGTGGCGCAGGTACTCCAGATCCGCCTTGGCCCTCTCCAGTCTTTTCCGGGTGCGGATGATACCGGCATAGTTCCACATCGTCGAGCGGATAGACAGCCAGTCCTGGTTGATGAGGGCGGGATCGATCTCCTCTTCCCTTTCGGGATAATACCAGGGATGGATCTCCTCGGACACGTAGGGCAGTGCCGGGTCGAAGTGGGCGGCGATATCCTGGGCCGCTCTCGTCCCCCAGACCAGTCCTTCCAGGAGAGACGTCGAGGCCAGGCGATTGGCCCCGTGAATCCCGGTGCATGAAACCTCTCCCACGGCGTAGAGGTCGCGGAGCGAGCTCCTCCCCCACTCGTCCACCAGGACCCCGCCGCAGCAGTAATGGGCGGCCGGCACCACCGGGATCGGTTCCCGGGTGATGTCGATACCGTACTCGAGACAGGTCTTGTGGATATAGGGGAACCTCTTCTTGATATCCACTTTGGCGTAGGAAGCGAGGTCGAGCAGGACATAGCTCGAGTTGCTGTTGATCATCTCCTCGTAAATGGCCCGCGTTACCTCGTCCCGGGGAGCGAGATCGCGCTTGTCGCTGTATTTCTCCATGAAGGTCCGGCCCTCTTTCGTCTTCAGCCGCGCGCCCTCTCCCCTCACCGTCTCCGAGATCAAGAAGCCGTCAGAGTCGCGGTGATAGAGCGATGTCGGATGGAACTGGATGTACTCCATGTTGACGATCCGGGCGGCGGCCCGGTGGGCCATGGCGTAGCCCGCGCCGATGGCCTCGCGGGGATTCGAGGTGTAGAGATAGACGGCGCCGCAGCCTCCGGTCGCCAGGACGGTGTAGTTCGCAAAATAGATGTCGACCGTGCGGGTGGTGTTGTCCAGGACGTAGGCCCCGATGCACTTCGGCTCGCGATAATAGGAGATCAGGTTCCTGGAATGGTGGGGAACGGTCAGCAGGTCGACGGCCGTGCGGTCGGTCATAAGCTTGACGTTGCTGTACTTTTTCAGCGCCTCGATGAACGTCTCCTCGATCGTCCTCCCGGTCGTGTCCTTGACGTGGAGGATGCGTCGGCGCGAATGGCCGGCCTCCTGGGCGTAGTCCAGTGCCTCCCCGCTGCTTCGGGTGAAGGGGATGCGGAGCTCGTCGATCAGGATCCTCTCGACGAGCTCCCGGCCATGGCCTGCCAGGACCTCGACGGATTCGGGGTTGTTGATACCGTCGCCCGTCTTGATGATGTCCTCTTTCAGGATCCCGGCGTTGTCGTCCTCTCCCATGGAGACGATCCCGCCCTGGGCGTAGTAGGTGTTGGATTCTTCGGGCGTGGCGGCCTTGGTGATGATGTTCACCCGGAGCCCGCGCTTGGCCGCCTCCAGGGCAGCGCTGGCCCCGGCGATGCCGCAGCCGATGACCAGGATATCCGACCGGAAAATGCGATTTTTCGGCATGGTCTCACCCCTCCCGGAACTCGAGGCTGATATCGACCGCAGCGAAGGAGTGGGTCAGCCCCCCCACGGAAATGTAATCGACGCCCAGCTCGGCGATCCGGCGGGCCCGCTTCAGGCTCACCCGACCCGAGACCTCGACCGGGACCCGGCCTTTGAGCCAGCGCACGACCGGCCTCATCCTGGCCGGGGTCATGTTGTCGAGCATGACCATCGTCGCCCCGGCGGCCACGGCTTCCCTGGCCGCGGCGAAATTGGTGACCTCCACCTCGATCCCGGTCTCCCGCTTGGCTTTGCCTCCGGCTCTCCGGACGGCTTCCGTGATACTGCCGACGAGCGCCAGGTGATTGTCCTTGATCAAGACCATGTCGGAGAGGCTGAAGCGGTGGTTCTCGCCGCCTCCCATCTTCACGGCATACTTCTCCAGCCGGCGGAGCGTCGGGGTCGTCTTGCGCGTGTCCAGGATCCTCGTCCCCGTCCCGGCGACGGCCTCGACGAAGCGGCGCGTCTTGGTGGCGATGCCCGAGAGCCGCTGTAAGAAATTTAGGGCCGTGCGTTCGCCCTTAAGAAGCGAAACGGAACGACCTTTGACCTCGGCCAGGACATCGCCCGCGGCGAAAGCCGCTCCGTCCCGGAAGAAGGCGCGAAAGCGCACCCCGGGATCGATCTTCTCGAAAACCCTCCGGGCCACTCCGATGCCGGCGAGAACACCCTCTTCTTTAGCCAGAAAAACGGCCCGCGAGCGGGAGTCTACGGGGATAATGCTCTCCGAGGTGATGTCGCCCGAGGGCATGTCTTCCCGCAGGGCGGCGTCTATGAGCGGGTCGATCTCGCTGAGGCGGAGATTCATGAATTCATTATATGGGGACACCCCCTTCGCGTCAATTCGGCTTGGGGTTGACTGGAATGTCAGATGGAATAAAATAAGGGAGCGATGGCGGAGAAGTTCAAGGGCTATATCCAGGTTTACACGGGCAACGGCAAGGGCAAGACCACGGCCGCCCTCGGCCTGGCGCTCCGCGCGGCCGGCTGCGGCCTCAGATCCTACATCGGGCAGTTCCTCAAGGGCCAGGCCTACGGGGAGCTCGCGGCCGTGCGCAAACTCGCGCCCTCGATCACCATCAAACAGTTCGGCCGCAAGGGTTTTGTCCACGTCACCGAGAACCCGGACGAAGAGGATATCCAAAGGGCCCGGACGGGCCTGGAGAAATGCCGCCGGGCCATGCTCTCCGGACGCTATGCTCTCGTCATTCTGGACGAGGTCAACGTCGCCTTGCACTTCCGCCTGCTCAGCGTCAAGGACGTCCTCGGTCTTCTCAACCAGAAGCCGGCCGACGTCGAGGTCATCCTGACCGGCCGCTACGCCCCGCCCGCTCTCCTCAGGAGGGCCGACCTGGTGACGGAAATGAAGGAGAAGAAGCATTATTACGCCCGGGGCGTCCGCGCCCGGACGGGGATAGAAAAATAGGCGGAGAGAAAGAGACGGCGCCGGATGGACAGGAGGAGATTCGAGAGCCTGGTCGAGGAAGCCATCGACTCATTGCCGCGCTCGTTCCGGGAACGGATCGAAAACGTCGTGGTCATGGTCGAGGAGAACCCGCCCCGCCGCCGCTCCTTCCGGGCTTCGTCGAGAACCCTGCTCGGCCTCTACCACGGCGTCCCTCTCAAGGACCGCGGGTCCTACTACGGCAACATTCCACCCGACGTCATCGTCATCTACCAGGAGCCGATCGAACGGCTCTCCGCCTCCGAGGACGAGATCCGAGAGCGCGTTCGGGAGGTCGTGCTCCACGAGGTCGGCCACTATTTCGGGCTGAGCGAAAAAGAGCTCCGGGAGATCGAGGACTGAGAGGAAGCCGGAAAAGGAGAGCGCCATGAGCGGAAGTTTCGAGGGCGTGTTCGCGGCCCTGACAACGCCGTTCGCCGGTGACGGGATCGCCGTCGAGGAGTTCAACAAAAATATCCTGCGCTACAACCCAACGGGCCTGGCCGGGTACGTCGTCCTCGGCTCGACCGGGGAGGCTGTCTTTCTCGGTGATGACGAGGCGGAAACGCTCCTCGGCGCCGCCCGGGCGGCGGCTGCGCCCGGGAAGAAGATCATCGCCGGGGCCTCGCGGGAATCGACGCGACTGACCGGCGCTTTCGTCAACCGAGTGGCCGGGCTGGGCGCGGACGCAGCCCTGATCAAGCCGCCTCATTACTATAAAGCGGCCATGAGTCAGGACACCCTCAAGCGCTATTTTTTCGAAGTCGCCGACAGCTCGCCGATCCCCATCATCATCTACAACATCCCCCAGAATACGGGAGTCGCGATGGAGCCGCCGACCGTCATCGAGCTGGCCCGCCATCCCAACATCGCCGGCATCAAGGACAGCTCGGGCCGGCTGTCCAACCTCACTGAAGTGATCATCGCGGTCCGGCCCGATTTCCATTTCCTTCTCGGAGCGGGGGGGATCTTCCTGGCCGGGCTTCTGCTGGGCGCCGGCGGCGGGATCCTGGCCATGGCTGCCGCCGTCCCCAACCTCTGTGTCGAGATCCATTCCTTGTTCCGCCGGGGCAAGCTGGCCGAGGCCCGGAAGCTCCAGCTCGACCTCGTCCCGCTCAACAAGGCCCTGACCGAGACCCTGGGCATCCCGGCCATTAAGTACGCCCTCGACCTTCTGGGCTACAGCGGCGGCCCGCCCCGTTCTCCGCTGCGGCCGCTGGACGAGGACGGAAAAGCGCACATCCGGCGGCTTTTAGAGACGCTCGGCCTGTTCAAAAACCCGGCGGACAATCCCTTGTGAGCGATCTGTCAGGATGAGAAGAAACAGGCCGAATTCGAGACGGGAGTTCCTGAGGTGCCTGGCCCTCGGCGGGCTGGCCGCCGTCTCGCCGATCCCCGCCCCAGCCCAGGAATGGCGACGGAAAAAGGGCGAGATGTGGTACCGCCGGCTGGGCCGGACCGGGCTCTTCGTCTCTGAGATAAGCCTCGGTGGCAGTCCCCTCCCCGACTGGTCCCTCTTCCGTGAGATCATTGAGCGCGGGGTGAACTACATCGATACGTCCAGCTCCTACAGCAACGGCAACAGCGAGCGCCAGATCGGCCGTCTTTTGAAGGAGACCGAACGGGACAAGGTGTTTGTCTGCACCAAATTCCATCTCCGCGGCAACTGGGACGAGGACACCATTCTCCGTTCGGTCGAAGGAAGCCTCCTCCGCCTGGGGACCGACCGCCTGGACGTGCTGGCCGTGCACGGTGCCTCGCGGCCGGAAGACCTGGTGGACGAGAGGGTGACCGGCGCTTTCGAGCGATTGAAGAAGGAAGGGAAATGCCTGTTCAGCGGCCTGTCCTGTCATTCCAACCACGAGCGCGTCGTCCGGGCGGCCGTGGACTGCGGCCGCTATGACGTCGTCCAGCTCGGCTACAATATCTTCGACATCGAGGAGCCTTCCCAGGCGGTCGAAACCTACGATGATTATCTCGGGGCGAGCCGGACAAGAGACCTGATCCGTTACGCCGCCGGCCGCGACATCGGAATCATCGCCATGAAAACTCTCAAGGTCGGAGGGCGGCGCCAGAACCTGGAGAGATACCGGACGGGTGACGTATCCCTCTTCCAGGCCATGCTCAAATGGGCACTGGAAGAAAAGGCCGTCTCCAGCGCTGTTACCGAGATGTTGAACCGCCGGCAGATGGAGGAGGACCTGGCCGTGGCCGGACGACCGTTGACGGTGGACGAAAGGACGACACTTTTCCGACACGTGGCCGAGAACGGAAGGGATTACTGCCACCTCTGCGGACGCTGCCAGGCCGGCTGTCCCTCCGGCATCGCTACGGCCGATATCCTCCGCTACCTCGCCTACTACGAAAGCTACGGGAAGTCGGCGGCAGCCAGAGCGCACTACTCAAAATTGTATCCGGGGACGACCGCTCCGGCCTGCCGGGATTGCGGGCGTTGCGAGAGTTTCTGCCGGTTCGGAGTTCGAGTCAGGGACAGGATCCAGAAGGCCCATCAAATCCTCAGCGGATAAGGAACGACCGTGCGGCCGGCTTCGAACGGCCCTCCCCTGCGTTATCCGGGCCGTCGGCTCAGGTAAGGCTGACTGCCGCACAAGAGACCGCTCTGTTACCGTTGCTACCTCCCGGTCCTGGCGGGGTTCGCAGAGGACTCTTTGCGCAGGGCCCCGACCGTCAACGCCTCGCACCCGGACACAGGCCAGAAAACGACCGGCCTCGGCCAGGCCTTCGACCCCACTGGAGCGGGTTGTGGGTTACAGGGCACCGCTACCTCCCCGTCTAGCACGGTCGAAATTATTATATCGCAGTCGAAGAGGAATAGGAAGGTCTTCTGAACGCTCAGAACCGATAGGCCAGTCCGCCCCGCAGGATCAGGCCGTCCCAGAACCCCACCTCGCCTTTCAGGATTAGCCCTTTGTAGACGTTGCCTTTGACGCCGAGGGCGGTGTGGAGAAGGATGAAGCGGTCGAGGTCGATCTCTCCCTCCTCCCGCAGCTCATCAAAGGTCTTGGTCTCTTCTCCGGAGACGCTGCTCTGGGCGCTGCCGCGCCGGAAGTTTCCGCTGTAGACATAGGCGGCCGCACCATTCAAGGGGCCGATGCCGAGACCGAAGACGAAGTAGGGTGTGATTTTCCAGGAGGGGACGATATCCCAGCGGAAGCTCAGGTTGGTGGTTAACGGGTTTGTCTCCACAAAGGCATCCCCTTCGACGGTTGCCACCGAGCCGTCGGCGTATCTCTGGGTCACCGGCCCCTTCATCAGCAGCTTTATCCTTGTTTTCTCCAGGGAGAGGCCGATGCTCATCGAGCCGCGCCGGCTCAGTGGATAGTAGCGGACCTCGAAACCGTAATTGGAACCCTCGGAGTTGAAGGAGAGACTCTGCTCATAAGAAGAAGGGGCCAGCTTCCCGCCGTACATGGCTTTGAGCTGCTCAGTCAAGTTATCACGGATCTCGTTGGCGGCCTTCTTGGTCAGGGTGCCCTCGAAGGCGCCCTTGGCCGGGTCGACGCTCCAGACCGCGTAATGGACCTCAACCTCGAAATGCCCGCCCCCCTTCTCCACGATGCCTTCCGGAATGACCTGCTGCTCCTGTCCAACCTCCGGCCGTGCCTGAGCTTCGGGAGCGGCCACGACGGGGGCGGGGACGCCAGCCAGGGCGAGCCGTCCTTCGTTCTCTTTCCTGACCTCATTGAACAGATCGACATAGGTTTGGGGATGGAAGAGCAGCGAGACCTCCTTCTGGGGATCGATTTCCAGCGTCTTGAGGATATATTTCTTGGCGTTCTCGATGTCGTTGAGATAGAAATAACAGAGCGAAAGTCCCAGGTGGGCCCGGGACAGGTTCATCTTCTTGCCGGATACCTGGATAACGAGAAGATAGTCGGCGATGGCTTTCTGGTAGTCGCCTCGGGCGTAGGCATCGTCAGCCTGGACGAGGAAGGTCGCGGCCTGAGCTTCCCTTTCCTGGGCGCTCTGGGCCGCCAGGCCGAGGGGAACGATGACGAGCGCGATCAAGGCCAGCCATCTGGTCAGTGTCTTCGGCATCATCTGTCCTCCATGGTTCGATTCGCGTCCTAGAATCACCGCAATATTATGGATTGGTTCTCTCTTTGTCAAATCGACCGGCCTCTTGATTGAGTCGCAGAACCCAAGTGTTTGGGGTTAGAGGCCACATTCATTGACAGCTATAGCGGCCATGCAACTCCTCCTGATGTTCCTCCTCCGCTCATCGCGGGACTGATCGAAACCTCACAAGAGAAAGCCTTTGCACCCGTCTTGACAGGCCACCTGGAGAGTGATAAATAGTGAAATCCTTATTTATTTATGAATGGAGGCTCACATGATGTCTCTCCGGAGTGCTGAGAGGGTATTTATCGCAGCTCTGCTTTTGGCCGTTATTCCGCTTTTGGGCATGGCCCAAACTCCGCCCGAAAAGTTTCTGGGGCACGAGGTCGGCGACGACCGCAAGCTCGCCGACTATAACCAGATCAAGGCCTATTTCGAGAAACTCGACCAGGAATCGCCGCGGCTTCAGCTCTTCACCATCGGCGAATCGACCCTGAAGCGGCCGATCATCATGGCCGTGATCAGCGCCGAAGAAAACATGGCCAAGCTCGACCACTACCGCGAAATCACCAAAAAGCTCCGCGACCCGAGGACGCTCCCTCCGGATGAAGCCAAGGCGCTGGCCGCCGAGGGCAAGATCATCCTGCTCATCACCTGCAGCATCCACGCCTCGGAGATCGCCGCCTCGCAGATGTCGATGGAGTTGGCCTACAAGCTGGTGACGGGAGACACTCCTTTCGATGCCGCCAAGATGCTCAGAGACGTCATCGTCCTTTTGGTGCCGTCCCACAATCCCGACGGCAACCAGATGGTCGTCGACTGGTACAGGAAGTACCTCGGCACCAAGTATGAAGGCGGCCCAATGCCCTGGATCTATCACCACTACGCCGGCCACGACAACAACCGCGATTGGTTCATGTTCAACCTCCCTGAGACCAAGGCCGTGACCAGGGTCCTCTACCAAGACTGGCTCCCCCAGATCCACATCGACGAGCACCAGATGGGTTCAACGGCGGCCCGCTTGTTTATCCCGCCGTTCATGGATCCGCCTGTGCCCAATGTTCAGCCGCTGCTCTGGCGCGGCGTGAACCTCTGCGGAGCGAGCATGGCTTACGACCTCCAGAAGAACGGTTACCGGGGCGTCAACCACGGCCGCAGCTTCACCGGCTGGTGGATCGGCGCCTGCGACGACACCTCCTGGCTCCACAACGTCGTCGGCCTCCTCAGCGAGATGGCCTCGGTCCGGGTAGCGACCCCGATCTACGTTGAGCCCAACGAGATCCCGCAAGCCTACTACGAGAAAATGATGGAGTTCCCCGACCCCTGGCCGGGAGGCTGGTGGCGGCTTCGCGACATCGTTGACTACGAACTGACCCTTTCGCTGAGCCTGGTCAAGACCGCGGCCCTGCACAAAGAGGATTTTCTCTTCAACTTCTACAGCATGTACAAGAATTCCATCGAACAGGTTGACAGGAACCAACCATATGCCTTTGTCATTCCGGCTGCGCAGCATGACTATCAGACGATGCTGCGGATGATCCAGATCCTGATGTTCGGCGGCGTTGAAGTCCAAAAGGCAAGGTCCGAATTCATCGCCGGAGGGAAGGTCTACACGGCCGGCTCATTCGTGGTCAAGATGGCCCAGCCCTACAAACCCTACGCTTGGGCCCTCCTGGAGCGGCAGAAATACCCGGACCTGAGGCAGTATCCCGGCGGTCCGCCCGTTCCTCCCTATGACAATGCCGGATGGACTTTGCCGCTCCAGATGGGCGTCGTCTGTGACCAGGTGGACGAGCCGTTCCAGGCCGAACTGGAAAAGATCGACAAGATCCTCCAGACTCCCCTTCCTCAACCCGAAGCATCGGCCGGCTGGTATGTCCTGGACTGCCGTTCCAATATCGCTTACAGCGCCGTTTTTTCTCTTCTCAAGGAGAAAGCCGAGGTCTTCCGCTCGCGGGAAGCCGTCAAAGGGACAGGATTCGAGGCGCCCGCCGGAAGCTTTCTGGTCAAGAACGGGCCCCAGGTCCGGAAGGTCCTCGGTGCCTTGGCACAACACGGAGATTTATCCGTCCGTGAGCTGGCCGATATCGCGACCGTCCCCAAGGCCCCCCTCAAGAACCCGCGCATCGGCCTCTACCAATCCTGGCGAAGCAACATGGACGAAGGCTGGACGCGGTATGTCTTGGACGACCTGGGCGTCCCCTACACGACCATGCACAACGACGCCTTCAAGGGCGCGAAGGGCAAGAAGGTCGACCTGCGCGCAGATTACGACGTGATCATCTTCCCCGACGAGAATCCCGATGTCATCAAGACCGGAAAGCGCGATCCTACTTCTGAGTACGCCCGCTATTTCTCGGGCAATTGGCCGCCCGAATACGAAGGCGGTATCGAGAAAGAAGGCGTCGAGGCTTTGAAGGCCTTCGTCGAGGGAGGAGGGATCCTGGTCACCCTGAACGGGGCCTGCGGGCTGGCCATGAAGGAGTTCCAGACTCCCGTCCGCAACGTCCTGGAGAAAGTGGAGCGGACAAAGTTCTTCTGCCCGACATCACTCCTGCGGATCGTGGTGGACAACACATCACCGCTCGGCTACGGCATGCCGGAAAAGGCGGCGGCGATGTTTTCGGACGGACTGGCCCTGAGCACCTGGGTGCCCTCGGCCGAGTGGGACCGCAAGGTCGTGGCCAGCTATGCCGAGAGAGACGTGCTCCTCAGCGGCTGGCTCCTGGGCGAGGACGTCATCGCCCGCCGGGCGGCCGTCGTCGATACGCAGTACAAGAAGGGGCGCATCGTCCTCATCGGTTTCCCCTGCCAGAACCGGGCCCAGACCCATGGCACCTACAAGTTCCTGCTGAACGCCCTTCTCTATCCCCAGCCGGAGGCGAACTAGAAAGGCTCGGGGCAGTAGCATCGAAACCACGCCCGTTTTCTCCCAGCGCGGAAAACGGGCTCGATTCGTCGTTCGCTCTTCTCTCCCTTCGGTCGAGAAACCCTGCCCGCTCACTCCTCATACGGGTTTCTCATGCCACTGCCCCTCGCCTGGCCGAAATAAGGAGTGCCCGCTCGTCGCTCATACGGACTTCTCGCCATACATCCGTCGCCTGGGGAAAAAACTAAGAAAGAGAAGTGAGTGTTGGTGGGGGAGGGAGCGCCGCTCTCACCATCCCAAAAGCCCACGAGGAAGCAAGAAGCTCGCGTTCAAACCTTATAATTTCTATAATTTCTATAAATTTGGTAAAATAGAGATTGTATATAGATTCCAGGATGGAGACCTAAAAAATGGCCGAGGATAAGCGGAAAAAGCTCTCCCTGATCGTCTTCAGCGGCGACATGGACAGGCTCTTCGCCGCTTTCTCCCTCGCTGCCGGCGCCGCCGCCTCCGGCATGGACGTGGTTATGTTCTTCACCTTCTGGGGCCTGCGCGCCCTCAAGAAGAAGACATCCACCGGACGGAGCCTTTTCGGGCGGCTGCTCGGCTGGTTTTACGGGGGGGATATCGAGCGGGCCTCGCCCAGCCGGATGCGCTTCGGGGGGATCGGCCGCTGGATGTTCAAGAGGATGATGAAAGCCAAGCGCGTCCCTTCGCTCGCCGAGCTCCGCCAGACGGCCATCGACCTGGGAGTAAAGATGCACGGCTGCCAGATGAGCATGAGCGTCATGGAAATCCCCCAGGATGCTCTGATCGACGAAGTCTCCGCCTGTGTCGGCGTCGCCTATTTTCTCGAACAGGCCCAGGAGTCGGACGTCACTCTGTTCATCTGAGGGATCGCCTTCCCTTGTTTTGGCAATAATTCTTCTATACAATTGGCCCGATAAGTGCGACTAATTCTATAGAGGCGGTGAACTTCGCATTGTGGATTAAAGAGATCTTCCAAGCGCAGAAGCGGGCCGCACCCGGTGAAGATGCCCCCGTCCGGGACATCACCGCCCGCAAACAGGCTGACGAGCTCCGGATGGAAATCGAAAGGCACATCAAGCTGGACAAGCTCAAGGACAATTTCATCAACACCGTTTCCCACGAGCTCCGCACTCCCCTTTCCATCACCAAAGAGGCCATCAGCCTCATCCTGGAGAAGGTCCAGGGCGAGATCAACGACCAGCAGACCGAGATCCTGACGATCGCCAAGAACAACATCGAACGGCTTGCCCGGATCATCAACGGGCTGCTCGATGTCTCTAAAATCGAGGCCGGCAAGGTCGAGCTGCGCAAGGAGGACATCGACCTCCAGTCCTTGGTCCGGGAGGTCGCCCAGAGCTTCGAAGGGAAGGCCCGGGAGAAAGGTCTCGACCTGAGGCTGAGCCTGCCGGACCGGACGATCCTCGCCTACGCCGACAAAGACAAGCTGGCCCAGATCTTCACCAACCTGGTCGACAACGCCGTCAAATTCACCGTCGCCGGGTCCATCAAGATCCGGGCGGCGGAGAAAGAGGGGATTATCGAGTGCGGGGTCCGGGATACCGGGATCGGCATCACTCCAGAGGACCTCCCTAAGATCTTCGACCGGTTCACTCAATTCGGACGCAAGGACGGCCCCGGAGAAAAGGGAACGGGACTCGGGCTCTCGATCGTCAAGGGGCTGGTGGAGGTTCACGGCGGGGAGATCCGTGTCGAGAGCGAGGTCGGGAAAGGAACAGAAGTCACCTTCGCCCTGCCCCGGCTGAGCTTCCACGAGAGGCTTCAGGAATATCTCTCCAGCATGATCCAGGAAGCGGCCGATCGCAAGGGTGTCTTCTCCCTGATCGTCTTTTCAGTCCGCGAGATGGCTGGCCTGCTGAGCCGCTCCCCGGAGAAAACCGAGGCCGGGATGAAGGAGCTGGAGCAAGTGCTCAAGAGATCCCTACGCCGGCGGGCCGATACGGTTATCTATAACCAGGACCGTTTTTACCTCATCCTTCCAGAGACGAAGAAGAAAGACGCTCCTTTCGTCCTCGAGAGAATGAAGGAGAACCTAAAGCTGGCCGTCGCCGCCAGCGAGTTCCTCAGGGGCGCGCTCACGCTGGAGGCCAAGATCCTCTCCTACCCGGAAGACGCCGTCGAGCTCGGCAAATGGTTGGCCGGCAGGATGTGAGGGCCATGCCCAAGATCCTGGTTATCGAAGACGAACCCGACCAGAACAAGCTCATCAAACTGCGCCTGGAAGCCCACGGCTTCATCGTCCTGTCCGCCGGCAAGGCCAGGGAAGGGCTCGAAATCTCTGTCCGGGAGAAACCGGACCTCATCCTCATGGACATGATCCTGCCGGACATGCACGGTCTCGATGCGACGATCAAGCTGAAACGGAACCCCGCGACCCGGTCCATCCCGGTCATCGCCCTCTCGGCCGTGGGCTCGCCCGATTTCACCAAGGCCTGCCTCCAGGAGGGCATCGTCGCCTACGTCCGGAAACCTTATGATCCGCGAGAGCTCTTCAAGATCATCGAAAAATTCGCCCTGGTTGATGAACAGCCCGGAAAAGAAAAACCCAGGCCGGCGGCCGGGGCGGAAATAAATGACGGAGAAAAGCTTTCCGCAATCAAGAAACAGTCCAAAGATATGCCCCTCTCCCCGCCGTCACCTCCCCGCCGGCCGGGAAAAGGCGCCCGGAAGATGTGTTCGATCGACGAGATGCTCCGAGGAGCCCTGGCGGACTTTGATGTCCCCCTTGAGGGAAAAACCTCTCCCCCGCCTCCCCCGCCGACAGCGACGGCAAAGGACAAGCCCCGCTCTAAGATCGTCCTGGTCATCGACGACGACACCTCTTTCGGCCGGGTCGTCTCGACGCACCTGGCCGGTCACGGCTACGAAGTGAACCTGGCGCTCGACGGCATCAGCGGCCTGAAACAGGCCTTCCAGAAGAAGCCCGACATCGTCTTGCTCAACATGATCCTGCCGGGCGGCGGCGGAGAGACCTTGCTGGCGAACCTGCGCAAGTCGCCGGAATCGGGCCATGTCCCGGTCTTCATCATGTCGAGTCTCTTGTCGCCCAAGAACCTCGAGGAGAAGGCCCGCGAGCTCGGCGCCCAGGGCTTCATCTCCAAGCCCGTCGATCCCGAAGACCTTCTCTACATCATCGAGTCCATCATCGGAGTATGATCATGACGCCCAAGAAACGCATCCTGGTGGTCGACGACGAATTGGACTTTGTCAAGATGCTCCAGGCCAGGCTGCGCATCGAAGGCTACGAGGTCCTGACGGCCGAGGACGGGATCAAAGGGATCCAGGTCGCCCGCAAGGAGAAACCCGACCTGATCATCCTCGACATCATGATGCCGGGCCTGGACGGACATTCGCTCTGCGATATGCTCAAGAAATCGACTCTGACCTGGTCCATCCCGGTGATCTATCTCACCGCCAAGACGGGCCAGGCCGACGAGCTCATGGCCATGGAGAAGGGAGCCAAGTATTACCTCACCAAGCCCTATAATCCGGCCATGTTGATGGAGATGATCAAGAGCGCCCTGATCGAGAACGAAGCAGCCGGAGAAAGAGGAGGCCGGGTCCTGGTCATCGACCAGGATATCAGCTTCGCCGACGACTGCGAAGCCAGGCTCAAGCAAGCCGGATACGACGTCGTTCTGGCGCCCACGGCGGCCGAGGGACTCCAGGCGGCCCGCGACCGACATCCCGATATCATCCTCCTCGATTATCAGACATCTCACGATGATACCCACGCCGGCATCCGGGTCATCAGTCACGATGACGTGCTGAAAGATATCCCCCTTTTTATCCTGGCGCCGCAGGCAGTCAAGGACAGGGTGGATCCCAAGACCGCCGACCCGGATAAGTTCATCGTCAAGCCGGTCAACTACCCCCTGCTGCTGGACGCCCTCCAGAGAACACTCAAGATAAAACGGAACCGGGGATAGTCCCGCCGGCCGCAAAGCTGCCGCTCAGTCTCCGCTCAGGGTGGACGGCCGGTTTTCCAGGACGACGAAGATTTCCGTGATGCGTTCCATGATTCCCCCTGATTCTTTGGATTTCTCAGCCCTTTTTGAGATACGTTTTCATGTATTGGGACCGGAAATAGGCTTCGGCCGCCTCCGGCTCCTTGAACGACAGCTCCTGCCGTTTGAAGGACATCTCCCCGCGGAAATCGGCGATGGAACCGTAGCCGTGCTCCTTCATCCAAGCCTCCAATCCCTGAACCAAGGCCGGCAGCTTCCCGATCCCCTCCCGGAGGAAGAGCGAGGCGACCTGGACGGCCGAAGCTCCGGCAAGGAGCAGCTTGATGACGTCTTCGGCCCCGCGGACGCCTCCCGAGGAGGCGATATCGCACTCCAGCCTTCCGGCGCACAGGCCGACCCAGCGCAGGCACAGGTGAAAATCGCCCTGGCCGATGATGCTCCGGGTCTGCAGTCGGGCGATGTCGATGTCCGGCTGCATGAACCAGTTGAAGAGGACCAGCGCCCGGCTCCCGGCCTCCGCCAGTTTCTGGCCCAGGTAGGGTATGGAGGTGAGGTGAGGCGAGAGCTTGACCGCGACCGGAATGGACACCGCAGCGGCGACCTCCTCGACGATCTGAGTGTACAGCTGTTCGTACTCGACGCCCGCCTTCTTCAGGTCGAACGGAAGGAAAAAGATGTTGAGCTCGAGCGCGTCGGCACCGGCATTCTCGAAATGTCGGGCAAACCGCGGCCAGAGGCGCGCCGTGCGGCAGTTGACGCTGGCGATCACCGGGATCCCGGCCCTGGTCTTGGCCTCTTCGATCAGACGGCCCATTTTTTCCGTCGCATATTCGAGAAGGCCCCCTCCTTCCAGGTAATCCATGGCCTCGGGGTAGATCCAGGCGCCCTTGTCCGCCGCCTTCACTTCGCTCCAGAACTGCTCCTCGAAAAAGGATTTGAGGACGACGGCTCCGGCACCCGCTTCCTGACAGCGGACCACTCCCTCCACCGTGCTGGTCAGCCCGGAGGAGCCGACGACAACCGGGTTGCGGAGCTTCAATCCCATATAGGTCGTGCTCAGGTCAACCATGGCGCTCTCCTTCGATCAGTTCTGTTTTCATTCAGTCGAATATCTTTCCCGGATTGAGGATGCCGTGGGGGTCGAAGAGCCGCTTGATCCCCTTCATCAGCTCGATCTGGACGTCATCCAGGGTTAGGGATAGGAACGGCTTCTTGACCGATCCGATGCCGTGTTCTCCCGAGATGACTCCTCCCCTTTTTGCGGCATCGGCGTAGAGGTCCCTTCGGACTTTCGCCACCTTGTCCCGCCAGTCCTCTTCCGGAACCGGGACGAGCCGGCCATCCTCATACCGGGCCTTCATGATGTGCGTGTGGACATTGCCGTCGGCGGCATGACCAAAGGTCGGCAGCCAGATGCCGTGTTCTCGCGCCACCTCGCGGATGCGGCGGACGTGCCCGGGGATCTCGGCCCGGGGAATGGAGATGTCCAGGATCTCGATTGTCCCGGACTTGATGGCCTCGTAGATCTTGCTCCGGATCTCGAGGACGAGATCCTGTTTCTGGGGCGTGTCGGCGATGAAGACGTCCAGGGCGCCTTTCTCAAGGCAGACCTCGGCCACTTCCTGGCTGAGCCGGTCCATCTCCTCCTCGCTCGAAGCCTCGAGGATGATGAGCAGTGAAGTCCGGCCGGCCCGGGCCGGCCAGCGCTTGCGGAGGAACTCTTCAGTGATACGGATGACCTCCTGCTCGATGAACTCGACGGCCACGGGCATGATCTTCCGGCCCATCAGCAGGGGTACTGTCTCGATGGCGCCGTCCACGTCCTCGAAGGGGATGACTAGCGACCGGGTCAGGGGTGAAGCGGGCAGGAGCTGGATGACCGCCCGGGTGATGACCCCCAGGGTTCCTTCCGACCCGATCAGGAGATGGAGCAGGCTGTAGCCGGTGCTGCTCTTGACGATCTTGCCGCCCAGGCGGATGACGTCGCCGCGCGGCAGGACGACTTCCAGACCGCGGACGTAGTTGCGGATAACCCCGTACTTGACCGCCCGGCTGCCCCCGGCGTTGGTGGCGATGAGTCCGCCGATCATGGCGCTTTCGTCTCCGGGATGAGGCGGGAAAGAGAGCCCGGCTTCCTCGACCGCCTCGATGAAATCACCCAGCATCACCCCCGGCTCGACGACGGCCATCTGGTTGTCACGGTCGATCTCGATGACCCGGTTCATCTTTTCCAGCGAGAGGACGATCCCGCCGTGAACCGGCACGCAGCCGCCGCAGAGCCCGGTGGCGCCGCCGCGCGGCGTCACGGGCAGCCGCACCTCATCGGCCAGCCGCAGGACCGCGGCCACTTCCTCCGTCCGTTCGGGTTTGACGACGGCATCGGGGTACCGCTGGATGTCCCGGAGTGAGAACTCGTCGTGACTGTAATCTTCCATCTTCTCCCGGTCGGAGAGGACATCCTCCGGGCCGACAATAGCGGCCAGGCGCCGGAGGAGTTCAGGAGTCAGTTTGCTATGCATCAGCGTTCGACAGAAATTTGGGGACGCACCGTGACGGGACCCATTTTTCTCTCCCTCATCATTCCATAATAATGTGCGGGATGCCGGCATCCCTGAGCAGGTTGTTCAGGTTGGGGACGTCGGTCTCCACGATGACCTTCAGCTTGGCGATCTCGACGTCGGCCTTCTCCGCCATTTCCCTGAACAGCTCGCGGGACTGGTCGGTGGGCCGGGCGTCGGCGGCGGCCACGACGGAGGCCAGGGCGGCGATCTTGTTATCGAGCTTGACGGGATAGTTGAGCGGGTCCTGGCTGCTCTTGGACTTGGCCTGGATGAGCACCTCCTCGATAGCGCTCAATTTTTCTCGGACCGCTTCCCCCGCTTCGACGGCGCCGGAGCTCTCCGGCCGTCCTTTGATCTCACCGTTGATAACGTCGATCTTGGCCCGGATCCGGCGGAGCTCGTTGATCGCCCGGTTGACCCGGCTGAACGTGTCACGGATCTCGATCAGGAAATCGAACTTCTCCCGGAGATCCTGCGGCGAGGCCTCGATCCGCGGGTCGATCTTCCATTCCCATTCCCGGATGTGGGTCTCCTCGCCGATGGCCAATTTGACCTGGTAGATGCCGGGAACCGCGATCGGCCCGGTCGTCGACCCGCCCCAAAGGACGGCGCCGGGCACTCGCTCCGCGTCCGGATAGCGCATGTTCCAGACGAAGCGGTTCAGGCCCTCTTCCCCCGGCAGCCCCCGGGCCTCCCCGCTCCCGAACATCCGGCTGAACTCGTCACCGGGTCCCTCCTCGGTCTTGTCCTGGCTGGAGAAGGTCTTGACGCGGGCCCCGTTGGAGTCCATGATCTCGAGGACGACCTCCTGCTTCGGCTTTTCTCTGAAATAATAATAGATGACCGTTCCGGCGGCCGGGTTCCGACCGGTGTTGGGGATCGGGAAGCTGCCGTCGCGTCTCCTGTAAGCATCCCGCGGTTTGAAGAGATAGACACCCGCCGCCACGACCTTCTCGTCCAGCTGCTGGAGCGGGGTGAGGTCATCCAGGATCCAGAAGGAGCGGCCGTGGGTGGCGACGACGAGGTCGTCGTCCTTGACGATCATGTCGTGAATGGGCACGACGGGTAGGTTGAGCTGGAGGGACTGCCAGGCCGCGCCGTCATTGAAGGAAACGAAGACTCCCGTCTCCGTCCCGGCATAGAGAAGCCCCTTGCGTTTGGGATCTTCCCTGACGACGCGGACGAAGGTGTTCCTGGGGAAGCCGCTGACGATCGGCTTCCAGGTCAAGCCGAAATCCTCGGTCTTGTAGATGATGGGTCGGAAGTCGTCGAGTTCGTGCCGGTCGACGGCCAGGTAGGCGGTCGCCGGGTCGAAGGTCGAAAGCTCGATCATGCTGATGAGGCTCCACTTGGGAAGCTCGCGGGGGGTAATGTTCTCCCAGCTCTCGCCGCCATCGCGGGTCAGCTGGACGAGGCCGTCGTCCGTTCCCACCCAGAGGATATCCGGATCCTGGAAGGACTCGGCCAGGGCGAAGATGGTGCAGTAGTATTCTACGCCCGTATTGTCCTTGGTGATCGGGCCGCCGGAAGACCGCTGTTTGTCCTTGTCGTTGGTGGTCAGGTCGGGACTGATGACGTCCCAACTCTGTCCCTCGTTGGTCGTCCTGAACAGCACCTGGGCGGCGTGATAAAGGACGTTGGGGTCATGGCGGGAGACGACGATCGGGGCGGTCCACTGATAGCGGTATCTGAGGACGTCCGCCCCCGCTCCCATCGGGTTTTCCGGCCAGGCCGTGATGATTCGCTCCTGGCGCGTCCGGGCATCCCAGCGGGTGATGAGACCGCTATAGCTCCCGGCATAGACGATATCAGGGTTGCCGGGGCGCGGGAGGACAAAACCGCTCTCGCCTCCTCCCACGGCCTGCCAGTCGGAAGCCGTGATCCCGTAACCGTCGGTGCGGCTGGCGATGCGCACCGTGGAGTTGTCCTGCTGAGCCCCATAGACCCAGTAAGGGAAGCGGTCGTCCACGGCGACATGATAGAATTGGGCGGTCGGCTGGTTGTCCTGGGCCGTCCAGGAAAGGCCGCCGTTCATCGTCACGTTGGCGCCGCCGTCGTTGGAGTTGATCATCCGCCGCGAATTCCCCGGGTCGATCCAGAGGTCATGGTTGTCCCCGTGGGGTACCCGGATGGCCGTGTAGGTCTTGCCGCCGTCCGTGGAGCGGTAGAAGCCGGTGTTGAGAACATAGACGGTCTCGGCGTCCAGGGGGTCGGCATAGATCCGGCTGTAGTACCAGGCCCGCTGGCGGAGGCGGCGCTCTTCATTGACCCTCTGCCAGGTTTCGCTGCCGTCGTCCGAGCGGAAGACACCCCCGTCCTCGGCCTCGACGATCGCCCAGACGCGCTCCGGTTGTGCGGGAGAGACCGCGACCCCGATCTTGCCCAGGACGCCCTGAGGAAGTCCTTTTCCCCGCGAGATTTCCGTCCAGTTGTCCCCTCCGTCGACGGACTTGAAAAGCCCGCTCCCCGGACCGCCGCTGGTCAAGCTGTAGGGGGTCCGGCCGGCCCCCCATAAAGCCGCATAGATCACCCGCGGGTTGGAGGGATCCAAGGCCAGGTCGATGGCCCCGGTCTTGTTGTTCCGGAAGAGAATCTTCTCCCAGGTCTTGCCGCCGTCACTCGTGCGGAAGACCCCCCGGTCATCGTTCGGTCCGTAGACATGGCCGAGCGCGGCGACATAAACCAGGTCGGGGTTCCGGGGATGGATGCGCACCCGCGAGATCTGGCTGGTGTCGGCCAGCCCGAGATGCTTCCAGGTCTTTCCGGCATCCGTGGACTTATAAACGCCGTCGCCGTGGGAGACGTTTCCGCGGATGGGCGCCTCTCCCATCCCCACATAAATGACATTGCGATCATACTCGGAGACGGCGATGGCCCCGACCGAGCCCGTCCGGAAAAAGCCATCGGAAACGCACTTCCAGTTGAGACCTCCGTCTTCGGTCTTCCAAACCCCACCGCCCGTGGCGCCGAAATAGTAGGTGTCGGGCTGGCTCGGGATGCCGGCCACAGCCGTCACCCGGCCGCCGCGGAAAGGGCCGATCGGGCGCCACTCCATGGCTTTGTAGAAGCTCGAGTCGAAAGAAACGGGCCGGCTTCGCTCGCGCTGGGCGGGCGCGCTCCAAGCGATAAGCGAGAGGAAGAGCCCGCCGCCGACCAGAACGGCCATAGATCTAAAAAAGGACTTAGACGAGATCATTGAAAAGACTCCTTGTTTACTGGACTTTATAATTCAACCCGGAATTCATGTCAACCGGAGCTGGCGCGAGAAGGACACCATGATCTGGGGGCGACCCGCGAACTCCTCAACGAAGCCTGTTACCAGCATTTCTTTCCCCGCCCAGGATTCGGCCCCCGGAAAAAACGAAACCCGGTCGCGGGGAATCAAGGCTTCGAAACTATCGTCGGCGGCACGCAGGTAGAGGAAAGATCTTTTTTTTAAAACCTCGGCGCACAGAAAACGGACCGAGACGATCTCTCCGAGATGAGCCCGGACTTGAGACACCGGGATCACCTCAGGATCCCCGGTCCGCCAGAAACCCCGGTTTTCTTTTCTGGCCGCGGCGGCGGCGGCCCGGAAACGCTTTTGGAAGTCCTCGCGGAAAGGATATTTCAAGAAGGCCGCAGCGAATCCCCGGCGGATGATCAGCTCGTTGAAGAGATCTCCCTCGCTGCTCCACACATAGGCGAGGACCCGGCCGTGTTCATCCAGGGGCGCGAAGTCATAGGTCAGACGAACGGCCCGGCGGTAGAGGTGATGGAAGGCGAACCTCCTGGATAAAAAGGCGCGCCAGGCCGCTTCCTCCCTCGGGTCATCCATTTCCGGAGCATCCACGCCGATGAGCCTGACCCGGCGCTCGACGCCGTCGGAGAACCGGACCGTGATCGTATCGCCGTCGGCCACCCGGACGACGGAGCCGGATTCGGGAAAGGGGCTTTGCCGGACCGCCTCGGCCACAGGAAGAAACCCGACATAAGCGACAGCCAGAAAAAAGAGGAGCTTTTTCATCCTCGCTTGTGATTCCATTGGGCGCAGGGGGTCACCCTTAGCCCCTGCGCCCATCCTAAGATCAGTTGTTTCCATCAAAGATTTTTTATTAGCTCTTTGACAGCGCGGACGATGTGGGAGGCGCTGATACCGTACGCCTCCAGAAGTTCAGCGGGCTTCCCCGAGCGGGGAAGGTCCCGAACGCAGAGGTGACTGATCCGGGCGCTCCCGGCCAGCGCCGCCGCAACGGCTTCCCCCAATCCGCCGGCGGCGAAATGGTCCTCGATGACGACGGCCCGGCCGCCCGTCTCGGCGACCTCCCGGGCGATCGTCTCCCGGTCCAGCGGCTGGACCGAATAGGCGTCGATGACCCTCAGGCCGACCTTCTCCTTTTGCAGCTCCGCCCAGGCTTTCAGGGCTTCGAACACGGTGATCCCGGCGGCGATGACCGTGACCGCGTCTCCTTTCCCCCGGCGCAGGACTTTCGACCCCCCGATGGGAAACTTCTCCTCCCGGGAGTAAAGGAGCGGCGTCGCCAGCCGGGTCGTCCGGATGTAGACGAGCCCCTGGTACCGGGCGGCTGCCTCGACGCAGGCTTCGGCCGAGAAAGCATCGCTCGGATAAAGGACGACACATCCAGGGATCGGCCGGAAAATCGCCAGGTCCTCGAGCCCCATCTGGGAGGGCCCGTCCTCCCCGATGCTCACGCCCACATGAGAGCCGCAGAGCTTGAGGTTGGCGAAGGAGTAGGCGGCCATGCGGACCTGGTCGTGGGCGCGGCTGAGGAAGGCGGCGAAGGTGGCGACGAAGGGGATGAACCCCTTGGCCGACATTCCCATTCCCATCCCGACCATGTTCTGTTCGGCGATATACGACTGGAAGGATCTCTCCGGAAAGGACTCGAAGAACTTCTCGGCATAGGTGGAGTTCTTGACATCGCCGTCGAGCGCGACCACCCAGCCGTTGACGCGGCCCAGGCTCTGGAGGGCGATCCCATAGGCCAGACGGGTGGCCGTCTTCTCGGCATAAGCCGTCCTTTCGAAGCCGAAGGCCCTGTCCCAGCGCGGCGGGCGCGCCTTCCAGGGCGGCCGGACGAGCTTGCTGGCGTCGATAGAGGGAGCGGGACCGATCTCCTGGAGGGCTTTCTGCAGGTCCTTTTCCTGGAGCGGCTTGCCGTGCCAGCCGTTCCTGTCCTCGACGAAAGAGACCCCTTTGCCCTTGACCGTCCTGGCCAGGATGACGGCCGGTCCGCCGGCCTTCCGGATGGTATCGAAGGTCGCCAGGATCGCCGGGATATCATGCCCGTTCACCCTGTGAACGGCCCAGCCGAAGGCCTTGAACTTGCGCGCGTAGGCCGCGATGTCATAACCGTGCATGGTGGCATCGGACTGGCCCAGCCGGTTGATGTCCACGACCGCCACCAGGTTCTTGAGGCCGAAATGGACGGCGGCGTTGGCCGCTTCCCAGACGGCGCCCTCGGCGCATTCTCCGTCCCCCAGCAGGACAAAGGTCCGGCCTGGCGAACGGCCCAGCCTCTGGGCGAGGGCAAGACCGACTCCGACCGACAGCCCCTGACCCAGGGAACCGGTGGCCGCCTTCACCCAGTTCATCCGGGGCGTAGGATGACCTTCCAGCGGTGATCTGATCTTGCGCAGGTCCATGAGTTCCGCTTCCGGGATGATCCCCGCCTCGGCATAGGCCGCCCAGAGGATGGGCGCGGCATGTCCTTTGGACAGGACGAACTCGTCGTTGCCCCAATCCTCGGGGTCGCGGACGTTGTACCTCATCTCGCTGAAGAAAAGGCAGGCCGCCAGCTCGGCCATAGACAGGCAGGTGGTCGGGTGGCCGGAGCCGGCCCGGGTGGTCATCCGGAGAGAATGGATGCGCAGTCGGGCAGCGATCTTTCGCAAGGCGTCGGCTTTTGTCATCGGGCTTTTCCTTTCCTCGAGATCATGAACTTAAGGGGATTCATTATAAAATATCATTTACAAAAGAGAAACAACTCATCCATCTTGAATTCATCCATTATCTCATCCATTCCACCCCCCCCCCGCGGGTGAGAACACGGCCCAAAAATCATCGCGGGAATCATCCCCGGCGGTTATTGACCCTCCCGGGCCGTCCCTCGACAATAGGACGCGAGGGCGAATCCTTATGCCGGAAAGAAGGACCTGACGAATGGAAGACATGTATGCGAAGGCCCGACAGATCCTGGACTTCCTGCGCGACATCGAGCTCATCGTGGCCGAGCTCTACAGGCGCTTCGCTCACTCCTTCGCCCAGGACCGGGTCATCTGGGAAGACCTGAGCCAGGACGAAGAAAGCCATGCCGCCATGGTCGCCGAGCTCAAGAATACACTCCTCAAGAACGGTTCGCCGTTCGAGGTCGGCAAGATCAACCTCGCCGCCCTCAACACCTACCGCCAAGGTATCGACGACCACTTTGGCCGCCTCCAGAGGGGCGAGCTCGGCCGCCAGAACGCCCTGTCCATCGCCCGGGATTTCGAGCGGACGCTCGTCGAACACCGCTTCTATGAGTTGATCAGGAGCGACAACCCGGAGTACCGGGCCATCCAGGCAAAGATCCGGAAAGAGACCGAGCTGCACTTGCAAAAATTGGAGAATTATATTAGAACGCTTTTCCCATTTTGATCCGGAGAGAGGCGCGAGTATGAGATTGATGGCCGTGCTGGACGAAGCGATCGAACTCGAAGAAAAGATCCGCTCCTGCTACGAGCTGCTGAGCAAGGTCACCGAGGACGGAGTCTCCGCGGAGTTGAAGCAGTTGGCGCGGGAAGAAAAGAGCCATGCCAACGTCCTCAAGACGGGAAAGAATTTCGTTTTCCGGACGCTAGACCTGTTCGGTCAGGAGACTGTCTCCGACACCGAGATCCGGCTGGGGATCAAGACCGTTGCCGACCTCGAGGAAGGCCTGAAAAACCAGAAGACCGGGTTCCAGGAGGGGCTGAAGAAACTCTCCGGCCTGGAGAAGAAATTCGAGCGGGTCCACATGAACACGGCCGTCGAGTTCAAGGACTTTTCCCTGAAGAAACTTTTCGAAGCCCTGGCCCGGGCCGATGCCGAACACCGACAGCGGCTGGAGCGGCTGATCGCCCAGCTCTGACCGGTCCTCACCCCCATAGGATTCAAGCGCCGGGAATTCGCCGACGGCTATTCCGGCTGCCGCCGGGCGCATAATCGACGCCGTTGTAAACCTCGCTCGAGACCGGCCAACGGGCGAATTGGTTCTTTCCGTGGAAGGTGGTCAGCCGCGCGCCGGGCGGAAAGATGACCTGGTAATCCTCATTGGCGTGGATGGCGGCGTTGGCCCAGCAGAGGATCGAATGGGCGAACGGCGTCCGGTTGAAGATCTTATAACTGATCTCCCCCTGGAAATCAACCGTCCGCTCATTATAGAATAAATAAAGGAGGAGGTCATCATGATCACCTGCGAAGAGAGAAGCGACGAAACTCCCCTCTGCCCGCACTGCAATGCCGCCTTGAACAAGGTGTCGTGCCGGAGATTATCGGCGACCTTCGGGAAACGCTACGTGTATTACTGCCCGGGCTGCAAGAAGGTCCTGGGTGTCTCGCATCGCAAGGGTTTCTGGATGGGCTGACCGGCCGGTCAGGACGGCCAGGAGCGGGGAAAAAAGAGCTTCTCGAAAAGAGCCATGGCATAGAGGTCGGTCATCCCGGCGATGAAGTCGGCCGCCCGCCGCTCCAGCGAATCCCCCCGCGGATAGAACTTGACGTAGGAATCGGGGTTCTCCAGGACGCAGCGGTAGAGGTCGGACAGGATCTTCTTGGCCTTCTCCACTTCTTCCCCGGAGTAACGGCTGCTGTAGACTTTTTGGTACAGGAATTCCCGCAAGCCGACGAGCGCCGCCATGATCCCGCCGCTCATGGCGATCCGCTCCAAGCCGGCCGCGAGGCTGGCCTGGATCACGTCCTCGACCAGGCGGTCGATCCGGGAAGCGTGCCATTTTCCCAGGCTCTTGACGAGGGCAGACGGGATATCCCCGTCCTTGATGATCCCGGCCCGGATGGCGTCGTCGATGTCGTGGTTGACGTAAGCGATGACATCGGAGACCCGGACGTTCTGCCCCTCGAGCGTCTTGGCCATTCCCTCCGGGTCGTCCTCCAGGATCTCTCCCCGGCCTTTGGAGTGGCGGAGAATCCCGTCCCGGACTTCGACCGTCAGGTTGAGCCCCTTGCCTTCGTGCTCGAGCTTCTCGACAACCCGCAGGCTCTGTTCGGAATGGCTGAAGCCTTCGGGAAGGAGCTCATCCAGCGTGTCCTCGCCGGCGTGGCCGAAGGGAGTGTGGCCGATGTCGTGGCCGAGGGCGATGGCCTCGGTCAGGTCTTCGTTGAGCCGCAGCGCCTTGGCAATGGTCCGGGCGATCTGGGAAACCTCAAGGGTGTGGGTGAGTCGGGTCCGGAAGTGGTCGCCGAAGGGAGCCAGGAAAACCTGGGTCTTGTGCTTGAGCCGGCGGAAGGATTTGGAGTGGATGATCCGGTCCCGGTCGCGCTGGAAGGCCGTCCGGAAAGGGTGGGGGTTCTCGGCCCGCGCCCGGCCCTTAGAATCGACGCTCAGGGTCGCCCGTGGAGAGAGCGTCGCCCGCTCGACCTCTTCCAGCTTTTCACGGATAGTCATGGTCACAGCGGCGCGGCAGAATCGATCGACATCGGCGGAGGAATTATAGCATATCTCAACCCCGATGTTGAATTTTCCGTGGATTTCGAGTAATCATTAGCTCGTGATCGGAGAGAGAGTCAGGACTCTTCTAGCCGAGCTCCCTTCCCATGTCGAGCTCGCCGCCGCCGCCAAATCCCGGAGCCCCCAGGAGGTCGTCGAGGCCGTCGCGGCCGGAGTGAAGATCATCGGCGAGAATTATGTCCAGGAGGCGGAGGCCGCCCAGGCCGTCCTAGGACGGAGCGTCCAGTGGCATTTCATCGGCCATCTCCAAACGAACAAGGTCAAGAAAGCGGTCGAGATTTTCGACCTCATCGAGACCGTCGATTCAAGAAAGCTGGGCCGGGAGATCGACAAGCGCTGCCGTGGGCGGGGCCGGGTCATGCCCGTACTCATCGAGATCAACAGCGGCCGGGAACCCCAAAAATTCGGGGTCATGCCCGAGGAGGCGGAGGCTCTGATCAGGGACCTCGCCCCCCTTCCCAACATCCGGGTGGAAGGGCTCATGACCATGGGCCCGGAAACCGGTGAAGCGGAGGATTCGCGTCCCTATTTCCGGATCGCCAAAGAGCTCTTCGACCGGATCGCGGGTTTGGCCATTCCAGGAGTTGCCATGACCCGGCTGTCCATGGGGATGTCCCATTCCTATCGCGTGGCCGTTGAAGAAGGAGCGAACATCGTCCGGTTGGGGACGATCCTTTTCGGACCCCGCGCCGGCTAAAGGGGAAAAAGACGCCATGCGCGGAATGGAAAGCGCCCCCGGAGCCGAGACCATCCTCGACGGCCGGCGCTACCTCTACTTCTGCGGAACGGGCTACTTCGGCCTGCACGGCCATCCGGCCGTCCTCCGGGCGGGTGTGCGCGCCTTCCCCAAGTACGGGACCCACAGCGCGACCACGCGCGCCGGCTTCGGTGACAACCCCGTCCTGCTGGAAGTGGAGGACCGCCTCCGGGAATTCTTCCGGGAGGAAGATGCCGTTTACTTCGGCTCCGGCTATCTCGGAAGCCTCGTTCTCGGCCAGGCGCTGGCCGATCTTTACGATATCGTGTTCGTGGACGAGCTGGCCCATTTCTGCGTCATGGACGCCGTCCGTACACTCGACAAGCCCGTCATCCGCTTCCGACATCGCGACCCGGACGACCTGGAAAAAAAATTGAAGAGGAGGCTGCGGCCCCGTCACAGGCCGTTCTTGATGACCGACGGCGTCTTCCCCGTCTTCGGACGGATCGCGCCCCTTCCGATATACGCGAAGATCCTCGCCCCATATGAGGGTCTCATCGGCCTCGACGACGCCCATGGAGTTGGCGTTCTCGGGCCCAACGGACGCGGCACCCGGGAACACTTCGGGATGAAAGCTCCGAATCTCCATTTCAGCGGAACGCTCAGCAAAGCCTTCGGCGGGCACGGCGGGTTCGTGGCCGGAAAGAGAAAGCTCATCGGCCGCATCCGGGCAGACGGCGGCGCCTACATCGGGTCGACGCCGACGCCGACGCCGATCGCCGCGGCGACCGCCAAGGGTATCGAGATCCTGATGAAGCACCCGGAAATGAGAGACCGCCTGAGGCGGAATGTCGCGGCAGTCAAAACGGGGATGCGGACCCTGGGGATCGAGGTCGAGGATTCACCCGTCCCGATCGTGGCCTGGTCGATGGGGTCGGAAGATGAAATGCGGAAGATCCAAGAGCGACTGCTCGGGCGCGGGATCGCGATCGCCTATCTCAAGTATATCGGTGCCCCGGCGGCCGGTGTTCTTCGGGTATCGATTTTCTCCACTCATACCGCCGCTCAGATCCGCCGCCTGCTCGACGAGCTGGCGAGAGTCCTTTAGAAGAGCCGCTTAAAAGTCCTCGTCTCCTCCCGCCGAATCCTCTCCCCCGCCTTCTCCCGCCTCGGCCTCCTCCATCGCCTCGTCGATCGATCGGTCGAAGTCCTCGCCCGCTTCCTCGCCCATTTCTTTCCCCATCTTCTTCATCCAGCGGGCAACGCTCCTGGGGTCGTTTTCGTCGAAGCCGGAAAGATGAGCCGGGTCGGCCAGGCTCTCCAGGCGGCTCTCCTCGGAGCGGGAAACGGCCACCCGGGAGACGAGCTTCTCCAGGTTGACTCCGCCGCATTTCCGGCATTTCGGATCCAGGGGCGATTTCACGGAAAGGGTGATGAACGCGGACTTGCGTCCGCAGTCCCGGCAGCGGTACTCATAAATCGGCAA
>DATKXS010000042.1:0-12715 GCA_035528895.1 Candidatus Desulfaltia sp.
TCAAGAGGGAGACGACGGTCAACCTGTTGGAGATCGACGTCGACGAGCTGTGCATGCGGCTTCTGGCCCTGCGCCAGCCGGTGGCCAGCGACCTTCGCTTCATCACCTCGGCCATGAAGATCGGCAGCGAGCTGGAGCGGGTCGGAGACCTGGCGGTCAACATCGCCGAGGTCTCGGTGGAGCTGCTCAAACAGCCCCCCCTTAAACCCCTCATCGATATCCCCCGGATGGCCTCCCTGGCCCAGGGCATGGTTAAAGACGCGCTCAATGCCTTCGTCAACCGCGATGAGGCCCTGGCCAGGTCGGTCTGCGAGAGGGACGACGAGGTCGATTCCCTGAACGACCAGATCTTCCGTGAACTTCTGACCTACATGATGAACGACCAGTCGACGATCAACCGCTCGGTGGGCCTCATCCTGATCGGCCGCCATCTCGAGCGGATCGCCGACCATGCCACCAATGTCGGCGAGGACGTGATCTACCTCGTCAAGGGGAAGACGATCAAACACCACATCGAGGAAATCCGGCGCGAGAGCGCAGCCAAGTCCGAAGCCGAATAGGGTAGACCTCATCATTCTTTTGGCCGTTCCAGTTGCAATTTGTCCTCTTTTTTGATAGTTAGATAGGGAAGAGGAGGACCGCAATGATTTGGTGGGTACTGAGTTTGGCCGTCCTGAGCATCCTTTCCTATCTTTCGGACGTCGGAGTCGTCGACCTTCAGGACCTAAGAGTCCCGTTCTTGAATGCTTCGCTCCTCAGCGTCCTGATCCTGCTGGCCGCGGCCGGAATTCTTGCCCGGATGCTGTGGATGAAAAAAAGAGGCCGGAGGGAGCAGTTGGAGAGAAAGATCCGGGACCTCGAAGGGAAGCTGGCATTCTTCGGGTCCCAGAAGTAGGCGACTGACGGGCCTACTGCATCCGGCGGACTCGCACCTCGATAGCGGTTTCATTCTTGAGCAGTCCCGTCAGCCGGGCGGGGTCCGTGTCTCCGTAGTGATAGGGGTAGAGGATCTTCGGTCTGAAAGCTCTGGCTGCGTCGGCCACCATCTCCGGCGTCATCGTGTAGGGAAGGTTCATCGGCAGGAAAGCGACATCGATGTTCTGCAGCGCCTTCATCTCGGGCGTGTTTTCGGTGTCGCCGGCGATATAGACCCTCTTGTCCGCAAAGGTGAGCACGTACCCGTTGCCCTGTCCCTTGGGATGGTAGGGGTTTCCCGCGCTGCGCATGTGGACGATGTTATAAGCGGGAATGGCCTCGATCTTGATTCCCTGGACCTCGAGAGTCTGACCGTTTTTCATGACGGTTCCCTCGCTGGTTTTTTCCGCCGCCGCAGCATTGCCGATGAACCGGGTGCCCTCTTTGCTCAGGAGCCGGACGGCCTTGAGGTCGAGGTGGTCGCCGTGTTCATGGGTGACCAGGATAAGGTCGGCCTTGGGGAGCAGGCTGTAATCGGCGAGGTTTCCAACGGGGTCGATATGGATGGTCTTCCCCCCCCACTCGAGCATCAGAGTGCCGTGCCCGATGAAGGTGATGACCAGGTCGCCCTGGGTCGTCGGCAAGGTATCCCGCTCGAAATCCGCGGTTTCAAACGAGGTCGCAGCCATCAGGAGGCCGGAAAAAAAGACGATGGTCAGGAGACGTCTTGGGGACATGATCCTGCTCTCCTCTCTAGCTGAGATTATACCTCAACTCAGATGGACATGGGAAGCGGCGGAGCCGTCTGATTGGGCTTGCCTTTTCTTTTTTGGCCAACATATAATGGGGCGGCCGCTCCCATGAATGAATTCATCGCCGTGGTCGATGACGAGCCGGATATCGTCGAGCTCATTACTCTCCATCTCAAGAAAGCCGGCTTCAAAGCGGAGGGCTTTTTCGAAGCGAAGAGCTTTCTCGACTCACTGGGAAAACGGCTCCCTGACCTGGTCCTTCTCGACCTCATGCTCCCGGATATCGACGGATTGGAGGTCTGCAAGCTCCTGCGAAGGAAGGAGGAGTGGGCATCCATTCCGGTGATCATGGTCACGGCCAGGGGCGAAGAGGGAGACAAGGTCCTCGGCCTGGAGCTCGGTGCCGACGATTACATCACCAAACCGTTCTCCGCCAAGGAGCTCGTCGCCCGGGTGAAATCCGTCCTCCGCAGGCAGACCGGCCCGGCGCAGTCAAAAAAAATCGAGGTCGGCGACCTTCTGACCCTGGACCCGGAAAAATACGAAGTCCTGGTTCAGGGCAGGAAGGTTGACCTGACGTCCACCGAGTTCAGGATCCTGAAATTACTGGCCTCGAAGAAGGGCTGGGTCTTCACCCGGGACCAGATCCTGGACTATCTGTGGGGGCATGAAAAAATCGTCCTGGACAGGACGATCGACGTCCACATCCGTAACCTGAGGGAAAAACTGGGACCGAGGGCCGCCCGGATGATCAAGAATATCCGAGGAGTGGGGTACAAGCTGGAACCATGAGAAAATCGATTTTTTTCAAGGTCTTTGGGGGCTACGTCGTCCTTCTTCTACTTCTCTCCGCCGCATTCCTTCTCTTCTCGTTCAGTACGATCAAGAGGCACTACTTGGATACGCTGGCCCGCGACCTGGAGAACATCGGTCATTCTCTGGATGCCCGTGTCTTCGGCTATCTTGAAGAGAATCGCTTCCCGGACCTGGAAACCTTCTTGCAGGAGCACGGAAGAAAGATCGGCGCCCGGCTCACGGTCATCGATCCGGAGGGAGTCGTCCTGGCGGATTCAGAGCAGGACCCGGCGACAATGGAAAACCATCGTTTCCGGCCGGAGATTAGTCGAGCCCTGGAGGGACGCCCCGGGCGGTCCCTCCGCTACAGCAACACGGTGAAGGAAGATATGCTCTATATCGCTCTTCCCCTGGCTCGGAGCGGCCGGGTTGAAGGAGTCCTGCGGATCAGCCTGTTTGTTCGGGATATCAATATCCTGATCAAGGCCGTAAGAAAGGACATCGGCCTGGCCATGGCGATCGTCATCGGCCTGTCTCTTGTCGGAGCTTTCGCCTTTTCCCGGAGTCTCACCCGGCCGCTGCGCGAGCTGATGAAGGCCTCGCGACAGGTCGCCGCCGGCGATTTCAACACCACGGTCAGGGTGAGGAGCTCCGATGAATGGAAGGACCTAGCCACAAGTTTCAACGCCATGACCTCCGAGGTCAAGACGCTCTTCGACGACCTCCGCAAGCGTAAGGAGGAGCTGGACAATATCATGGCCTCGATGCAAGAAGGGCTCCTGGTCCTGGACGGGGCCGGGAAGATCGTCCTGGCCAACCGGAGCGCCAGAACGCTGATCGACCAGGAAGCCCTGGAAGGAAAATATTTTTGGGAAGTGATCAGGATGACTCCGTTCGTGGACCTCGTCCGCCGGGTCAAGGAGGAGAAAAAAAGCAGGACCACGGAAGTCGACTTCGGTGAAAGGAGCATCCTCTGCCGGGCCGCCTTCCTTCTCGCCCAGGATGGTGTCGTCGTCACCTTCCATGATGTCACCGAGATGCAGAACCTGGCCAGGATGAAGAAGGATCTCGTGCTCAACGTTTCCCATGAGCTTCGCACTCCGCTCACGGCCATCAAAGGCTACGCCGAGACCCTGGAGGATGCTGCCGATGAGCAGACGCGGAACTATGTGTTGACCATCATCCGCCATACCGATCGTCTGATCAGGATCGTCGAGGACCTGATCACCCTGGCCACACTCGAAGAGAAAGCGGCGGCTCTCGAGGTCGAGAAGGTCGATCTGAAGGACGTCGCCGAGAACGTCGTCAGGATATTCGAACCGAGGGCCAGGGAGAAAAACCTGGACCTGCGCCTGGAGGCCGGCTCCGGCCTGCCGCCCGTCGACGGCGACCCTTTCCGGCTGGAACAGATGCTCGTTAACCTCGTCGACAATGCCGTCAAATACACCGAGAAGGGAAGCGTCCGGGTGGCCCTGAGGAGAGAGGAGGGCCGCGTGGCCATCGAGGTCGTCGACACGGGTATCGGGGTTCCCGAAGAGGACCAGGCCCGGATTTTCGAAAGATTCTATGTGGTGGACAGATCCCGGTCCCGGAAGGCCGGGGGAACGGGACTGGGACTCTCCATCGTCAAGCACATCGTCTCGCTTCACGGAGGAGAGATCCGATTGCAGAGCAGGCCGGGAGGCGGGTCAAAATTCACCGTCTTTCTGCCCCTTCAGGAGGTTGGATAGGATGGAGGGCAAAGTCAAAAAAAACGGGTCCTTTTTCTCTGCACCCATAATTCCGCCCGCTCGCAGATGGCCGAAGGGCTGCTGAGGGCCCTCCACGGGAGCGAATATGACGTCTTCAGCGCCGGCACCGAGCCCGCCCCCCTCCATCCCCTGGCCATTCGAGTGATGGAGGAGATCGGCATCAGCATCTCCGCTCACCGTTCGAAGGATGTCGCCCAGTTCGTTGACCAGGAGATGGACGTCGTCATCACGGTCTGCGACCGGGCTAAGGAAACGTGCCCCTTCTTTCCCTATGGCCGGCGGTTTCTCCATCAAGGCTTCCTCGATCCGGCCGCCGTTCAGGGAGGGGAAAAGGAGCGAATAGCGGCCTTCCGCCGGGTCCGGGACGAGATCCGGGACTGGATCGAAAGGGAATTCGGAGAGGCCGGCCGCTAGGCGAATGCTCGCCCCGGGTCAGTCGATGATGGCCGTGGGATTCGGACGAAAGGGGTTGATCCTCGCCGCCAAGGAGAACAGGAAAGGGTAGCTCTTCTTGAGGTGCTGGGTGTAGGCGATCCATTCGCCGGCGATCTGGGAATAGGCCCTTTTCAAGTCCCCGCCGAGGTGTTCGTAATCGGCGGCCGGAAGAAGATCGATCTTGTCGCCTCGGAAGGACAGCTCCTCGGAGAGATGGAAGACCGCCCAGAGAAGGTCGGTGAAGCGTTCGTGTTCGAACAGGTTCGGGTTCTCCAGAAGCTGCACCAGGAAGGTCCTCTTCTGGGCGAGGAAAGTCTGCAGATCGACCAGGGCGGGGACCTCGACCCGGACCTTGTAGGGAAAACGGCGGGCGGCCTCTGCGGCCGCCTGGAAATCCTTGTTCGTCCAGGCGGGCTTGATCTCCAGCTCCCTGCTCAAGTCGCCTGAGTTGGAGACGAAAGCGCTGAATTGCTGCATCAATTTCAGGCCGACCTCGCTGAAGAAGGTGCCGATAACCATGTTGAGTTTATTGATCAGGGCGCGCTTCTCCCGCTGGGCGAGGACCCGCTCGATAAACAGCGTGACCACCAGCACGCTGATGAAGAGAAAGGCGATATCTCCGATCATGTAGATGAAAATGTGGTGGACGTCCCTGAATATGAGATAGTGAATAAAATAGGCGATCGCCGAGGCGGCTATGAGACCGAGCGCCATCCAGATCCGCCAGTCAATTTTCTTAATCATGTTCGGACTCCCGTTTGAGCTCTGAGGACGATAGTCATCCATCTTACAGGAAAAGGCGATTTCCCGCCACAGCCCGACCCTCTGCGTTAGCATCTCTTTTTCCATGATTCCATTGGTCACAGGAGGCCGCCCTTGGCCCCCTCACCCCGGGGAACCAGTCCCGTCGGTTCCCCCCATCGGAAAATCCGATGGGTCCTCCTTCCGCTACGGGGGCTTTAGGGCGGCCTCCTGCGACCATCATGAAGATCACGGATTTGGAGCTGCATCCCCCCTCTTCCAGCGCGCTTGTGCTATAATTCCGGCTTCATCCGGATTTATGTTGATTCCGGGGACGGTCTCCCCAAGGGCCCCCGTCCCCAGCCAAGGAGGAGACGATCATGTCCCATATCGAGGTTGATGGAAAAGCTTACGAAGTCAACGAGGAAGGATTCCTGGTTCACCCGGAGGAATGGACCGAGGCGGTCGCCGCGGCCCTCGCTCGAGCCGAGGAGGGGATCGAACAACTGTCCAAAGAACACTGGGCTGTGATCAACTTCATCCGCCGCTATTTTCTCGAGAACAACCTCGCCCCCATGGTTCGAAAGGTCTGTCAGACGACAGGTTTACAGCTGCGACAAATCTACGAGCTGTTCCCTTCGGGTCCTGCCAAGGGAGCTTGCAAAATCGCCGGCCTGCCCAAACCCGACGGCTGCGTCTGACGGTCGGTCAGGCCCGGGCCCGCTTTTTCCTCTGGAAGTCGGCGATCTCCCGGACCGCCCCGATAGCCGTCTCGATGTGCTCATCCGTGTTGAACGGCCCGATCCCGAAGCGAACCCCACCGTGGACTTTGTCCGTTCCGAGGTGTTCATGGACCAGAGGAGCGCAGTGGAGCCCCGACCGGCAAGCTATGTTGTGGTCCACGTCCAGCATGGTCGCCGTGTCGGATGCTTCCAGGCCGTCCACGTTGAAGAGGAAGATGGAGATGTGGTCGGTCAGGTTGTCCTGGACGTAGAGACTCACTCCGTCCACATCTTTCAGGCCGTCCCGGAGGTTGGCCGTCAACCTCATCTCGTGTTTATGGATAGACGGAAGCCCCTGTTTTTCGATCCATTTCAGGCCGGCCTGGAGGCCGGCGATACCGAGGGTATTGGGCGTGCCGTATTCGAGCCGGTAGGGATACTCGTCAAGGTGGGTTCGCTGGGCCGAGCGGACACCGGTGCCGCCTGCCCGGGTATGCCGGATCTCGACGCCCTCCCGGACGTACAACCCGCCGATCCCCGTCGGGCCGAGCAGGGACTTGTGTCCGGTGAAGGCCACGATATCAATGTTCATCGTCTCGATATCGATCGGGATCTTTCCGGCCGACTGGGAAGTATCGACGGCAAAGGGGATGCCTCTCTCGCGGCAATATCGGCCGATCTCTTTGACGGGTTGGACGGTGCCGATGACGTTCGAAGCATGGTTGACGACGACCAGCCGCGTGTTCGGCTTGAACCTCTTGGGAAAATCGTCGGGATCGACGAACCCGCGGCTGTCGAAGGGGACATAATCGACCTCCACTCCCTCGTATTTCCAGAGGTGATAGAGCGGCCTCAGCACCGAGTTGTGCTCGATAGTCGTGGAAACGGCATGGTCGCCGCTGCGGAGCAGGCCGAAGATGATCAGGTTGAGGGCGTCGGTGGAATTATAGGCGAAGCACAGGCGGTTGGGGTCCCGGCCATTGAAGAAACGCGTCAACATCTTCCTCGTTCCCTCGACCACGGCCCCCGCCTCCAAACAGAGATCATACCCCGACCGGCCGGGATTGACCCCGAAATTTCGGTAAAAGCGATCCATGAATTCATAGACCTCCGGCGGCTTGGGGAAAGACGTTGCCCCGTTGTCCAAGTAGATCAGCTTTTCCATGGGCGAACTCCTATGGGCGAGAAGGATTCTTGCCCGCTCGGGGAAGCCCTATATTAATCGAAGAAATTCCCAAAATCAAATGCCTCTTCAGGCGTTCTCCAGGGGGCCTCCTGAGGACGAATTGACCTGAAAAATTGACAGAATGCGCCTCTTTAGGGTAGAATATTAACCTTCGCTCCCCTGAAATGTTCGCATCTAAAGGCCCGCCGGGCATAATTTTTTCTCCCTCGGGATGTTCGCTGTCCATTTTATCGATCCGGGCGGTATTCATGCCCGGCCGCTGAACGTCGATGACGATGAGATTCAATACCGCCAAGGCTATCGAGTTCCTCCTGGCCCGGGGCCATCTGCCCGTTCTCTACTGGCTCAAGCGGGATATCCTGGATGTCCCCATCGATCGCGAGAGCAAGAACATGCGCAAGTTCGCCGCCCGCGTCCGCATCCTTGAGACCCAGAAGCCGGACGGCAGCTGGTGGGAAAAGCGCTCGGACACGCCGGTTCAATGGGAACGTACGCTCTATCGCGTCGAAACGTTGAGAAATCTTAGCCGGCTTTATGATTATGGCTGCACCATCAGCGAGGAGGGGGTTCAAAAAGCTTTGAACTTCCTGTTTTCCCTCCAGTCAAAAGAAGGGGATTTCCGCGGCACCGTACTCAACGAGCATACGCCGACATTCCATGCGCTGACCCTGGAGATGTTCTGTCGTTACGGTTTGGAAAAGGACCGCCGAGTGCAGAAGGGATTTCGCTGGATTCTGGCCAATCGACAGAAGGATGGAGGCTGGGCGCTTTTCCTGCAGCGGCCGTCTCAGGCCGCCGCCAGGTCCTCCGCCTTCAACCGCTCCAACCCTCGGGGCCAGCCCTTCAAGCCGCGCCGAACCCAGCCTTTTTCCCACCATGTCACGGGCATCATCCTGAGGGCCCTTGCCGAATCTTCCACTTGGAGGAAGAGCAGGGAAGCCAGGCAGGCCGGCGAGAAACTCCTGAGTTGCTTTTTCTGCGATGAGGTCTACAAAGACAGGACCTTTCCTTCCGATTGGGAAAAGATCTGCTATCCTTTCTGGAACACCGACATCCTGGGCAGCCTCGACTCCCTTTCCAAGGTTGGTTTCGGCACCGAGAACGAGACTATCCAACAAGGGCTCGAGTGGCTGCTGAAAAAACAGAATAGCCAGGGCTTCTGGGAATGCGGCAACAAAAAGGCGACCCTGGAAGACCATCTCTGGGTGACCGTGGCCGTCCTCCGGGTTCTCAAACGCTTCGAGCTGCTGCGGGCCTGATTCCCTAGTTTACGAATTCGACCGATCTCTCCTCAATCTTATCCAGAGCCTTTCTCAGTTGGGCCTTGAGATGGGTGAACCGCAGGTTGAGCGTCCCGCTTTCTTCGGCGTCCTCCCTTTCGAGGACGAGTCGAGACAAGCCGCTCTCTCCCGCCAGGCACACCCGGATGTTGCGGATGAGCCTGGTGAGCTCGCTCCGGTCCCCGGTTTTTGTCGGGCCGAGGAGCTCCAATTCGTGGAGGAAGTGCCCGAAGACGTTCGCCCATTCGGGATTCTTCCCTGACCGCAGGGTGATGATGAGCTCATCAAGGAGATGGGCCAGTTCTTGGAGGCGCCAGGGTTCCAATCTGGACATTTCAGATGTCCGGAGCTCCGCAGTCGAGTTCTCGGATCGGCTCCTTTTTTTCAGGGAAACGGAGAACTCGGCTCATCGGTGTCAGCCGATTATACCAGAGCTCCCCCGATTTTCAACAAACGTGGTCGAATAAGACCTTTACGAAATGGTCCCGCAGTGTCGGGGCCCTGTTCGTGAAACTACCCTGTTAAAACGGTGCCGGCATCGAAGGCCTGAAATATTTCTATTATGCACACCGGACTTGACGGGACAATATTGAAACGCGAAATTGACAGTGCTATGATGATAAGCCAACCGAGAGAACGGCCTGATGCGATATTTTCTAATCCTCGGGAGCAATCTCGGGGATAAGCGCGATAACCTGGCCCGTGCTTTGAGCGCGCTGGGAAAGGCCCGCGTGAAGGTGCTCCGGGCTTCCTCCGTCTACCGCACCCAGCCCGTCGGCGATACCGACCAGCCCTGGTTTTATAATCAGGTCATCGAGGCGGACACGGCCTTATCGCCCGGCGAGCTCCTCGCCCTGGCCCAGAAAGTGGAGCGAGATCTGGGCCGCCGTCCGGCCCGGGAGAGCGGCCCGCGGACGATCGACATCGACATCCTGCTCGCCGGGGACCGTACAATCGCCACCACGAATCTGATCATTCCTCATCCCCGGATGGCCGAGCGGAATTTTGTTCTCATTCCCCTAAAGGAGATCGCTCCGCAAGCCGTCCATCCGGTCCTTGGAGTCGATATCGAAGAGCTCTCCAGTAGATCGCGCGACCGGTCGATCGTCCGCAAAGTCAAGCCTCGCCGGTCGAGAGGGCGTCTGCTGAAAACAAAAGACGACGGAACAGCTGGTCAACGAGGAAAGTGTTCGTGAGGAAAGCCGCCCTTTTCATTGTGACGCTTGTCTTCATACCAATGCTGAGCTTCGGGTTGGACATCAAAGGCCAGGTGGTCAGCTCGCAGGGCCGCCCCGTCCGAGCGGCGGTGGTTTTCCACCGGGCCAGCGGCCAGAAGGCGGTCACGGACGCCGGGGGGAATTTCATATTGGCCGTTCCCGCGTCCGAGAACGTGGTCATCGAGATCATCCATCCGGACTACTTGGAAGAGGAAGTCCGTCTGACCGCCCAGGACCTGAGCCGTCCGCTCACGATCACCCTAGAGCCCTATATCCGCCAGCGCGAGGAGGTCGTGGTGACGGCTATGAGATACCCCGAGCCCGTGGCCGAGGTGCCCGCCGCCAGCACGGTCGTCTCGGCCGTGGCCCTCCAGGAAACGATGTCGTCCAATATCGCCGCAGCTCTGGCCGTTTTGCCGGGAGTGACCGAACTGGGTTCGGGAGGGTTCTCTGTCGTCCCTTCCATCCGGGGTTTGGCGCGGCGCCGGGTGCTGCTAATGGTGGATAACGCCCGGCTGTCGAGCGACCGCCGCACCGGTCCCAGCGCCTCTTTCGTCAGCCCCGAGGATATCGAGCGGATCGAGGTCCTGCGCAGCCCCTCTTCGGTATTTTACGGCTCCGATGCCATGGGAGGGGTTGTCCATATCTTGACCCGAGAGCCGGACGACCGGAGTGGACTCCGGGGGAAGCTCAATACTAGGTACGGCACGGTCAACCAGGAAAAAGGACTGGGCTTGTCTCTCATTGGAGGACGGCCATCGCTCGGGTTTTTTCTTTCTTTCCAAGGCGTCGAGGCCGGCAATTACCGGTCTCCCGATGCGGAGGTGCTTCAATCCCGGTACGGCCAGGCCAGCGCCTTAGGAAAGCTCCGTCATCAATCCAAGAAGAGGGATGTCATTTTCAGCTTCCTCCTGGCGAGGGGACGGGATATCGGGAAACCGAACCGGGACAGCGCGACCAAGCCGACCTGGTATCCTCGCGAGAATCAGAACTTGGTGCAGTTTCATTGGCAGGAGAAGGAGGTCTGGGCTGACGGTGAGCTCTCCCTTCATATCTTCGCCAATCCCAACTTCCTGGAGACGCGAACCGACACGGTCCAGCCCTTCAAATCCAAGGAATCATATGGCAAGACCGAGAGCACGGATTACGGCCTGCTGCTTTCTTTCTCCAAGAGGTTGCTGTCCCGCTTCCGGCTGACGGCGGGCCTGGACTGGTACGGCCGAGCCGGTGCGGCTGCCGTGAACTCGGATCAGTATCTGGACGAGCAAGGCGTCGTTATCCAGACTTTCGAGGAACATCCTTATACCGGCGGCCTGCGCAGGGATTTCGGTGTCTTCGTTTCCGGCGATTATAACGGGATCAGAGGCCTTGACCTCGTCGCCGGCGTGCGCTTGGATTTCCTGCGGAGCCGCGCTCATCCCGGAGGCGAGGAGGAGATCGAGACCAGCGACCAGAAGGCCATGACGGGTTTCCTGGCCGCTTCCTACAAGCTCTCGGAGAAATCCATCTTCTTCGTCAACATCTCCCGGGCGTACCGGGCTCCCGACCTCAACGAGCTCTACTACACCGGGATCACCGGCCGGGGATTCATCATTTCCAACCCCGCTCTGACTCCGGAGTCCAGCCTGAGTTACGACGCCGGGATAAAATATATGGGACGGCGGCATTTCCTGGGTCTCTACGGCTTTTTTTATACGATCGAGGATATGATCGAGCGCTACCGCATCGAAGAAAAGCTTTACACCTACGGGAATATCGAGAAGGGGAGGGTCCGGGGGCTCGAGCTGGAATGGGAGTTCTTTCCCTGGACGGGATTCAGCCTGTTCGGGAACCTGGCGGTGATCGAAGGACAGAGCCTGAACGCCGGCGTTCCACTGAACGATATCCCGCCTTGCCGCCTGCAGCTGGGCGGCCGGGCTTGGCTCGGCCGGTTGTCCCTTGAGGTCAACGGGACATCGCAGCAGAAAAAGAACGATCCCGGACCGGCCGAGATCGCCATCCCTTCCGCCCACAGGGTGAACTTCAAATCATCCTATTTCCTCGCTCCCTCGGTTCATTTCTATTTTGTGCTGTCCAACCTCCTGGAGGCGAACTATCTAGCCCGGCCCGACCCGGAATCTATGCCCGCGCCGGGGCGGAATTTTCACTTCGGGATCGCCTACTCCTTCTAGTGTCCCGTCTCGTTAATCTCTTCCAAGAATCCTCCGCAGAGACGGGACACTTCCAGGGGGGAGTCAAGCTCCCCCCTCGGCGCTTCGCTCCGCTGACCCCCTGAGGGGAACGACGCCGTCCCCCTCAAACTCCCCCGCGGTGGCGCGTCTTTACTGATCGTTCTAAAGCCAAGTTATTTGTGAGATGCACCATTTATAGAAAATATCGGGAAAGTGTGAATTTCCCCCCCGGCCGCCGTCAGAAGGCGTCCCGGATGTGGCGGATGCGAGGGCCGTCTTTTTCATCCCAGACGAGAGACAGGACATCGAAGCGGCAGGGGATCTCCCCGAGGTTATTCAAGGCCAGATAGGCTTCGGCCAGCCGGCGGATCTGGTTCTGTTTCAGGGGTGTCACTGCTTCCTCAGGGCGTCCGAAATCCTGGTTCCTCCGGGTTTTGACCTCGATGAAGACAAGGGTGTCCCGGTCGCGGGCGATGATGTCGATCTCGCCTTTATGGAAGCGGAAGCCGCGGCAGACGACCCTGAATTTCTTTTTTTGGAGATAAGCGACCGCGACATCTTCGCCGGATCGGCCGAGAGCGCGGGCCTCGCTCATTCTTCTTTTTTCAGAACCGGCACGATCTTCCAGCGAACGCCATCCTTGGTGTCCTCGAGGACGATGCCGTCTTCGAGCAGCTCGCGCCGGATCTTATCGGCCAAGGCAAAATCCTTTTCGGCCCGGGCCTTTTGCCGGCGTTCGATCTTGCCCTT
>DATKXS010000043.1:0-3227 GCA_035528895.1 Candidatus Desulfaltia sp.
CTGGCTGACCCCGAAATAGGATTCGCCGGAACCCTTGAAATCGAAGAGCCCGGGCTGGAGGTCGGAATCGTAATCCAGGGAGGGCTGGGACCACGCTTTGGCCTGGTTGACCCGGGCCAGGGAGGCCCGGTACTGGCTGAGAGAGGAGAGGACGAGCGGGTTTTGCCCGAGGGCAACGCCAATGCACTGCTCCAGGGTGAGCGTCTCGGCAGCCGGAGGCGGCTGCGCCGGTCCGGCCGGACATGAGCAAGACATCCAGAAGAAGGAAAGGACCAAGCTGATCATGGCTGGCATCACCTCCTCAAAAGAGTTAGAAAAGGGACTCTTGAAGATAGAGATCGGGTGAGGAAGGCTTTAGGCGGGAGGCGGGGAGCGAGACACCAGGTCGAAGAAGACAGCCGGGTTTTCGAGGCAAGATTCCCAGACAGGCAGAATCTCGATGAGCAAGAGCCGGGGCAGAATGATGGTCAGGCTCAAGCTGACGGCCAGAGACGTCGACTGGAAATGACAGGCCGGACAGGAACTATCCGGGCGCAAGCCTTTTTCGGTGTGGAAAAAATGGACGAACAGGGTGGCAAAGAGAAAGACGGCGAAAACGCCCAGGAAAAAAAGACCTCTTCTTCTTCGGCTCATCATTCATCGAGATTCTAAAACAAGTCTCGCCGAAAAATCAAATGAAATATCTTGGACAGGGACGGAAAATAGGTTATCTATATATTCCACGATCTTCTATAATCATGCCCGGAGGGAGATAGGAAATGCCATATTCGGAGAAAAAAGCATGAAAACCATCGGTCTCGTCGGCGGGATGAGCTGGGAATCCACGCTGGAGTATTACCGCATCATCAACCAGCGGATGAAAGAAAGAATGGGCGGCTTCCACTCGGCCAAGATCGTCCTGTACTCCGTGGATTTTCACGAGGTGGAGAGCTGGCAGCACCGGGGAGGATGGAAGGAACTGACGGACCTGATGATCGACGCCGCGCAAAGGATCGAACGGGCCGGGGCGGATCTTCTTGTCATCTGCACCAACACCATGCACAAGATGGCCGACGAGGTTCAGAAAAGCATACGTATTCCCCTTCTCCACATCGTCGACGTCACGGCCGCGGAGATAAAGAATCGCTCCCTGCGCAAGGTCGGGCTTCTGGGAACGCGATTCACCATGGAGCAGGATTTCTATAAAATGAGGCTGAGCCGCGACCATGGGCTCGAAGTCATCATCCCCGAAGAGAAAGAGAGGGAGCTCATTCACGGCATCCTCTACAACGAGCTCTGCCTGGGAGAGATCAAAGAGGCATCGAAAGGTGTGTTTCAAGAGATCATCGCCGGTCTCGTCTCCCGGGGCGCCCAGGGGATCATCCTGGGCTGCACCGAAATTCCCCTCCTGGTGAGTCAAACAGAATATGATATTCCGCTCTTTGACACGACGACCATCCACGCCCGGGCCGCGGTGGACAGGGCCCTGGACTAGCCGGGCGACTTCTTCCCGGAGTCGGCGGGCGAAGCGATAATCGGCTTGAAAAATGTCCGGGTTGCCTTCAAAATAGGGCTTACGAAAGATTGAGATTTGAGCCCCTGAAATGAGGAGCGCACGTGGTTGAGTGAGTTTCTGGAATTCCGCAACGTTTCCAAGCGCTTCGGAACCATCCAGGCCGTGGACAGCGTCTCTCTAGAGATAAAAAAGGGGGAGTTTTTCTCGCTCCTTGGGCCGAGCGGCTGCGGGAAGACGACCATGCTCCGGCTCGCCGCCGGGTTTGAGCATCCAGATGCCGGCCGCGTCATCCTTGATGGGGAGGATATCACTGACCTCCCCCCCAATAAACGCAAGGTCAATACAATTTTCCAGAGCTATGCCCTTTTCCCCCATCTAACGGTCTGGGAGAACATCGCCTTCGGGCTCCGGGTCGCCAAGAGGACAAAGCGGGATATCGAGACGGAAGTCGAAGCCATGCTGCGCCTGATCCGGATGGGCGACCAGGCCCATAAGAAACCGGACCAGCTTTCGGGGGGTCAGAAGCAGCGCGTGGCCATCGCCCGGGCTCTGATCAACAAGCCTCAGGTCCTTCTTCTCGATGAGCCCCTCGCCGCTCTCGATCTCAAGCTGCGGCAGCGCATGCTGATCGAGCTCGACATGATCCATGACCAGGTCGGGATCACCTTTCTCTATGTCACCCACGACCAGGGAGAGGCCATGAGCCTCAGCGACCGCATCGCCGTTATGGACTCCGGCCGGATCGAACAGGTGGGTTCCCCGGCAGAAATCTACGAGACCCCGCGGACGAGCTTCGTCGCCGCCTTCATCGGAGACACCAACTTTCTCGAGGGCGAGGTCACCTCTCTCGTCGACGGCGAGTATTGTCAGGTCCGGATCGCGGATATCCCCGATGTCATCTGTTTCAACGACAAGACGATGAAGCCGGGAAATCCCGTCTACCTGAGCATTCGCCCGGAGAAGATCCATATCTCGCGCGACCGGCCCGAGGGAACCCGGCTGCAGAATATCCTCCCGGCCGTCGTCGAGGACATGATCTACCTGGGGTCGACGACCAAGTACTGGGTAAGGACCCACGGCCTCAGGGTCCAGGTCCTGCGCCAGCACTTCCGCTTCTTCCTGGACGAGAAGCCCATCCGCTGGAACGACGATGTCTGGATCTGGTGGCACGGTGACGACGGCTTCATGCTCGACCGCTTCCGCGCCGGGGATGAGCATCTCGTCTCCCGGCCGCCGCAAAAAGTGGGCGAGTCCGAAGACGACGGCCCGTCTTGAGATCTGGAGCAATGAGAGAAAAACGCCGCCGGAAGATCCAAGAAGCGCTGTTTTCTCTCCCCTCTCTTCTCTGGCTCTCTCTTTTTTTCATCGTGCCCACGCTTTTCGTCTTCGCCGTCGCCCTGAGGCCGGCCAATCCCTATGGGGGAATTGCCCCTGGCTGGACCTGGGCCAACATTCGTTCCCTGGTTAACCCGAACTATCTCGCCGTCGCCTGGCGGACGGTCTGGATCAGTGTCCTGTCCACGTTCATCTGCATCGTCCTGGCCGTTCCCATCGGCTACTACCTGGCTCGGGTGTCGGCGAAGTGGAAAAACGTCTTTCTCATGCTCATCATCGTCCCCTTTTGGACGAATTTCCTGATCCGCGTCTTCGCCTGGAAGGTGCTCCTTCACCCCGAGGGAGCGATCAAGAAGATCCTCGCTTTTTCGGGTCTCATCAGCCCCCAGGCATCGCT
>DATKXS010000044.1:0-8352 GCA_035528895.1 Candidatus Desulfaltia sp.
CCGGTCGTTCATCGCCACAAACATCGAATACCTTTTGTGCGCATCGCACCCAAAATATCGGTTCATGCTGCAGTTCCTCCTCCCTCCTTTTATAAACCTTTTCTTGGAGGGACTGCAGCGCTTTCATATAATCAATGACAATATCAGTATTTCAATAACAATATCAGCATTCCAATAACAAGATCAGTATTTCACGGATATGGGATGATATGTTGTCATTGCAGGCGGCTCATGGAAGCGCGGCAATGGCACTTCAGGCAACTCAAGCGAATGGTTCAGTGCTTAAAGGCGGTGCGACCGGCGTAGACGGCCGCCTCGCCCAACTCCTCCTCAATCCGGAGGAGTTGGTTGTATTTTTCCACCCGCTCACCGCGGCACGGCGCTCCCGTCTTGAGCTGTCCTGTTCCCATGGCGACGGTGAAATCGGAGATGAAGCTGTCCACGGTCTCGCCGCTGCGGTGGGAGACCATGGACTTCCAGCCGGCCTCCCGGGCCGTATCGATGGCCAGGATGGTTTCGGTCAGGGTTCCGATCTGGTTGAGCTTGATCAGAACCGCATTGGCCGCCTTCTCCCGGATCCCGCGGGCGATCCGCCTGATGTTGGTGACAAAGAGGTCGTCGCCGACCAGCTGGATTCTCCCGCCCATAGTTATGTTGAGGAGTTTCCAGCCGCTCCAATCATCTTCGGCCAGGCCGTCTTCGATGCTGATGATGGGATACTTATCGACCCAATCGGCATACAGGGCGACCATCTCCTCGGCGCCGATCTTGCGGCCCTCCGTCCGCAGAAAGTAGAGGCCGCCCTCGAAGAAGCTGCTTGCGGCCGGATCAAGGACGATGGCAATGTCATCTCCCGCCTTATAGCCGGCCTTTTCCACGGCTTTGAGGATCAACTCGACCGCCTCGGCGTTTCTCTTCAGGGCAGGAGAAAAGCCGCCCTCATCCCCTACCCCAGTGGCATATCCTTTGGATTTGAGCACGTCCTTCAGCGCTTGGTAAACCTCGGCCCCCCAGCGCAGGGCGTTCCTGAAGTCGGGCGCGCCCACGGGAGCGATCATGAACTCCTGGAGATCGGTCGCCTGCCAGTTGGCGTGGGCGCCGCCGTTGAGGATGTTGAACATCGGGACCGGCAGAGTCTTTGCGGAATCGCCGCCGAGATACCGGAAGAGCGGCTTCCCCGCGGCCTGGGCGGCCGCCCGGGCAACGGCCAGGCTGATACCCAAGATCGCGTTCGCCCCGTACTTTTCCTTGTTTTCCGTCCCGTCGAAATCGATCATCGCCCGGTCGAGGGCGGCCTGGGCGAACGCATCCCTACCGACGATGTGTTTGGCCAACGGTCCGTTGACGTTTCCGACAGCTTGCAGAACGCCTTTGCCTCCGTAGCGTTTCGCATCCTTGTCCCGAAGCTCGAGCGCCTCGTGCACACCCGTGGAGGCGCCGGAGGGCACCGCCGCCCGGCCTAAGGCGCCGCCTTCCAACCGGACGTCCACTTCCACCGTGGGGTTTCCCCGCGAGTCCAGGATCTCCCGGGCCCGGATATCGACGATCGTTGATTCCATAATTGACTCCTTTGCTTCTTATTCGTTCTCGCGGCCGGCTCTCTTGATGTTGGCCCAGGGATCTCGGAGCGTTACGGTCCGGTTGAAGACAAGCTTGCCACGGCCAGAATCCCGGCCGTCGACACAGAAATATCCCATCCTCTCGAATTGACAGCGGGCTCCGGGAGCCGCGTCCTTCAGGCTCGGCTCGACCCGGCACCCGGTGAGGACTTCGAGCGACTTGGGATTTAAGTTACCCTTCCAATCGGCGCCCTCCTCGACTTCGCCGGCATCGCGCTTGGTGAAGAGCGTGCCGTACAGGCGGACCTCGACGGGCAAGGCGTGGGCGGCCGAGACCCAGTGGAGCGTCGCCTTGACCTTGCGGCCGTCGGGGGAATCGCCGCCCCGCGTCGCCGGGTCGTAGGTGCAGCGCAGCTCGACGACCTCGCCGCTCCCCGGATCCTTGACGACCTCTTCGCACTTGATGAAATAGGCATAACGCAGCCGGACTTCCCGTCCCGGGGCCAGCCGAAAGAATTTCTTGGGGGGATCCTCCATGAAATCCTCGCGCTCGATGTAGAGGACGCGGGAGAACGGGACATCCCGCGTCCCCGCGCCGGCGTCCTCCGGATTGTTGATGGCTTCCAGCTCTTCGGTCCTGTCCTCGGGGTAGTTGACGATGACGACACGGAGAGGCCGCAGTACGCCCATGACCCGGGGCGCCCGCTTGTTCAGGTCCTCCCGGACGCAGTCCTCGAGCAGCGGCAAATCGACGATACTGTTGGCCTTGGCGATGCCGATGAGGTCGCAGAAGGTCCGGATGGCCTCGGGCGTGTAGCCGCGCCGCCGCAGGCCCGAGATGGTCGGCATGCGGGGGTCGTCCCAGCCGCTGACGTAGCCCTCTTTGACCAGCTCGAGGAGCTTGCGCTTGCTCAGCACGGTGTGGCTGAGGCTCAACCGGGCGAACTCGATCTGCTGGGGATGGTGGATGCCGAGCTGGTCGAGCAGCCAGTCGTAGAGCGGCCGGTGGACCTCGAACTCGAGCGTGCAGATGGAGTGGGTGATTCCCTCGATCGAATCGGATTGGCCGTGGGCCCAGTCATAGGTGGGATAGATGCACCAGGCCTCGCCGCGACGATAGTGGTGGGAGCGCCGGATCCGGTAGAGGACGGCGTCGCGCATGAGCAGGTTGGGATGGGCCATGTCGATCTTGGCACGCAGGGTCCTGGAGCCGTCCGGGAACTCGCCCTCCCTCATCCGCCCAAAGAGGTCCAGATTCTCCTCGACGGAGCGGTTCCGGTAGGGGCTTTCCCGGCCGAGCTGGGTCAGGGTGCCGCGCTGCTCGCTCACTTCTTCGGCGCTCAAATCGCAAACATACGCCTTGCCCTTCTTGATCAGGTCGACGGCGAACTCATAGAGCTTTTCGAAATAGTCGGAGGCGTAGAATTCCCGGTCCTCCCAGTCGAAGCCCAGCCAGCGGATGTCTTCCTTGATCGACTCCACGTAGGCGACCTCTTCGGTCTCCGGGTTGGTATCGTCAAAACGGAGGTTGCAGAGCCCGCGGTACTGGGCGGCCAGGCCGAAGTTGAGGCAGATCGACTTGGCGTGGCCGATATGGAGAAAGCCGTTCGGCTCCGGAGGGAACCGGGTATGGACGCGTCCCCCATTCTTGTTGTCGCGGATGTCCCCCTCGACGATATCCCGGATGAAGTGTCTTTTGAGCTCGGCCTGACTCATGGGACAACGCCTCGCAAACGTTTCAGGACTTTTTCCTTTCCCAGAAGTTCCATCATCTCGAAGAGCCCGGCTCCGCTCGTCTGGCCGCTGACGGCTATGCGGGCGGGGTGGATGAGAGCGGCGGGTTTGAGCCCCCGCTCCTCGGCCAGCTGCCGGCAGGCCACTTCGACAGAGGCGGCGGTGAAAGACGCCAGGGCCTCCAGCCGATCGGCCAGTATCCGCAGGTTCTCGAGGTTCTCGGGCTTGTCAAGGTATTTCTTCTTCCCCGCTTCCTCGACGGCATAATCGTCCCGGAAGAAACAGTCGGTCATCTCCACGAAATCGCGGAGCGTTTTCAGCCGGATCTGGTAGAGATCGATAAGCCGGAGGAGGTGCTCGTCGGTTGCTCCGGCGAGCGCGACACCGCCGGCGACGAGATGTTCCTTGACGAGGGGCAGGAGGTCGGCCGGCGTTTTTTTCATGATGTGGGCGGCGTTCAGCCAGCGCAGCTTCTGGAGGTCGAACTTGGCCTGGACATCCCCCATCCGGCCGATCTCGAACATCCTGGCCGCCTCTTCCAGGGTCAGGACCTCGTGCTCTTCCCCGGGATACCAGCCGAGGAGGATCAGGTGATTGACCAGGGCCTCGGGAAGATATCCCTCCTTCCGGTATTCCTCGACCGAAACCCCGCCGTGCCGCTTGGAGAGCTTGGCCCCGTCCGGGCCGAGGATCAGGGGCATGTGGCCGAACCGCGGGGGAGTGAGTCCGAAGGCTTCGTAAAAAAGGATCTGCTTGGGCGTGTTGGAGATATGGTCGTCGCCGCGCAGGATGTCGGTAATGGCCATCTCGGCGTCGTCTACAACGCAGGCGAAGTTATAGGACGGGGAGCCGTCCGACTTGATCAGGACCTGGTCCTTGATGTCGTCGGTCCGGACCGAGATGCGGCCGTGGATGAGGTCGTCGTATTCGACGGTGCGCCCTTTCTCCACCCGGAAAAGGATGGCCTCTCCTTCTCTATAGGCCTTCCCGCCGCCCACAAGCTCCTCGGCCTTCTGCCGATACAGGGGAAAGCGGCGGCTCTGGAAGAGCAGCTCGCCGTCCCAGTCCAAACCGAGCCAGCGCAGGTCGCTGAGGATCTCCTCGAGGTAGCGGACGTCGGACCGGACCTTATCGGTATCCTCGACCCGGATCAGGAACCGCCCCCCCGTATGACGGGCATGAAGCCAGTTGAAAAGGGCCGTTCGGGCGCTCCCCAGATGGAGGTAGCCCGTCGGGCTGGGCGCGAATCGGACGGTGACCATTTTTCTGGACTAAAATAGCACAGGAGGCGGAAGCGGTCAAACAACCAGCCGCCCTATTGCCTGTAGGTGAACGTCGCGCACCCGGGAGCGGGCGTCATGCCGCGGATATCATCAGTGAAGCTGCTCATGCAGAGTTGGCTTTGCCGCCCGTCGGCGCACGCGGCGCAGGTGACCTGAAGCCGGAGGACGGCGATCGTTCCCGAACTGCCGACGGGGACGGCTAGGTTCGGGTCTCCCGCGAAGCCGCCGATTCTGACTCCGGTGCCGGTTTCGCTGCCTGTCACAAACGCCCAGCTCCCCGTCAGGCTGCCCTTGTTGACGCCGACGAAAGCGAACATCGTTTTATCATAGGTGATATCCATTCCGAACGCTTTGATCTCGCTTGTGTTGCCCAGGATCGAAATTCGGACATCGATCGTGTTTCCCGTTCCCCCGGAGTTCGGAACGCAGGAAATGCTGATCTGGTTATTGGTCGGAACGCTGCCGATCACCAGCGTCACCTGGACGGCCCGGGGGCTGTTGGTGGCGTTAGGGCTCGAGACCGTGATCAGTCCGGTATACGTTCCCGTGGTCAAGCCGGCGATGTTGACGGAAACCGTATGCGAGACGTCCTTTCCAGTGGAGGTGCCGCTCGCCGGGGTGACGTTCATCCAGGCGGCGTCGTCGGTGACGACATAATTCAGGGTCCCCTGGCCGGAGTTCCGAACCCTGATCCTCTGGGTCGCCGGGTTCGGTCCTCCCACCATGGCATTGAAGGTCAGGGACGATGGGCTCACGGCGATGGCCGGGGGAAGTGAGGTGCCGATCGTCAGGGTGACATTGACGACCTGCGGATTGTTGACCGCATTGCTATCTGCGATCGTAACGACGGCGGTGTATGTCCCCGTCGTCAACCCGGCCGTGTTTACGGTCAGCGAATGCGTGACTTCGTTTCCAGTGGACGTCCCCGAAGCGGGGTTCACCGCGAGCCAGTTGGCGTCGTCGGTAAGCGTATAGTTGAGAGTGCCCTGTCCGCTGTTCCGAACCCGGATCGTCTGGGCCGCCGGGTTCGAGCCGCCTACAGCCGCGCTGAAATTCACATCCCTCGGAGTGACCGATATCTCCGGCGGCGGCTGCTCGCTCAGGTTAAGCGAAACGGTGACCTGCTGAGGGCTATTGCAGGCCTGGATGCTCGAGACCGTAATCTTGGCCGTGTAAGCCTCCGACCTGGAGGCCAGACCGGTCTTATCCACGGAAACCAAGTGCTCGATAATCTGACCGTCGGAAGCTCCGCCGCTCGGGGAGACGGTCAGCCAGTCGGCATCGTCGACGATCGTATAAACCATATTTTCAACACCCGAATTCTTGATCTGAAAGACCTGGGGAGCAGGATTGGAGCCGGCTTCAGAAGCGGAAAACGTGAGCGTGTCGCCGTTCACCCAGATCACCGGATGGGTCTCGTAGGTGAATGGACCCTTACAGCTGGTTTGGTACGATAAGAATAAAAGAACCGCGAGAACAATCAACCCGGCCTTCTTGGAAAACATCGGTTTTTACTCCCAATCCATGGACTAATCCAAACGCAGATTTCCTCTCGTAATCGTGGCCCTTGACAGGTCATCAACGAGGGCCTCGAGGTTGATCTCCCCTCCACCGGCCTTCTTCTTGAAAATCAGCTCGACCAGGAGTCCCGGTTCCCGCCTCAAGTCCTCGGATATTCGGAATCCCCCGACCCGGAGACGCCCGGGCTCGACTTCCCTGGCCTGGAGATCGATAAAGCCTTCATCTTGATCCGGCCGGCGGATTCCCGCAAAGGTCAACTTCTCCAACCCGTACCTCACCTCGAAACCGAAAGCCTTGAGTCCGAACAGGTCATTCAGATGAACGGGAATCCTGATGAGAGAGTTGTCCGCGGGCAGGGGATTCCCCAGGCTCACCCATCTCAAATCCGTTCCGGGACTTTCAGAGCGGACGAACATGCCCTCGGCGAGCTCGGCATCTCTGAGATCCCTCACCGGGTTCAGGACCTGCAGAGGGAGGCCGAATTCAGCTCCCTCTTTGACCCTGAACATCAAGATCACCAGGCCGCCGAAATCCCTGCCCGGGATAGGCTCCTGGCTCTCCGCCTCGATGTGAACGAGACCCGGGACCTCCTCGGTGCCAAGGACATAATCAAATTCCCGGGTCAACGAAGTTCTCTTGGCATCCAGGTACTCGAGCATGTCGGTGGGATAGATCACATCGAAAGCGAATGAGCGGAGGTCTTTCGAGTTGGAGACGACGACGGGAACGTTCGCCGTCTGTCCGGGGCGCCCGATCGTGTCCAGAGCATAGAGAGTCCGTCTGAACCTGGCGTCGTCTCTCCGGTTTCTGGCTCTTTCGATGGACCTGGGGAATTCGGACGGCCGCGCCCCCCGATCCAGCGCCAAAATCTGGGTTTCCTCCAGAGCGGAGAACGATTTGGATGAAGCGATCCGGGCCGATACCGAACCGGCCAAGGCGCAGCAGAGAGGTAGGGTTAAGATCCCGAGGTAGTGCTCGAAAATGTCCTGGGCGTCTCCCGGGGTCGTGCCAAGACTGCAGTTTGCGTCCGAGGTCATCACCTGACACAAGGTGGGAGTTATTCTCCCCAGATAGATCTCAAAAGCGCTCTGGGCGTCGCCCGGAGTCACATTGCCGTCATTGTTGACGTCCCCCAACCGGGCGCAGGGATAAAAAGTGAAATCGGAGCTGCTGGGGAGGGGAAGGAATTCATCCAAGAGATCGTCGGTGTAATTATCCAGCCAAAGCGTGGTCACTGTCGGCGTGGTGTAGCTCAGGCAATTGACCTGGAGGATGACCTTGACCAGGCTGCCGGAACTCGAGACCGGGATAGTCGTCCCCCCGACTCCCCTGACCTTCAGGAGGCCGGCGGTCGAACTATCGACCGTTATGGTCCAGTTGGCGGTCAGGGTGCCGGGTTCCTTATCTTTGTACGTGAAAAACGTCGCGTTGTAGACGAGATCAAGCCCAAAAACGGACACCGTCTCGGCATTGCCGGAGATCTCGACCGTGGTATCGAACAGCGTGCCCTCCGGGCTCAGGCTGGGGTCTAGAACCAGACTGATGGTCCCGTTGTCGCCGTCGTCATCCAGCTCCGTAGCCGTGATGTCCTTGTTCGGAACGCCCGTGGCTGAGATCCGGATGGTCGCCGTGTCGTTGAGCGTGTCGGCATCCTCGGCGGCGGCCAGGGTCACCGGCTGGTCCGTGTTCCAGTTGGCCGTCGTAAAGGTCAGAGCGGCTCCCGACTGGACCGTGATGTCCGTGTCCCCGCTCGCTCTCGACACCGTGACATTGACCGTCGCGGAGGGCTGGGCCGACAGCCGCACCTGGAACGTCGCCGTGTTTCCCTCAGGGACACTCACCGTGTCCACGCTGGTCACGAACTGCAGGGTGTCATTGTCCTGCTCGGTCGCCGTGATATCCTTGTTCGGGACACCCGTGGCCGCGACCCGGATGGTCGCCGTCCCGTTGGCTATGTCCGCGTCCTCGGCCGCAGCCAGGGTCACCGGCTGGTTCGTGTTCCAGTTCGCCGTCGTGAAGGTCAGCGCCGCTCCCGACTGGACCGTGATGTCCGTGTCCCCGCTCACCCGCGACACCGTCACATTCACCGTTGCGGAGGGCTGCGCGGACAGCCGCACCTGGAAAGTCGCCGTGTTTCCCTCAGGGACACTCACCGTGTCCACGCTGGTCACGAACTGCAGGGTGTCATTGTCCTGCTCGGTCGCCGTGATATCCTTGTTCGGGACACCCGTGGCCGCGACCCGGATGGTCGCCGT
>DATKXS010000045.1:0-11218 GCA_035528895.1 Candidatus Desulfaltia sp.
TGTAGGCGGCAGTAGGAAGGGAGCCAAAAGCGGCATCGGTGGCGTCGTGTGGAAAACGCTTAGTCCAGGGCTCTGCCCATTTTCTTGTTCGCGGGACGCAGTCTAGGGTTCTCGTTGGGAATCGTAGCTCTCACTTTTTACTCCGATACGACCTCCCCTCGCAGATGATGAACCGGCCGTTCATGCTCAGCCGGTCAAGGATGGCCGAGGCCGTGACCGAGTCGAAGATCTTCCCCCACTGGGAGGGGATGAGGTTGGTGGTGACGATGGTAGTCCGGACCTCGGTCCTTTTGGAGATGATCTGGAAGATCGAGTCGGCCTGCTCTTTGGTCGGGACGACATAGCCGAGTTCGTCCAGACACAGGAGCGGCACCTTAGAATAGTACTCGATGAGGTTGAAGGGGTTTTTGGCCTTGGCCAGTTTCGAAGTGAAGTCGAAGAGGGTGATAAAAATGGTTTGGTGGCCTTGGAGGACGGCCTGATGGCAGAGGGCGGTCGCCAGATGCGTCTTGCCGACTCCGGCCGCGCCGACCAGGACTAGGTTAGCGGGCTTCTTGAGGAAGTCGGTCTGGACGAACTCCATGATCTTATCCCGGGGGATCTTGGGGTTGAACGTCCAATCGAAGTCATCGAAGAGCTTAGGCCGGCCGATGCCCGACATTTTCATCAGGTATTCGGTCCGGCGCCGTTCCCGGCTGCGGTGTTCTTCCCGGAGGAATCGCTCGAGGAACGTCCGCTCGGCCTCCGCCAACGCCTCCGCGCTCTGGAGCAGCCGGAACTCTTTCCAGAGCTCAGATAAGGTCATCGTAGTCATCGAGCCTCCGGGCTTCATAGGCGATCTCAAGCAGGCGCTCGTCCTGGGGCCGGACCGTGGGCGGCTCCTTGGCCCCGGATCGTTCGAGAAGACTGTGGACATACTTGATCTTGTAGACCTTGAGGGCATTGGCCTCGCGGACGGCCGAGAGGAGCGTCTCTTTGGCAATACCCCGAAGCAGCCGGAACATGACGTAGGCGGCCTGGATCGCGTCTTCTCCCTCGGCCTGGGCGTTCTCCAGGAAGAGCTTGATCTCCGGGCCCAGTCCGGCCATCAACTCGTAGATCCGCTGGAACTTGGTGCGCGGCGAGCGCAGGAGAAGCCCTTCCCGATGGCCGGGCAGTTCCGCCTTCTCGTGCTTTTTAAATATCCTGGGGTGGCCGGCCACGCGCTTGCCCCGAACGAGGATCCCGACCGTATCCGGCAGGGCCAGGATCTCGCAGGCCGCCCCGGCATAGGCCGTCGGGACCGAGTAGCGGTTGGTCTCAAACTCCACGAACGCCGTCTTCGTCGCCGTGGCCGAGACGCACCGGTACGGCCGGGCGTCGATCCGGGGCAGCGGCCGGAGACGCTCCTCCCGAAGCATCTCGGCGGGAGGTCGCATGGTTGTCCGGTGGATGCGGAGGTTGCGTTGCTTCAGCCAATCGCCGATCCCACCGTTGAGGTCACGAAGATCCTTCGTCTCCATCACTCGCAGCGCATTTTGGAGGTCCCGAATCAGGCGCTCGACTCGTCCCTTCTCGTTGCCTCTGGCCACGTTGCAGGCATGGATCGAAAACCCGTAATGACGAGCGAAGTCCAGGAATGCCGGGTTATACCGGACCTCGGGATATCGCTTCAGGACGACGCTGCGGAGGTTGTCGTAGCGATGCCGATGAGCCACACCCCCGACTTCATGGAACGCCCGGATATGTCCGTCCAGAAAAAACTCCAAGGTGTGCCGAGGATAGAAGTGGACAACCGCATAGCGCGACCAGGCCAGGACATAAACGAACCCGTAGACCGGCGTCGCTGCGATCTTCCATTCCATCCAGTCCACTTGGGCTTCCTCCCCGGGCAGAAATGTAAGCTCGAAGAACGCCTCGGCCCGTTTCTTGCGGAACTCCATCGTCGCCTGCTTGACCGTCCCGTAGGCGCCCGTGTAGCCGTAGCCGCGGAGCCGGTTGAGAACTTGGATGGCCATAAGCGACGGTGTCGCCTTGTACCATTCGGCGATCAGCCGCTGGTAGGGCGCGATGATCGAAGGCTTCGGGGGCTTTTTGGCCGTCTCGCCAAGGACAATCCGCCTGACCGTTCTCCGTCCCATCCGCAGCTTCTCGGCGATCTGACGCATCGTCAACTGCTCGACTTCCCAGAGCCGCCGAACCTCGATCTTGAGCGTCTCGTCCATCATCCTCAAGATAATGCCGGCCTTCCTCCTTGTCTATCTCGTCTTGTATCATTCCTCGGCTCCGGTGGCCGTAAATGTATTATTATCTATGCGCCGGAAGAGGATCTCGTCTTGTATCATCTCCCGACGAAGTCCGCCCGGGATGAGAAAAATCATTCTGTACAAAGGCTTTTTTGGGGTCATCTCGTCTTGTATCATCGGCCGGGCCGTCGCGTTCCGTCGGGCACGCCACTGCTTGACGTAGGGATACCGGCCGCGGAAGTAGCCGGGGTTGCGCTCAGTCCAACGGTGTTGAGCCAGGATCTTGCGCGCTTTCCGGCAGGGTTCCCGACGACAGGCCTTCTGACGTTCTCCGACTCGAGGATCGGGCCGGAAATACCGGCCGCAAAAATGGCATCTCTTGAGCACCTTGGGCCTCCCCATCAAAAGCAATGGAGGCCATTGTAAGGGATGATCTCAAGAAATGAGAGAAGGAAAAAACCGCAACCTTCAGAACTGCCGCTTAATCCCTTCCGACTCCACTATTGCCCTTTTTGGTATCCTTTATACTGCCGCCTACACCGGGGGCATGGGGGAGGTGTACCGGGTCTACGATACCCAAATCAAGGAAGAGGTGGCCCTCAAACTCATCAAGTCTAAGATCGCCGCCGAGACAAAGACCATCGAGCGCTTCAGAGGCGAGATCCGCCTGGCCCGGAAGATCTCCCACCGCTCGGTCTGCCGGATGTTCGACCTGGGGGAGGTGGACGGGACCCACTTCATCACCATGGAATACGTTGCCGGCGAGGACTTGAAAAGTCTGATCTCGCGGATCGGGCAGATGCCCGTCGGGAAGACCCTGGACATTGCACGCCAGATCTGCGGCGGGTTGTTCGAAGCCCACCGTTTGGGCATCGTCCACCGGGATCTGAAACCCGGCAACATCATGATCGACAAAGAGGGTAACGCCAAGATCATGGACTTCGGCATCGCCCGGTCGACGGAGACGGCCAAAGTGACGGGGACGGGTGTGATCATCGGGACGCCTGAGTACATGTCCCCCGAACAGGCCGAGGCCGAAAATGTCGATCAGCGATCGGACATCTACTCCCTGGGTATCATCCTCTACGAGATGGTGACGGGACAGGTGCCCTTCACCGGCCGGTCGGCTCTCAGTGTGGCCATGAAGCAGAAGGGGGAGATCCCCAAGGACCCGCAGGAGGTCAATCCCCAAGTCCCGAACGAGCTTTCCGAGCTCATTCTCAAATGCCTGGCCAAAGAAAGAGAAGAGCGGTTTGAAACGGCCGAAGCTTTAATAGAGAAGCTCGACGAGCTGGCCAAAATCTTGCCTTCCACCAGGACGAAAATCTCGAAAAAGAAATCCCGGACCTCGCGAGAGGTGACAGTCACCTTCAGCCCCAGGAAGCTTCTCCTCCCAGCTGCCGCCGCCCTAGCTCTGCTGCTTGTCGCACTTTTCCTCTGGAAGCCTTTTTCCAAGCGAAATACTCTGAATATCCCCACAGATAAACCCCGGGTGGCAGTGCTGCTGCTTAAAAACAACACCGGAGATCAAGCATTGGATCATTTCCGGGAAACTCTTTCCGATTCCCTCATCCAGGACCTTCAGCAGTCAAAATATCTTTACATTCTTCCTGATAACGAGAGATACAGGATTCTCAACGAGCTGGGAGAGCTGGATTCGTCCTATTATGCCCCGGACATCCTGACCAAAATCGCAGAAAAAGGGGCCGTGAATTATGTCATAATCGGCAGCTATGAGCTTTCCGGCCGGAATTTCCGGATCAGCCTGAATGTCAAGAAAGCCGCAGCCTGGGAAAATGTGGGAGGAGGGATGGTCACGGTGGACGGCCGTGTGGACGAATACCTCCCGATGATCGATATTTTGACAAAAAAGGTGAAATCCTGTTTCAATCTCAGCTCTGAACAGATCGAAGCCGATCTGGATGCAGAGATCGCGAAGATCACCTCCCCCTATCCGGAAGCGCTGTCTCTCTACAAGGAAGGATGGAAACTGAACGCCCAGGGGGACACCCATCAGGGAATTGAATACATGGAAAAAGCCGTTGCCATCGATCCCGAGTTTGCCATGGCTTTTAGAGCCCTGAGCGCTTGGAACGGCACAATCGGGAACCACGTCAAGGCCGAAGAGTATGGACAAAAAGCTTATGATCTCTCCTTCGGCGATAGAGTTTCTGAGAGAGAAAGGCTGGCTATTCGTGGCCATTATTTCCAGGGTCGTAATCTGGCGGAGTCTATAAAGGCCTTTAAGGCAATGTTAGAGATATACCCCGATGACAGTTTGGCGAATATTAAACTCGCTCAAGTGTATTTTCTTGATTTAAATGAATTTGATTGAGTTATCGAATTGTGTGAAAGGCTCATCCGAAACAAAAACACAACCCTTTATCCCTACTGGTATTTAGCAGGCATTTACTTTCAGAAAGGACTGTATGCCAAAGCCAGGGAATACATCGATGACTACGTTGTGTCTGTTCATAACAGCGATGTCTGGCACTATTACGCAGCGGAAACCTGCATGGCGGAGGGGGACAGCGAGGGGGCCTTGGCTGAGATCGAAAAGGCCCAAAAGCTCTCCCCGACGTCTTTTGCTTCCCGCCGATATAATCCGTATTTGAAGCGGGGGGACACTTATTTTTTTATGGGCGATTTCGTGAGTGCGGAGAAGGAATATCAGCTCCAGCCGGCACAGGACTATCCCCTCGGAAAAGGCCAGGCCGGACAAAGCTTGTCCTGGCTTTACATGACTCAGGGCAGGCTCCGAGAGGCCCGGGACCAGGCGGCATCAGTCCTTGAAATTCTTCAAGAATTGGGGTGGGCCGAAGATATTCATGATGTGCATTTCGGATTGAGCACAATCCATCTCGCCGCAGGAAATCTCGACAAGGCTCTGGCTGAGTGTGAGGCCGGGGATTCGGAAAAACGCTTTGATGGGCGGCACATGAGATCCCTGAAACTGAAAACAGTGATTCTGGCAAGGATGAAAGAATTCGAGGCGGCTTCGAAAACTGCTGAACAGTTCCGGGAAGAGATTGAAGAGTATTACCAAGACATCGCTTCGAGAAATCCTTTCGCTGGATACTATAATCTCCTTGGGAACATCGAGCTGGAAAAAGGCAATTTCGCGGAAGCCGTCGACCAATGTCTTCTGGCCAAATCCCTGTTTCCCGCTCAGCATAATGAGGATTACATCCTGTTTATCGATCCTCTGGCCGAGGCTTATTATCAATCGGGGAATCGTGACAGCGCCCGAAAGGAATATGAATTGGCCGCTTCCCTGACCTTCGGGCGATTTCAGTGGGGGGATCTCTATGCCCAAGCCTTTTTCAGGCGGGGCAAAATCCATGAGGAACTCGGGAACATGGACGCAGCGATAGAAAACTACCAGAAATTCATCGAGCTCTGGAAGGACTGCGATCCGGAGCTGCAGCCTCTGGTGGAACAGGCCCGGGTCGCTATCGAGCGCTTGCGGTGAGGCTTTCTTTTCAGTCTCTCCCCTTTTTTATTATTGGTGAGATTTTGCCCAGGTGGCAAGAATTTGGACTAGTTTTTCAATGTCCTTTTGGTGAAGCGCGCATATCTCGTACAGATCTTCGGGTGTTATTTCTTGATAGAAGTGCACCATACGATTTCGATATCCGGCCATTCGCCGCATCACTTCCGCATCGGCTCCTTGAATGATGTTTTTCTCGGCAAGCCCTACGGCGATGGCTTTGTATTCAGTGGCGGGATAGGCGAATTTTTTTACTAGAATGTGACGTCCCAGATCGAACAGCGCCTCCAGCGCACGACGCAAATAGGATTCCGCGGCTGCAACAGTGTGTTTTTCCTTAAGAAAAGAATCCCTGCTCTCCAGAGGGAGATCCTGAAGGGATGCGAGCATTTGCCGGACCCAGGTCACGCGCTGGGTGATGACTCGTTGATTGATTTTCCCGGCGGTCATATCATCCTCCGAGGATCGCCTCTCTGACTTGTTTATCGAAGGTAACCAACTCAGCCGCCCTCCTCATGATGAAAAGCTGATATTCGGCTTCGAAGTCCTCATCACAGGCATAGAGGATCTCCCCCTCCACGATCTCCAAGGCGAGAAAAACCGGCGCTTCATCGAGAGCGACGACATCGACTTTGGGCACATCGAAGAGATCCTCAAAAAAGACGGCGATATCCACCTTTGCATCCATATTCAGTGGGGACTTGGCTTTTATCCCGATATCCAGATCCGATCTTGACCTTTCTGCTGGAGATAAGGAATTCTCAAGGAGCCGGGCGATCTCTTTGGCTCGACTGCCGAAAGCATAGATCAACTGAATCTGATGTTTCTCGGCAAAAGCCGTGATCCGCTTTGTTTTGTTATTCATGATGATGGACTCCCAAATTATTCTAGCACCAATCATTTCCAAGTCAAAGGATGTCTGATTCACTTTTCGATAGCCTCGCCTTGTTTTGTGGGCAAAGTCAATTTGACTATTTGAGGTCGGATCCTGATTTAGGCTTGATCAGGGACGAGGGATACTATTGACGACGACCTGCCCCAAGCGCTTGATTAGATTTGAATTTGGGCCGAGATATCCAATTGCGCAAGACATGCATCAATAGCGGTTCCTCAGGGATATGTCATGACCGGCATTGCGGTGAAAAGATCCTGGACAAGATGAGACAGCTCAATTTTTTGGCTTATAAAAAGAACTTTTCTGTTGATGCATTACCCCGCAGGAAACATCCGCCTTTCCACCGAAATTGACATTGCCTGCCTTCGGAGAGATAATTCCAGACAAATTTCCAAGGAGGTACCGTTATGACAGCCAAAACTATCTCACGAAGAACTGCGTTAAAGACCATTGGAGTGGGTTCATTGGCTTTAACCACCAGTCCCCTCGCCGGCAGCGGGCATCCGGATAGGTCCCAATCGAGCTCGATGCAAAAACCTCCCAATGTCATCCTTATCATGACCGATGATCAGGGCTACGGCGATCTCTCCTGCCACGGCAATTCCGTCCTCAAAACACCCCATCTCGACAGCCTCCACGCCCAATCGGTGAGGTTCACGGATTTTCATGTCGACCCGACCTGCTCCCCGACCCGGGCCTCGCTCCTCACCGGCCGCTACTCCAGCCGGACCGGAGTCTGGCACACCATCATGGGCCGCTCCCAGCTCCGGGCGGACGAGACGACCATGGCCGACATTTTTTTAAAAAACGGCTACCGGACCGGGATCTTCGGCAAGTGGCACCTGGGGGACAATTATCCATACCGGCCCCACGACCGGGGATTCGATGAGTCCCTGGTCATCGGCGGCGGGGCCATCGGCAACGCGCCGGACTACTGGGATAACGACTACTTCGACGACACCTACAAACGGAACGGGGAGTGGGAAAAAGCCGCCGGATACTGCACGGATGTTTTTTTCGATGAGGCGATGAAATTCATCCTCAGCAGCGGCGACCGGCCCTTTTTCCTTTACCTCCCGACCAACACCCCCCACTGGCCCCACATCGTGGCCGAAAAATACAGTGACCCCTATAAGGAACAGGTTCCGGAGAGGATGGCGACGTTCTATGGGATGATCGCCAATATCGACGAAAACATCGGCCGCCTGCTGCGATTCCTCAAGGACAGCGGTCTGGAAGAGAATACCATCCTTGTCTTCCTAACCGATAACGGGACATCCTTCGGCCTGGAAACCGCCGATGACGGCCGGGCGACCGCCGGTTTCAATGTCGGCATGCGCGGAACAAAAGGTTCCATCTATGAAGGCGGACACCGGGTGCCCTGTTTTATCCGCTGGCCCAAGGGCGGGATCGGCGGAGGCAGGGACATCTCTTTTCTCTCCGCCCACATCGACATCCTGCCGACGCTTCTGGATCTCTGTGGACTCAAGTCCCAAGGCGGTGCTAAAATAGATGGATCGAGCCTTGCCGCCCACATGCAAAATCCTGATTTCGAGCCTTTGAAGAGAATCCTGTTTGTCCACAGCCAGCGGGTGGATTTTCCCATCAAGTGGAGACAGTGTGCCGTCATGACCGACCGCTGGCGGCTGATCAACGGCCGGGAACTCTATGACATGAAGGACGATCCCGGTCAGAAGACGGACATTGCCGACGGACATCCCGATGTCGTGGCGCAGTTGAGAGGATCCTACGAAAAATGGTGGGAGAACATCTCGGCAAGATTCGACGAATACACGGACATCCCCATCGGAACGGAGTTTGAAAATCCCGTTGTCCTGACCAGCCACGACATCCACGGCCAGGTGGCCTGGGATCATGTCCACGTCCGGAGAAATACACCACACAGCGGCTTCTGGGCCGTGGATTTCAAGCGGGAGGGGAGGTACAGGATCCGGGTCATGCGGTGGCCCGAAGAATCGGGGATCCCCATCCTGGACACTCCTGAAGGGGCGACGGAGATGCAGGCGACCCACGCCCGCCTCAAGGTGGCGGATTTCGATGAGACCCTTCCCATCGGCGATAAGGATCGTGCCGTCGAGTTCGAGGTCACGGTGAAGAAAGGCCGAACGCGGCTCCAGGCCTGGTTGATCGACTGTAGGAGCAACGGCCGGGTCAACTCCGCCTTTTACGTCTATGTGAAGAAGATTTAGAGCAAGAGAACGGCTTTGCTCCCTTCAGATTCTAAACGCTATTCTGCAGACGTTTTTCTCTGCGCCTGTGTAGTTCCGCGCGGAAACTCCTGCCCAAATACGATTGCCCTCAGTTGGAATACGAAAATCCCTTTATTCCTACCGTGCTCAGAACATACTCAGCGTCCTGCTCCGCTGGGATTCCCTCGAAGAACATCTTCCGAAGACGGGGCTAGTTTGGGACGGAATCTTCAATGGTCGCTGCAACCGATCTCTTGCTCTAAAATAGATTAAAATTGGATAAATATTTCTAAAAAAGCAAGAATTAGTCAGAGTGACCAGCCCTCCCGATACTCCTTGTGGACGAAGGGGGCTGCCTCGGGGCAGTTTGAGAATTTCATGGCGTCCGGATCCCAGTAGAGCTTTTTCCCCATCCGCGTGGCCAGAACACCCAGGAGTACGGTCTCGGTCATCGGTCCCGAATAATCGAAATTGGCTCCCGGGGTCGGACCCTGGCCTTTGCAGGCGGCGATCCACTCCTCCTTGTGTCCGATGGAGCGGGGGAGGGTCTCGGGCGGCCGCTCGTAATCCTGCATCCTCTCTTCGGGCAGGATCCGAAGGCCGTTGGCGCCGTGAGATCCGGTCAGGATCATCCCCTTGTCGCCGACGTAGAGGGCGCCGCCGTAGGTGTCGCCCATCTTCAGGCCTTCGGCCAGTCCCTCCGGCGTCGGAGGCATCAAACCACCGTCGTACCAGGTCAATTTGAGGGGCGGGAAACCCTCTCTGGCAGGAAAAGAGTAGGTCACCAGCGAGGCCCTTGGATAGGTCTCGGTGTTGACGGGTTTGTCCCAGGTCATCTTGTCGGGAACGAACCAGGAGTGGCTGCCCTCGACCCAGGTGGGTGAACCTAGCTTGAGGGACCAGACGATGTGATCGAAGATGTGGCAGCCCATGTCGCCCAGACCGCTGGTCCCGTAGTCCCACCAGCCCCGCCAGAGCCGGGGCAGGTAGGCGGGATGATAGGGACGGTAGGGCGCAGGACCGAGCCACAGGTCCCAGTCCAGGGTGTCCGGCACCGGCGGCGTATCCCTGGGGCGGTCGATCCCCTGGGGCCAGACGGGATGGGGTGTCCAGGCGTGGACTTCGGTAACGTTTCCGATAGCCCCGTCCCAGATCCACTCGCAAAGGATCCTGATGCTCTCCATGGCGTGTCCCTGGTTCCCCATCTGGGTGACGACGCCGGCCTTGCGGGCGGCCTCTGTGATTGTCCGGGCCTCGTAGAGTGTGTGGGTGAGGGGTTTCTCACAGTAGACATGCTTGCCCATCTGGATGGACGCCATTGTGGCCACGGCGTGGGTGTGATCGGGTGTCCCGATGACGATGGCGTCCAGGCCTTTTTCCTTCTCCAGCATGATCCGGAAGTCCTTGTATCTTCTGGCCTCGGGAAAACGTTCGAACGACCGCGCCGCCCGTTCCCAGTCCACGTCACAGAGGGCGACGACGTTTTCACTTTCCATGGCCCGGATGTCTCCTCCGCCCTGTCCTCCGACTCCGATCCCGGCGACATTCAGTTTGTCGCTGGGCGCGGTTTGCCCCGACCCGCCCAGAACGTGTCTCGGTACGATCATGAAAGCCGAGGCCGCTTTGGCCGAAGTCCCCAGAAATTGGCGTCGATCGATCTTAGTCATAACATTCTCCTTTTTTCTTCCAGTGATTTGAGAATCCGTTCCGCGGTGTTTTTTATCACATCCCGGTGCGAGGGGATCGCCATCGCCTCCCGGAAAAAGGAGATCTGCGAAACGTCCCCCGTATCGCCTATAGCTTTCAGCGCTTCAGCCTGGGCGGGATAGCTGTCGTCCTTCTCGAACCGCTCTTTGAAGAAGGGAATGAGGGTCGTGTCTCTGAAGCTTCCGAGGGCGGACAGGGCCGCGATCCTGACCTTGGAGTTTTCGTCCTCACTCATTGCCTTGAGCATCTTGATGAGTCCCGGGTCTCCGATCCGGCCCAGGGTCTCGACGGCGCTCTGCCGGACGGCCCAGAAAGGGTCGGCTTCGGCGCAGGCGATCAGGGCTTTCACGGCCTCCGGGTCGTCCTTGAATTTGAGGAGCTCGGAGGCCGCCCACATCCGGCCGATCACGTCGTCTTCGGTCATCTGATAGAGCAGCTCGGATTTGGCCTTGGGAAAGGTCCACTCCTTGAGTAAATAATTGCCCTCATCGAACCTGACCAGCAGGGGTTTCTCCTCTGCCTCGAAGACGAATTCCTCCTCACGGCTCTCGATCCGGACCCTGTGAGTCTGTTTCCCGGCGGAAGTGACGACCGCGATATCCACCGGAGTCCTGAAAACCGGGATTCCCAGGGAAAAATCCTGGGTCTGCTTAAGCTTGAACCTGATTTTTTTCTCAGCCTGATCCCAGGT
>DATKXS010000046.1:0-2657 GCA_035528895.1 Candidatus Desulfaltia sp.
GCCAATACTTTGATGTGGGCCAACAAGGCGATCTATCTATTCGGCGAAATGGACGGGGAAACGAACGCCGAAAATCTTCTGATGGCCAGCCGCCTTGACTGGCTGCACACGGGGCGTTTTTACTCTTACTATGAGCTCCAGGTAGCAAGGGACAGGTTCAAGAACTACAGCTATCGCATCTTTCCCGCCGTCGGTCTCGGATACATGGTTGTCGCCGCGGAGACTGTAACTCTGGGCCTGGACGCCGGTCTGTCCCAGGTCGTCACCAAGTATTACAACACCGGCGATACGGACAGCTATACAGGTTTGAAATTCGGCCAGCAGGTTGTCTGGAAGATCGCCGAGACATCCGAGTTCAACGAAAGAGTAGAGATCGACCCCGACATCTCCGAACTCAGCCGGTATTTTCTCCGGCTGGAGGCCAATCTGGTGACCGCCATCGCCAAGAGCTGGTCGGTCAAGCTCACTCTCATCGACAGCTACGACAACAAGCCGGTCGGCTCGGGGATCAAGAAGAACGACGTCACCTTCATCGCCGGGCTGAGCCGGAAGTTCTGAGCGGTTAAAGACGATTTCACCGGGTCCGGGATCGCCGGGCCGGTGGAAGAGAGATCGAGCCTGTTCCAGGAGGAGAGGGCATGAACGCATTCCAAGCCTTGGACTGGATCGTCGTCGGCGCCTATTTCCTGGTCGTCATGGGCATCGCCTGGTGGGGGATGAGGCAGAGGCAGGACACCTCGACCGACTATTTCCTGGCCGGCCGGCACATCGGCTGGTTCATCGTCGGCGCTTCCATCTTCGCCTCCAACATCGGCGCCGAGCACATCGTCGGGCTGGCCGGGACCGCGGCCAAGACCGGGGTGGCCATGGGTATGTACGAGCTCCATTCCTGGCTCGTCCTGGTCCTGGGCTGGGTCTTCATCCCTTTTTATATGCGCAGCCGCGTCTTCACCATGCCCGAATTCCTGGAAAAACGCTACTCGCCGACGGCCCGCTGGTTTCTGTCTCTTGTGGCCTTGATCAGCTACGTCCTGACCAAGGTCGCGGTGAACGTCTATGCCGGTGCCGTGGTCTTCCAGGTCCTCATGGGCATCGACTTCTGGACGGGGGCGCTGATCGTCGTCCTCCTGACCGGCATTTACACGGTCGTAGGCGGGTTGCGGGCCGTGGTCTATACCGAGGCGATGCAAGCGGTCGTCCTTCTGCTCGGAGCCGCCCTGGTGACGGTCGCCGGACTGATCAAGATCGGCGGCTGGGGGAAACTGGTCTCCATCGCCGGGAGCAGCCACCTCAACCTTTTCCTCCCCCTCAACCACCCGGAATTCCCCTGGCTGGGCATGGTCCTGGCGCCGCCGATCGTCGGTCTCTGGTACTGGTGCACTGACCAATATATCGTTCAGCGGGCCCTGGCGGCCCGGAACGAGACCCAGGCGCGGCGCGGCAGCATCTTCGCCTCTTATCTCAAGCTCTCGCCCTTTTTCATCTTCGTCCTCCCGGGTGTGATGGCCTTTGCCCTGGCTCAGTCGGGCCAGATCCAGCTCGACCGGGCCGACATGGCCTTTCCGGTCATGGTCCGGGCGCTGCTCCCCATCGGGTTGCGAGGTCTCGTCGTCGGCGGGCTGCTGGCGGCGCTGATGAGCTCGCTGGCCGGGGTTTTCAACTCCTGCTCGACGATCTTCACCATGGATATCTACAAGAAATTGAGGCCGCAGTCCTCCGAAAAGACCCTCGTCCGGGTCGGCCGTCTGGCCACAGGAGTAGTCGTACTGACGGGAGTGCTCTGGATCCCGCTGATGAAGAATATCTCCGGTGAGCTCTACCACTACCTCCAGAGCGTCCAGTCCTATCTGGGCCCGCCGATCGCCGCCGTCTTCCTCCTTGGAGTCTTCTGGAAGCGGATCAATTCCAAGGGCGCGGTCGCCGCTCTTGTCGGCGGGTTCGTCCTGGGCATCCTGAGGCTGGTGGCCGAGCTCAACAAGGGCAGCCTTTCCGGCTGGCTCCACCAGTTCGCCACCGTCAGTTTCCTCTATTTCTGTGTGGCCCTGTTCCTCGTCTGCATAGCCGTCATGGTTGCGGTCAGCCTCCTGACGCGTGCTCCCGCGGTGGAGGAAATCCAGGGCCTGACCTATGCCACGACCGTGGCCGCCGACAAGGCCAGTTCACGGGCCAGCTGGAACCGCCTGGATGTCGGGCTTTCGGTGATCGTGGTCGCCGTCATCCTTTTCGTGATTCTCTATTTCTCGCCACTTTTCCAGAGATAAAGGGGGATTACCTAGAAAATCCCCCTCTCCTCCATCCTCCCCCACGAGGGGGGAGGAATCAGATGGGCCATTCAGAAATCCTCTTCCAGGTGGGGTGAAGAGCAAATGGGCGCACTCCCTACATATCCTCCTCCCCTGGGGGGAGGAGGTGGGGAGGAGGGGGATTTTCATCGTTCGCGGGTGGCCCGCAGGGCCATGAGAAATTAATACATTGAGGCAGTAGTGTCCAATCGTCGAAAATGAAAAGTCTTCCATCATGCACATAGTAAAGAGGATACAGGCCATTTTAGCCGTAATCGATTTGAACTCGATTTTGTATTATCGTCGCTCTTTTGGCCCGGAATTACAAGGAGCGACCGATGAACACTCAGCCTACCGTCTTCGCCCAGATCATGG
>DATKXS010000047.1:0-13150 GCA_035528895.1 Candidatus Desulfaltia sp.
TCCAGAACCCGGACTTCATGGCTTCGCCGAACTACCTGCAGGAGGCCATCGATCGCGGCTGGCACGATCCGGCCTCCGGCCGGCCCTTCATCTGGCAGGAAGCGTATGCCCCGCCGGTCCAGGAAGGAAGCCTGAGCCGGCTCTGGCTGATCTACAGCACGGTTGCGCCCTCGTTTAAAGAATGGCCGAGACGAAGGATCGAGGGCCCCGCCGGACCGGGGACTCTTTATGGTCAGCCGATCGAGGGGGCGGCGTTCTATCCTTTCTCGGTCAAACCGGAAAAACCACTCTCCGTCCAGGACATCATCGCTTTTCAGCGCTCCGCCTTCGAAGACACCATTTATGATATGACCTGGGACCCGGCCTGGATGGTCCCGGGCGGCGGCGGTCGATACGAGAAGAGCCCCATGGCGACACCATTTCTTCCCCGCGAAATGGAGACGGTCCTCCGGATCCGCCACCATCGGACCATCGCCACCCAAGGCTACGGGATGGTGGCGCAGCTCCGCTCCTGGCTTCCGGATCCGGTCGGCGGCATCTACTGGTTCTATGTAGACAACCCGTTTGTCAGCACCTACGTGCCTATCTATGCGGGAGTCACGGATGTCTCCCTCCTATACAAGATCTACGACTTCAGTGCCTACAGCGAGGATTCGGCGCGCTGGGCGGTCGACTTCGTGGAGAAGCTGATGTGGCTGCGCTGGCAGTCCGCAGTCAAAGACTTGAGAGAGGTCCGTGATCCGATAGAGGCCGGATATTTTTCGGCTCAGCCGGATGTCGAGAAAAAAGCGGCAGAAATGTTCCAGGGGGACGCGGCCAAGGCCAGGAAATTCTTGACGGACCTGACGATCTCGAGGATGGAGCAGATCGTCAAGATGTACCGGGAGTTGAGAACGAAACTCCTTACCAAGTACACCGGAGACATCGTCTGACTTAGCGGTGCCACACGGCTTACGGCCAGGATCCATGTGAGTAGATGGAGAAGGCCGCAACTTTTCCAGCGGCTGAGCAGTATAAAAAGAAAACGGGCGGTTCTTGGAGGAGATATGAAAAGAGGCTTGTTTTCCAGGTTGATCATCGGAGTGGGGTTTCTACAACTCGCTCTGCTGGCGGACGGGAAATCACCCGCCCGATCCCAGGCGGTCTCCGCCTATGCCGATTCCCTCCGGGAGGTCTTTGCCCTCCGCGATAAGATCAAGGACATCCATCCCCTTCTGGCAACCATCCATCCGGTCGCGATCTCCGAGGGGGAAGACCTCCTCATCTTCAAGCCGGACGAGACCCGGAAGTGTTACGAGTTCGATACCCGGACGCCGGCGCCAATGACGATCCCCAAGGGCGTTAGGGCCGCCTTTCCGCTCGAAGTCCTCGACGGCCAGCCCGCCTGCGTGGTGACCGGAGAAGTGTTCGATTCCATGGAAGGATATGTTCTGATCTTCCATGAGTTCGTCCACTGTCATCAGTACTTGGCCTGTGAGCAGAAGCTCAAGGGACGTCTCTTGGTCTATCGGCGGGCTCCGGGGGGCTTTCACCCGGGTGAGCTTCTACGCCGGTGGAGAAAGGATGATCCGGTTCTTGGCCGGCCGAAATCCGGATGTTCCTGCAGACCTCGAAAAGACATTCGAGGCGATATCCACGATGGCTGAATAAGTCGACCCGGGCGAAAAGCCGAAAAAAATTGGGTTTCGGGCTATCGCTTGTATTTGCCCATCAACTGGCCTTCGGCCAGGATGTGACCCTGCATGGCTTTCAGAAGGTCCGCTTTGGTCGCACCCGCCGGAAGACCGAGCATCACATCCAGAGCATAGATCTTAAAATAATATCTGTGTGTGCCGCTGGGCGGGCAGGGGCCGCCGTAGCCGATCTTACGGAAGTCGTTGCGCCCCTGCTTGGCGCCGTTCCGAAGCTCCTTGTCTGGCGGCACGGCCTCCCCGAGCCCCCCGACGCTAGGGGGAAGGTCGTAGAGGACCCAGTGAACCCAGGGCCCCATCGGCGCGTCCGGATCATCGTTGATGAGCGCCATGGAATTAGCTCCATGGGGCACTCCCGTCCAGGCCAGCGGCGGCGATACGTCCTCGCCGTCGCAGGTGTGCTTTCGCGGGATCATCCCCGCTTCCGCAAAAGCCTTGCTCGTGATCTTGATCTCCATAGTTCCCACTCCTGAAAAGAAGATGTTCAGCCCATCCGACAGACTCAGGACTATGCTCGAAAGAATAACAGAAAACGCCGCTGCACCCAAGAGGAACGTCTCAACCCTCTTTAGCATTCTTCTGTGTGCCCGATCCTCAGGCCGCCTCGATCGCCCCTAGCGATGGAACAGCGATTCCAGGATCTTCAACATGCCGGGATCGTTATAGATCGTGTAAGGACCCAGGCAAAGCCCGCCGAGGGAATAGATGCCGATGGCTATCCCGCCGACAGCGATATAGCCGACGGCCAGCCCGCCGATGCCGCAAAACAGGCCGAGAGCGAACCCGGCCAGGGAGATGATCCCGAATCCCGCTCCGACGGCCGCGCCTCCTATGGCCGCTCCTTTCTATTCCCGGTAAAGGGAATCGATGAGTTCTTTGTATTTTCGCTCGATGACGTTCCGCTTGACCTTGAGGGTCGGGGTGATCTCGCCCTCTGCAATCTCGAAGTCCCTCTCCAGAAGGGCGATCTTCTTGACCTTCTCGTAGGGCGCCAAGCCCGGAGTGCTCCTGTCCACCTCTTCGAGGAGCAAGCGGACGATGGCTTCATTCTGGACCAGATCTCTCCGGTTGACATAGCGGATCCCGCTTTTCTGGGCGTAGTCTTCGACCTTCTCAAAGTTCGGGACGATCAGGGCCGAAATGAACTTCCGGCTGCCCCCGATGATGACGGCGTTGGCGATGCAGGGATTCTGCTTGAGCATGTTCTCGATGGGCTGAGGCGCCACGTTCTTTCCGCCGGAGGTGACGATGAGGTCCTTTTTCCGGTCGGTAATGACCAGAAAGCCTTCCTCATCAAGATGGCCGATATCCCCGGTGTGGAGCCAGCCTCCCTCCAGAGCTTCCCGCGTCTCCTCTTCTTTCTTGTAGTAGGCTTTCATGATGTTCGGCCCTCTGGCCAGGATCTCTCCGTCGGGGGCGATCCTCACCTCCACTCCGGGAATCGGTTTGCCTACCGTTCCGAACTTCAGGTCATTGAAAGTATTCGCGGCGATCACCGGGGAGGATTCTGTCAGGCCGTAGCCTTCCAGGACGACGATTCCCAGGGCGTAGAAAAATTCGGCGATGTCCTTGGCCAGCGGCGCGCCGCCCGAGACGAAAAAGCGCACCCGGCCGCCGGTCTTTTCCAGGATCTTGGAGAAAACGAGCCGGTGGGCGATCCTCCGGCGCCGCTGGAGGGAGGCGGGGACCGGCTGCTTCTGCAATGTCTTCTCGCCGAACTCCTTCCCCACTCTCAAAGCCCAGAAGAAGATCTTTTTCTTGAGCGTCGAGCCGGCCAGCACGCTGTCCATGACCTTGGCGTAGATCTTTTCGAACAGCCGGGGAACGCTGACCATGATGGTCGGCCTCACCTCGAGCAGGTTCTCGGCCACGGTCTCGACGCTCTCGGCGTAGGCCATGGAGACTCCCCGGGACATAAAGGCGAACGTGACCAGCCGTTCCAGAACGTGGGAGAGCGGCAGGAAGGAGAGATCCGTATCCTGGTCGCCGAACGGGATGATCGAAGCCAGCGTCTCGATGTTGCTTGCGAAATTGGCATGAGTGAGCATAACGCCCTTCGGGATGCCGGTCGTGCCGGACGTATAAATGATCGAAGCGAGGTCGTCCGGTTTGATGGAGCGGGCCGTCTCCTCGAAAAGGCGCGGGTCGGCCATCCGCGATTTTTCTCCTTTGGCTTTGAGCTCTTCGAGGGGCAGGACGGACTCCGCCGGCCGCTCCTCGAAGGAAACGAAATGGCCGACTCCGGGGAGGTCCTGCCTGATTGCCGCTACTTTGTCCCAGAGTTTCCCGTCCGATACGATCACGACCTTGGAGTCCGAGTCATTGATGATATACTTGATCTGGTCAGGGACCAGGGAGGGATAGATAGGGACCGTGATCGCGCCGATCCCGAGTACGGCGTAATCCGTCATCACCCACCAGGGGCTGTTCTCGGCGAGCAGGATGACTTTGTCGCCTGGACCGACGCCCAGGCCCTTGAGTCCCAGGGCGAGGCGCTCCACTTCCTGACGAACCTCTGCGGTTGAGAGGGACAGGTATCGGCCGTCTTTCTTATAGAGGAGCAGGGCCGGTTTCTGGAAGGTATCTGTCAGGTCAAGAAAGAGGCGGGGAATCGTCGGCATCATGACCTCCTCCAACGTGCGGGAAATATTCTTATACCTGAATCGAGCGTCCATGTCTAACCTGAAAGACAGATGAATCGCCGACTCAGGTTATCCATCTATCCATAAAGCGGGAACATTCGGTGGCGCTGATCGCTTTATCGTGGTGCGGCGACGACGATTGCGCATGTCCCGGCCGATATATCACAGCGCTCCTCTTCTCGAAGGCCGTTTTCCCTGAGCAGAGCGCGCAGGCCTCCTTTGGCGAAAAAATCACGGCCGTTCCGGAAATGGTCGTTCCCCGCCAGACGCTCGATCGGCCGGAGGTAAAGACAGGCCAGCCGTGATGCCCGGTCCCACGGCTCCTCGAAGTCGACCAGGACGATCCGGCCATCGGGCCCGAGCAGCCGTTTCGCTTCGGCGAGGAGACGCGGCCGGAGCTCCGCCGGCTTCTCGTGAAGGGCGAAGGAGACGACGATCCCTTTGAAGGCCGCCCGTCGGAAAGGCGTCCGAGCGGCGTCCGCACAGACAAAAGGGATATCATCGCGGCGGCTGGCCGCATACTTCAGCATCCCGAGGTTGATGTCCAATCCGCAGGAGAACCTCCCCTGCCCGGCCAGCCAACGGACCTGCGCGCCCGGCCCGCAGCAGAGGTCGAGGACGGGAAAAAGATCATGCTTGATGATGAGGTTTCGAACTTTTTTCCGGATTCTACGCAGGGGAGGCTCGAGAATTCCGTCGTAGATCAGGCCCGGCGGATACCAAAGACCTCTGGTCATCAGGGGGCGAACTTAGCACAGCCTTTCCTCTCTTGTCAAAACGCCTCGAAAAATATAACCTAGTAGGGATTTTTAGGTTCAATGGCGCACACAATCAAAGTCCTTTCCCACGGCCGGACTATCCCGGCCGAAAGAAAAGAGATCCTGGCCGATAAGCTCCGGCAGGCCGGGATTCCGCTCAACCTTTACTGTAACAAGAGAGGCCTCTGCGGGAAATGCTTCGTCGAGATCGTCGGCGGCCGGACGCCGGACGCCGGAGAGCGGGAGCGATACTGGCTTAAGGAAAGGGGCCTTGGCGCCGCCCACCGGCTGTCCTGCCAGTTCGAGATCGACGGCGACCTCGAGATCAACGTCCCTGTATCTTCCACCCATGAGGATGTTCCTATCCTGCCTTCCATCCCCCACTCCGTCGTTTCCCCCGACCCTGCGGTCAGAAAGTATTATCTCGAGCTCGAAAAGCCGGAGATCTCTTCTCCGGATTCCCTATTCGACCTGATTCTCTCCGGATTGGGAACGAAGCAGCTGAAGATCCAGCCGGAAATTCTGAGAGAGTTGGGCCGCACCCTGGAACAGGCCGGCTACAGGGCGACAGTCGTCGTCCACCGGGAAAAGGAGGTCGTCGCCGTCGAGCCGGGGACGACGATCGGCCGGAATTTCGGCCTGGCTATCGATGTGGGGACGACCACCTTGGTGATGGAGCTGGTCGACGTCGAGTCCGGAAAGAGCCTCGACCTGGAAGCGGCCCTGAACAGCCAATCCGAGCGCGGAGCGGATGTCATCTCCCGTATCACCTATGCGCTGGCCGGCGCGAAGAATACCGGCGAACTCCGCGGCCTCGTCCTCGAAACCCTCAATCAGATGATCCGCCGGTTGCTCGTGCGCAACCGTATCCCACCGTCTTCCGTCTATGAGGCCGTCGTCTCGGGCAATACCGCCATGAACCATCTCCTGCTCGGCGTTTCGCTCGATACGCTGGCCAGAGCTCCTTACCATGCCGTTTTTTCCCGCCTCCCTGCCCTCGAGGCAGACGACGTCGGCTTCGGTATCTATCCCCGGGGAAAGGTCTATTTCGCACCCAACATCAAGAGCTTTGTCGGAGGAGATATCTCCTCTGGTCTTCTGGCCTCGGGCCTGGCCACCCGGCCCGGGAACTATATGTTCATCGACCTGGGGACGAACGGCGAGATCGTCCTCAAAGCAGCTGAGGAACTCATGGCCACCTCGACGGCCGCCGGCCCGGCTTTCGAGGGCATGAATATCAGTTGCGGCCTCCCGGCCCTGCCGGGAGCCGTCTACAAGGCCGAAGATGCCGGCGCTCTCCGGGTCTTCACCATCGGAAACAGCCTTCCCCGCGGGGTCTGCGGGACCGGGCTCATCGACCTCACGGCCGTGTACCTGGCGCGGGGCGAGATCGCGCCCGGCGGCGCCATCCGGAGTTCCGCAAAGAAACTCGCGGTGGCGGACGGCATCGTGCTGACACAGGACGATGTCCGCCAGATGCAACTTGCCTGCGCCGCCATCAAGAGCGGCATCCGGCTGATGCTCAAGGCGGCCGGCCTGTCCGCTCAGAAACTCGACGGGATCTATATCGCCGGCGCCTTCGGAAATTATCTCAACATCCGGAACACCACGGCGATCGGCCTTCTCCCCGCTGTCGAAGAAGGGAAGATTGTCTTCATCGGCAACTCGTCGCTCGCCGGCGCCCGGCTTCTTCTTGTGGCTAAAGAGGAACGGAAAAAGATCGAGTCTCTGGTCGGAAAGATCCGCTATATATCCCTGGCTTCCGACCCGGAGTTCCAGGATCAGTTCGTACGAGGCCTCGAATTCAAGAGCTGGCCGTAGCCGACCAAACAGGAAAAGAATTATCATAATGGGCATAGAGATCATCCAGGATTTTTCGTTCGTCCTCGAGCTGCGAAAGGTCCTTTCCCGAATCGGCGACAAGCGCCCCTATGACAAGATCGATGCCGGGTTGAAACGGTCTCTGGAAGAGGGGAAAGATAAGCTCCTTCGCCTTCTCCGGCCCGAGGCGATCTGGGGGATCTTCGATTACGAGGAGACCAACCGCCATCCCGTGTTCGAGGGAGCGTCGAAGGTCGTCCTGGCCGTGAGCACGATCGGCCCGCCGGCGGAGGAGGAGATCGCCCGTCTCTTCCAGGACGGCGACGTCCTGCAGGGACTGATCCTCGACGGGCTGGCTTCCGAGGCCACCAAGGAGGTCATCTGGCGCGTCGAGGAGGTGATCGTCGAAAGGAGCCTGCAGCTGGGGCTCTGGCCGAGCAGGCGCTTCAGCCCGGGCTACCGCGGCTGGGACCTCTGCGAACAGCGCTTTCTCTTCGCCATGGTCCCGGCCGAAAGGATCGGGGTCAGGCTGACCGAAGCCTGCATGATGGTCCCTCGAAAATCACACTCAATGCGCATCAACCTCTACCCGGAGCGTTCGATGACGACGCGACGGCTGCAGAAAAAAAGATGATGCGTCTATTGAAGTTCCCGGGTTTCGAACAATTCTCGAGGATATCCTTTTCCAGATCGATGTCACGATCAAGAACAGTGGGTGGAGCTCACTTACGACTCGCTCAAGGGCGGAATCACCACCAGGACCATCGCTCTTAAATAGGCCGAGCCCTAGTGTCCCGTCTCGTAAATCTCTTCGGCCAAGTCCTCCCCAGAGACGGGACACTTCCAGGGGGGAGTCAAGCTCCCCCCTCGGCGCTTCGCTTCGCTCCGCTGACCCCCTGAGGGGAACGACGCCGTCCCCCTCAAACTCCCCTGCGGTGGCGCGTCTTCATAGATCGTTCTAAAGCCAAGTTGTTTGTGTGACGCACCACTAATTCCTCTCTTCGGTCGTTCACAGGTTGGTGAACTTGATGCTCTTGTTTTCAAGGCTTGTCCCGAGCGATTTATCGAGGTAGGCCAGGGCCAGGTTGTATTCGATCACGGCTTTGAGCTCCGCGGTCTTGGCATTGGCCAGGTCTCTCTGGTATTGGAGGACGACGTAGTTCGTGGTCAGACCGACCTTGAGTTTTTTCTCCTCCGCCTCCAGCTTTTTCTGGGCCAGCTCCCGAGCCGCACGGTAGCCGAGCACCCTCTTGGAGTTGATCTCCACGGCCCGCACCGCCGTCCGGATCTCGAGGAAGATCCGCTGCTCGAGGTTCGTCAGGTCGACCAGGGCCTGTTCGTAGCTGATTTTTGAGACTTCGTACTGGGCCCTGGAGGTGAAGATCGAAACCGGGAAGCTGGCCTGCAAGCCGATCTGCCAGTTGCTATACCTGAGGCCGAGGGCGTCGCTGAGGGCCGCTCCCGAGCCTCGCGGGACCTTGCTGACGACGACACCGGTCAGAGGATTGTCGTCCTGGTAGAGGAGCTGGGTCCCGGAAATTCCGGGACTCCAATAGGAGGTGTAGAGGTTCAGGTCCGGAAGGGTCTGGTTCTTGGCGTAGGCGACGTTGATCTCCCTGTTCTTCAGGCCGATCCGGGTCATCTGGAGGTCCGGCCGGTTGGCCAGAGCGATCTTGAGGGCCTCATCCAGGCTGACCTCCACGGCCTCCTGGATCGGCTCGTCCGAAGGCTGGATGTGGACCGGTTCGCTTTCCTCCGCAGCTCCGATATTGATGATGGTCTTGAGGAGGTCCTCGCTGTTGACGACCGCAATCTCGGCCTGCAGGATGTCCGCCTCGCGCGTCGCCACTTCGGCCTCCGCGCTCAGGATCTCGATCGGGGCCACCATACCCACCTCAACCTCCCTTTTGTTTTTGGAGAGCAGGTCCTGGGCCAGATCCAGCGACTGCTGCATGCCCTTGAGGTTTTCGATCGCATAGATCAGGTTCCAGTAAGCCTGCTCGACCATGAAGACCGTGTCGAGGAGAACGGACTGGAGATGGCTCTCGGAGATGTCCCTGTTGTTCTGGGAGATGATGATCTCGCGCCGGCTCATCTTGGACCCGGAATTCCGCAGGAGGGGTTGGCTGAAGCTAAAACTCAGCGTGCTGCCATACCGGGGATTGATGGTCTGAAAGCTCCGATTGGACTCGCTCTTGTAGCCGCTCAGAGAGACACTGAGGGCGCCGCCCGTGGGGATGGCCTGCCAGACCGAGGCGGAGAGGTCGTTGTACCGGCTGGTGACCTTTTCGGCCGCGTCGATGAAAGAATAGGAGGCGGAGCTGTTGCTCTGGCGGCTGTGGCCGAACGATAGGCGGGGCAAAAATTTTTCTTTGGCCCAGACGACCTGGGTTTCGGCCAGCCGCGGGCTCAGGACGGCCGACTGGATGCCCAGGTTGTTTTTCATGGCGATAAGGATGCAGTCCTGTAACGAAAGGGATTTCGGCGACGTCTGGGCCGCCAGCGGCACCAGCTCGAGCAGCGCGCAGACGACCAGGGCGCTTCTGATTTTTTTGCTCATCTTAGACCTCCATAATGGCCTTGCCATCTATCCAACCGTCTGATTCGGTGGATCCGGCGGGATGCGCAGCGGCGGCAGGAGAAGGGCTATCTCAGGATCAGGCGATCGCAATTCTTGAAGCTTTCGTAGGATGAGACGATTACGGTCTCTCCTTCGGTCACTCCTTCAAGGACCTCAAACAACTGGGGGGTCTGTCTTCCCGTCCGGATCCTTCTCTTGACCGCGGCCTTTCCGGTCTCGTCCAGGACGTAGACCCATCTGTTTCCGGATGACCGGCTGAAGTCTCCCCTGGCCAGGAACAGAGACTCGATGCTGTCGACGAGGTTCAGCCGGATTTGCAGGGATTGGCCGCGCTTGAGTCCGGAAGGATGTTCGCCGACGAATTCGAGGTCCACCTCGAATTTGCCGTCTTTAACCTCCGGGTAGATCTTTCGAACGTCCACTTTATAGGTTTGGCCGGCGAATTCGAACTCCCCGACATCTTTGATCTTGACTTGGGCGATATAGCGCTCGTCGATGTCCGTCATGACCTTGAACAAATCCCACTGATCGATCTGACCCAGCCGGGCGCCTGGGGAGACAGACTCCCCGATAGAGGCAAGCAGCGAGGTCAGCTGCCCGAGGACGGGAGCGACGAGGGTCAGGTTTTCCTGCCGCTGTTTGACGATATCCAGGTTCGCCTGCATGCGGTTCAGGGATTCCTCGAGCGCCTCTATCTGGGCCTGCCGGAACTTCAATTCGCTCTTCTGGCTTTCGACGGTTAGGTCCTTCTGCTTGACCAGGTATTCATACTGGTCCTTGGCCAGTTCGTATTCGTGCCGGGAGATGAGGCTGTCTTTTTCAAGTTCTTTGTAGCGTTCGTAGACGCGACGCTGTTGTTGAAGCTTGTTCTCGATGTCGGTGAACTGCTGGTTGAGTTGCAGCTTGTATTGCTCCATGGACAAGCGGGTGTTGCGGAGGTTATTGCTCTGTTGGAAAAGCTCGGACTCCCGGAACATGATATCCATGAGAAGGTTCGTGTTGGTCATCTGGAGAATGGGATCGCCCTGGTCGACCATCGAGCCGACCTCGACGAAAATCTTATCCACGCGGCCTCCCTCCAGAGCATCCAGGTAGACGATGTTCACGGGCAAGATTTTTCCGTTGAGGCTGATGGTCTCCTTGAAGAAACCGCGCTTGATCGTGGAGATGAGGATCTTTTCTCTCTTGACGGTCTGGACGGAAGGCGAGGCATTTTTCCGGCAGCTGGGAAGCAGGACCGGGAGAGAAACGATAGCGGCGATAATCACCAGGAAGAGGGCGGCGCCCACGGCCTTGGCCAGGACCGAGGACCGTGCGGGCCCGCTGGTCATTCTCATTTCATCGCTTCTGATTCGATAGGCTTCTCCCCCTTCCCAATTCTTTTGGTCGGAGGAAGCCGCATGATGTCCAGAAATTTTTTTAATGAAAACCCTCCAGAATGTCAAGGGTTTCCGGAAGATTCAGAACTCCTGGACATCTCTATAGCCGGGGACAACGACGTCGAAGCCTTTCTCTCTGCGGAGCGATTCGGCCAGTCCGCGAACAACCTCTTTTTCGCCGTGGGTCAGGAAAAGGGTCGGTAGCGGGGGTTGGAAGTGGCCGAGCCAGCGAAGGAGCGTGCTCCGGTCGGCATGTCCGGAGAAGCTGTGGATCTGCTCGACCCGCGCCCGCAAGAGGCGGGGCTGGCCGAAGATCCGAACCTTGGATGGCCGCTCGATAATCTGGCGGCCGAGGGTGCCTGAGGCTTGATAGCCCACAAATAGGATGGTGGACTCGGGACGGTCGATGTTGTTGACAAGATGATGCTTGATCCGGCCTCCGGTGCACATGCCCGAGCCCGCCATGATGATCAGAGGGGTTCGCAGGCTGTTGATGGCCTTGGAATCCTTCTGGGACCGGACGTAGCGCAGGCCGGGAAATTGAAAAGGAGACTGGCCGGAACGGAAGAGGTCGAGAGTCTCCCTGTCCAGGCATTCCGGATGTCGCCGGAAAACGTCTGTGACATCGGTCGCCATCGGGCTGTCCAGGAAAACCGGCAGGCGCGGAATCCGTCTTTCCCGGACGAGGCGGCTGAGATAGAACATCAGCTCCTGGGCGCGCTCCACGGCGAAGACCGGGATAACGACGTTTCCACCGGCCTTGGCGGTTTCCTTGACGATCCGGCTGAGCAGGGTTTCGATTTCGGCCGGATCATTATGATCCCGGTCTCCGTAGGTGGACTCCATGACCACCGCCCGGGCCCGCTCGAGAACCGCGGGATCGCGGATGAGCGGCTTGTTCCATTGTCCGAGGTCGCCGCTGAAAATCGTCGGGAAGGATTTCTTTCCTGCGCGGGTGGTCAGCTCGATAACGGCCGAACCGAGGATATGGCCCGCTTCCCGGAAGCGGACGGATACGTCCTTAGCAAGGACGATTCTTTTATCATAGGGAACGCCTTTGATCAGGCCATCGACCTTTTCGGCGTCGGCGACCTTATAGAGCGGGACCTCGGGGTAGCGGGACCGGCGCCCCTCCTTCTGGTGACGCTTCTTCTTGTAGGCGGCATCCTCTTCCTGGATCTGGGCGGCATCGCGGAGGACGATCGAGAGGAGGTCCGCGCTGGCCGAGGTGGCCAGGATGCTGTTGTGAAAGCCGTCACGGACGAGCTTGGGGAGAAGGCCGGAGTGGTCAAGATGGACATGGGTGAGGAGGACGAAATCGATCGTTTCGGGAGAGATGGGGAACGGTGCCCAGTTCCTCTCGAGATAGGCTCTTTCCTGAAAGAGACCGCAGTCGACGAGCAGCCTGAGGCCGGCCGCCTCGATGAAAAAACAGGATCCTGTGACCTGCTGGGCGGCGCCTAGAAACTGGATCTTCAATCTTGAGCCTTCTCAATCGAGGGTTGAAGGCTCAGTCTACCAATTCTCTCGACGCCTGTCGAATCTTTTAACGGGTCAGGCGGATTGAACCGTTCACGGTTTTGAGCGAGACGAGCGGTCCGCCTTGGCCGATCTGTCCCTGGAGCCGGTGTTTCGATTTTTCCAGGGACTGGACGGTGACCGGAAAGTCGAAGGAAATGCTGCCGTTGACGGTTCTGGCATCCAGGGTGGCATTGATCTCCTGGGGGGCGCTCAACCGTAGAACGATCCCGCCGTTGGTCGTTTCGGCCCGGACATCGGCCTCAAGGACCTTGAGGTCGAGCTGGATGCTTCCGTTAGTCGTATTGGCCTTGATGCCGCCCCTGACGTTGACGGCCTTGACGTCGCCGTTGGTCGTCTCCAGAATGAGTTCGCCGGAAGCGTTCTCGATATGAATCCCGCCGTTGACCGTCGAGGCGTCGGCCCAGCCGAAAGGACCGGTCAGGTTCAGCCCGCCGTTGACGGTGTGGACCTCGGAGAGCCGGATTCCCTCCGGGACCTTCACCTCGTAATCAACGCTTACGCCCGTGTTCTTGCCTTTCGGGTAGATGGTATCCACCGTGACGGAATCGGTTGTCGAGGCCACCTCGATCTTCACCTTCTGCAGGTTTTCGGGATCCCTGTTGGTTTTCTTCAAGGCCTTGATCTCCACCTTCTCTTCTTTCCAGGTGGTGACGGCCACATTGCCGTTGACGTTCTTCAGGCTGAACGTCCCTTTGGCACTCAGAGGAAGTACTTTCTGGAACTCCTCCTGATGATC
>DATKXS010000048.1:0-10448 GCA_035528895.1 Candidatus Desulfaltia sp.
CATAAGGAATTCAACCGGGCGGTCATCCAGCTGGCCAAGGAAAAGGCGGCCTTCGACCTCGTTTTCCTCGACCCCCCCTACAAGCTTCTCGAGGAACGGAATCCGCTCAAGGTCATCGAGAAAAGAAAGGTCCTCAAGAAAGGGGGGCTGATCGTGCTGCGGCATTTTTTTAAGATCGTACCCGACCAGAAATATTTCCGAATCGCCAAGGCCGTGACCATCGGGGACGACACCCTGTCGTTCTTTCTCTGAACGTAGCGCGCTTCCTCCCTCCTCACTAATTCCCCTCCATACTAATGTAAGCGCAATGAATGATGTTGCGTTGTCATTGCGAGCGCACGAAGAAAGCGAAGCAATCTCCTTTCTTATGGTGAGATTGCTTCGTTGCTCCACTCCTCGCAATGACATTTTTTTATTGCGTTACTATTAGCTCTTCTCTCACCCTCTCCCTGCGCTTCTTTTCCCAAGCTCTTTCCCACCCTCTCCCACACCCTCTTCCATCCAGGCAGAGGGGTTTAGAAACTTCCCGCCCCTTGGGGTGTATAGACCGGGGAGATAGGTAACAGGTGTTCGGAGACATAGATAACAATTTTATACTATATGGCGAGCGACTTGCGGGTGGAAGCGAAATCGACTAGAATGCCATATGAAAATATCTATGAATCGCCCGCAACAAAGACGACAAAGACGATATAACCGAAGATGAAAAAAGACGACCCGGCTGAGATCCTTGCCCGGCGGGACTCCCCCCTGATAAAAGAAAAAGACATCCTCTCCGACCTGCTCGAGGAGAAAGCGAGCTCGCTTTTCCTCGGCCGGTTTTCGATGACCGAAGTCCGGTCCGTCCTGGGGAAAAAGAACTTCTACCGCGAGGCCAGGGACCGCGATCTCTTGCCCCTGGCCTTCGATCTCGACTCCTCCGACTATCCCGTGCAAAGGCTCCGAATCTTCCACGAAGAGAAGGACCCGGAGAAGCTTATCGTCGACCTGAAGATCCGGGAAAGCCGCCTCGCACAAAAAGACTATCTGCATCTTGATCCCCGGTTCTATGAATACGATTTTCTGATCCTCGAATGGCTGACCCTCCAGAATCCCTGCCTCGGTTTCACCCGGAAAAGGCCGCCCCTTCCCGGCCAGCAGCACCCGGGCCTCGGCTTGCGCAAGAAGGTCGTCGATATATTCCTCTATCTCGCTCGCCTCCTGCGCAAGGATGGCCTCCTGGCCTTCCCCGCTTATTTCCACAACGCCCTCCTCTTTTCTCGCTTTTTCCATTTCCTCAACCCGGAGAAGGCCGCCGAAGTCCGGGCCATCCGGAAGGCCTTTCCCGATATCCCCTTCAAGCACCTGGCCTGGATCGTCTACCTCAACTGCCTGCGGCGGGAGGACGGCAGCGTCTACGAATGGCGAGCCGAAGAGCAGATCATCCCCCTCCGCAAAGAACTCAAAGACTACTGTGACTCCAGAGAGTACAAGCGCCAAGTCAAACAGGCCCAGCCCAAGCACCGGTTCTCGATAGACTGGGACGACTACGAGAAAAAGCTGGACGAGCTGATCAAGGCCAAGCTGGAGGATGAAAAGTAGCACCCTCACCCCGACCCTCTCCCATCGAAAGGAGAGGGAGATAAATTCGGGTAATGTCCCCATAATTTGCATGTCCCCTAGATTTTGAAGTGACCGGGAAATCTGGTATAATGAGCGGGCTGTCGAGGAGATTGTGACGATGAAAAAAGGTATCCATCCCGAATACGGGGAATGCCGGGTGACCTGCGCCTGCGGCAACACCTTTCTCACCCGCTCCACCAAGAAAGAGATCCGGGTCGAGATTTGCTCCCAGTGCCATCCGTTCTTCACGGGCAAGCAGAAGCTCATGGACAGCGCCGGCCGCGTCGAGAAGTTCAGGAAGAAATATGGCGACCGCAAAAAGTGACCATGTTTTTTCAGGAACTGGAGAGCATTGAGGAAAAGTACCGCCGCCTGACCCTCGCTCTCTCCGATCCCGCCCTTCCCTCCAACCCCCAGAAATTCAAGGACGTCTCCAAGGAACGGGCGGAGCTCGAACCTCTGGTCAGAAAATACGAGGACTACAAGAAGGTCAAAAAGCACATCCGGGATTCCGAGCTCCTTCTGGCCGACAGGGAGGCCGACGCCGAGCTCCACGCCCTCGCCGAAAGCGAGCTCAGGGAGCTCTCGGAGAAGGCCGGGAAGCTCGAGGAGGAGCTCAAGATCCTGTTGCTTCCCAAGGACCCGCACGATGAGAAGAACGTCATCTTGGAGATCCGGGCCGGCGCCGGGGGCGATGAATCCTCACTCTTCGCCCAGGACCTCTTCCGGATGTACTCCCGGTTCGCCGAGAACCGGGGCTGGCAGCTCGAGGTCATGCAGACCAGCATCTCGCCGATCGGCGGTTTCAAGGAGATTATCGTCAACATCCGGGGCAAGAACGTTTACAGCTCCCTCAAGTACGAAAGCGGCGTTCACCGCGTCCAGCGGGTCCCCCGGACGGAAGCCTCCGGCCGCATCCACACCTCCACCGCGACCGTGGCCGTCCTCCCCGAAGCGGACGAAGTGGACGTGAAGATCGATCCCAAGGACCTGAAGGTCGAGGCGTTCGGGGCATCGGGTCCGGGAGGCCAGAACGTCAACCGCAACTACACCGCCATCCGTGTCACCCACAGGCCCTCCGGCCTCGTCGTCTCCTGTCAGGACGAAAAATCACAGTACCGCAACAAGGAAAGGGCATTGCGCATCCTGCGGTCGCGGCTCCTGGACATCGCTCAGAGCAAGCAGGACGCGGCCATCGCCCGGAGCCGCCGTTCCCAGGTCGGGACGGGGGAGAGGAGCGAGAAGATCCGGACCTACAATTTTCCCCAGTCCCGCGTCACCGACCACCGGATCAACCTCACGGTCCACAACCTCCAGGGCGTTCTCGATGGCGACCTGGGGGAGATCATCGATCAGATCATCCACCAGACCCAGGCCCGGCTGCTCGAAAGCCAGGCGGCCGCCTCCTGAGATCAAGGTCGGCCGTTGAGCACCCTCCAGGAACTTTTCCGGAAGGGCCGAAGTCTTCTTCAGGACGTCCCGGCGCCTTCTGTCGAAGCCAAGGTTCTCCTTCTGGAGGCCACCCGGACAGGCGAGGTCGAGTGGCTGGCTTCCCCCCATCGGCTCGTTCCCAAGCGGGACGAGCTCAGGTATCGGAGGCTCATAGAGAGACGGCTCTCGGGAATCCCCCTGGCCTACATCATCGGGAGGAAAGAGTTCTGGTCGCTGTCTCTCCGCGTCCTGCCCGGCGTTCTTATCCCCCGGCCGGAGACCGAGCTCATCGTCGAGAAGGCGCTGGAGGTTGCCGGCAGCCGGAACCCGACGATTGTCGACATCGGAACGGGATGCGGAAACATCGCCCTGGCCCTGGCCAAAGAATTGCCGGGGGCCCGCATATTCGCCACCGATGTGTCGGCGAAAGCCGTTCGCAATGTGGAGCTCAATGCCCGCGATCAGCGGCTGGGGAATATGCATTTCGTCAGAGGGAGCCTGTTTTCCGCCCTCCGCGGCCTTGGCCTTGCAGGAAAGTGTGATCTTGTCGTTTCAAACCCGCCCTACGTCTCCGCCGCCGACTGGGAGACCCTGCCCGCCGAGGTCAGGGACCATGAGCCCCGCCGGGCTCTTGTCGGCGGGAAGACTGGCCTGGAGTTTATCCTGCGCCTGGTCAAGGGTTCACCGTCCTTCCTCAAACCCGGCGGCCATCTTCTCTTCGAGGTCGGGGAGGGGCAGGTCGAGAAAGCCCTCTCCCTCTTCGACTGGCGCTGGGTGGAGATAGAGTCGTGCGCTGATTTGAGGGGCATTTCGCGAGTCATCAAAGCACGGAAGGGTGAACGCGGACCAGGGGCGTAATGGCTTATGCAATAGTATGTCACCGCGAGGAGCGAAGCGACGCGGCGATCGTGCAAACTGAGACTGCCGCGCTTCGCTCGCAGTGACATTCAGCACTAATACTTATGCCGACAATGCTAGCGTCTATTCCGGCGGCTTGCTGAACAATTCCGAAAAAGTCTCCATCGCGGGCATGATTTTCGTTGTCTCGTAGCGGATCTTTTCCCATTCCTCCAACCCGAGTGAGCAGAAGGCATCCACGACCATGGGGTCGAATTGGCTCTGCCGGTTGTCCAAGATCTCCTTTCTGGCCGTCTCGAAGTCCCGCTCCTTCCGGTAAGGACGGTGGGACGTGATGGCGTCCAGGGCATCGGCCAGGGAGAACATCCGGGCTTCGAGCGGGATGGCCTCTCCCTTCAGCCCCTTGGGATATCCGGACCCGTCGTATTTCTCGTGGTGGTAAAGGATGACATGGCCCACTTCCTTGACCAGCTTGATCTCCCTGATCAGCCCATAGCCCAGGACGGGGTGGAGCTTGATCTTTTCCCATTCGGCGGCCGACAACGGGTCGGGTTTCTTCAGAATCGCGTCCGGGATGGCGATCTTCCCGATGTCGTGGAGAAGGGCCCCTTTACGGATATTAACCAGCGCGCCTTCGTCGGTGATCCCGACGAGCTTGGCAAGGGTCTGGCAGTACTTGGCGACGGTGATGGAGTGGCCGAACGTCTCGACATCCCTCAGGTCCAGAGCCGTCATCAGATTCTCCAGGGTGGCCGTGTGGATCTCTTCGAGTTCCAGGGCCTTGTTCCTGTTCCTGGCCTTTTCCTGTCCCAGGAGCTTCAGATGCCGGTCGTAATCCGCATTCTCGCGGAGGAGCTTTTTCCTGGCCAGCTCGTTCTTGACCGCCGAGTAGAGGCTGCCCCAGTTGTCCGGCCCGGCGATCTGGTCGACGAGTCCCTGGTGGAGGAGCGTGATGCCTGCATCCGAGTCCTCCGGCCGAAAAAGGACGATGAGGGAAACCTGGGGAAAGGTCTTTCTCACCCGGCGGAGAAGGTCCGTCCGGGCGGCCGTGAGTCGGACAAGGCTGACCACCGCGATGGCGGGCATTTCTGGATTATTCTTCTCGGCCAGGAAGGCGGAGAGAGAACCGACCGTTCTGACATCCAGGGCCATCCGGGCCAGGAACTGGGCCGTCCGGTCCTTCCTTCCCGGGTCCTCATCTATGATGGTGATCGCCGATCGTTCCATGCCCGCGCTCCTTTCCCCGCCAGATGTCGCTTCCATTTTCCCGACGTCCCTTTATAATACATTCCTTATTGCAAGTGCAAGAAAATAATCCGCAAACAAAATGGGGACGTTCCCCAAAGGGACACCTTTGCTAGTTCAGGGGGAACAAAGGGTGTCCCTTTGGGGAACGTCCCCGATTTCTTTCGTCTCCGATTTCTTTCTCGCCGGGCATGGGGATTCCGTCTCATCGTTTAGGGTGAGCGCAGAAGGGCAAAATTACCCCCGAGAATCGCCCGGAGAGGTGATTGTCAGCCCGGCCGGGCTCTGACACACTATGGCCATGAACGCGATGAAAGCCCTGTCCTCTAGGCCGTTCCTGACGGGATTGGGTCTGGGCCTCTTGACAGTCTGCTTGGCTGGTGTTAAGATAAAGAAAAAGAACAAGTTACCTAACCTCGGCGTCGTCCCACCCGCCGGTAAGAGGAAGGCTTGGATAGGTGACGGGTATCGAAGAAAAGGAGAATGGAGATGGCTGAGAAAGACGCAAACATGAAGGACTCCGTCGTCGTCATCGAAGAGATCGAAGCCAAGATTGAGAGCCTCTGGCTCAAGCGCAAAGAGGAAGTGGAGAACGAGCTCGAAGAAAAAATCCGAGCGGAGAGAGAAGAAGCCGGCAAGAAGATCGATGCCATCGAGAAAGAACTGGAGAAGGGGAGGGCCATTCTCAACGATTACCGGACCGTCGTCACCGAGTTCGAAAGCGAGCGCACTTCCCTGCAGAGACAGATCAAGGAACATTTCGAAAAAGCCGTCGAGTACCAGACCGAGATCGAGAAGATGGCCGGCCAGACCATGGAGGAGCTGCGCCTGGTCAACGACCTGAACAAAAAGCTGGAGGCCATCCAGCATTCCGCCGAGGATAAGGTCAACGGTTTCCGCAAGGACCTGGAAGAGAAGTTCGGTATCGTGGCCCAGCTTCCCGAATCCCAGGAAGAGGACGAGCTGAAGGTCGACCTCGAGCAGGAGCTGGTGAAACTCAGAAAGATCAAAGAGATCCTGGAAGCCGAAGCCGTTCAGGGAGGGGATCTCGAGGTGGAAGGCGCGACGGAAGCCCGGGAAAATAATTCCGGCCCCTCGACCCTGCCCGAGACCGAAAACACCATCCCCCCAGTCGACGAGGTCGTCGAACGATCACTGGCCGAGGAGGCCGAGGAAACGGCGGCCGGAGAGGATCAGGCCGTAGAGAAGGCCCAGGACGAAGAGAAAGAGAAATTCCAGAATCTCTTCGAGGTCCTGGAGAAATACCGAAAGGTCGAGGCCCGCAACGGGAACGGTGAGATCAGCTTCTTCCAGAAAGAGGAAAAGATCATCCTGGACGGAGAATACATGGTCGCCTCGATCGATGAATCCCTGGAAGAGGCCAAAAGGCTCTACCTGAAGCTGGCCCAGACCGAATCGCCGAAGGAGCAGTTCTTCATCAAGCAGGAGATCATCAACCACCAGGAGATTCTGAGAAAATACATCCTCCGCAACCTCAAGATGTGCGAGAGGGAAAACGCGGCCCTGCCCGAGTTCACCGCCGAGATCCTCAACCTGGACCTCCTCAGGGACATTCTCGAGAAGCTGAGCATGGAGAACTGGAGCAACCCGGCCGACTTCAATTCTTTCCGCACCCAGATCGAAACGCTCAAGGACGCCTATTACGCCAGGATCACTCCTCCCGTCCACTATCTTCGGTCGCTGATCGAGGAGCTGGAAGCTTAGGCCGAGGCTTCCCGCTTCGAGATCGTCAAGAGAAAGCTTTCCAGAGTCGTTCTATCGGCCGCCGCCATCTCCCGAAACCGGATCCCGGTGTGGAATTGGGGAGGGTCCTCGTCGGTCTTCTGACAGTAAACGACGTCCCCCCTGAGGGAAGTCGCCTTGTCTTCCAGGACGAGGAACAGGTCGACGGGCTTGGCCAGGGGAAGCCTGGCTTCGGACATCATCCTGAGCCCTCCCAGGCTCAGGTTGATCGTCCGGGTTACTTTGAAGTGGCTGTTCTCCTGGTAGAGAAGGAGAGTGGATATGTAGTGCCGCGGGGACTTCCTTTTTTCTTCGAAGAATTCCTGCCGGAAGGACTTGATGAGCGCGCCCTTCTTATCCTGGTTGGCGTTCTCTCTCTGGTAGGCGCAGACCTTGTTCTTGACCAGTTCACTGTCGCCCGCACCCCGGGCTCTCTGGCCGGTGTAGCGCTTTCCCTTGGCCTCCGCCAGGGCCATGTCGGCTTCGTTGGCGATCTTCTTGAGCTCATAGCGGCTGATCGAGGCGTAGAAATCCTCTTTCTTGGGGAGAAGAGTCACCCCGAAGCTCATGGTCAGGTTGTTGCGGGGCTGGGACTCCTCGTTTTCGAAATACATCTCCTCGACGTTCTTGCGGATCCTTTCGGTGAGGATGCAGGCCTCTTCCAGGCTGTTGACCCCGGCCAGGAAGAAGAGGAACTCTTCGCCGCCGTAGCGGCAGATCAGGTCGTCCTCGCGGATCGATGACTTGAGCACCGCGGCCAGGTTTCGGAGCAGCCTGTTGCCCGCCTCGTGGCCGTTGCGGTCGTTGTAGTGCTTGAACCAGTCCACGTCCCCCATGACCATGGCGTGGGAGCCGATCTCCTGGCGGCGCTTGCTCTGGAGACGGATCTTCTGGATGACCTTCTCGAAGAAGGGGTCGGGCCGGAGGATGCCGGTGAGGGCGTCGTACTGGATCAGGTTGAGCTTGGTCATCGCCAGGGAGATGTGCTCGGAAAGGCCGCGCAGGACCTGGCAGTCCTCGGACGTGAAGCCGAGCTTGCTCGGCTCGCCCTTGTGGAGCTTGTTGGTGACCTCGAGGACGCCGATGATCTTCTTTTCGTGCCGGATCGGGACACCCAGCAGACTGCGGAGAGGGGTCCTCAGATGTTCGGCGTAGCGCTTAGCCAGCTTCCGATCGGGAGACAGGCTGGTGATGTTGACCTCCTCCCCCTGGCGGACGACCTGGGAGGCGAAGTCCTCGGAATCGAGAAGGGCGATGTACCTGGAGAACTCGGTGTGGGACAGGAAAGCATCGTCCCAGACCAGAGGCTTGAGGTACTTGCCGAGCGTCTCGTTCTCGTCGAGCACATAAAAGGTGATGCCGGAAGCCTGGACGAGATCCTTGATGTCGGAGACCGTGTCGAGCAGGCTGCTGACATCGTTGGCCACATAGATCTTGCGCAAGATGTCCTCGATCTTCTGTTTTCTTCTCTGGAACCAGAGGTAGCGGACCTGGAGGGCGACCCTCTTCTCCAGCTCCTGGATGATGTTGTTGTTGATAAAACCCTTGATCTCGCGAACCTCCGAATAGACGTCTCTGATCCTGGTTTCCTCCTGCTTGAGGCGGGCGTGCTCGGCGGCCCGCTTCAGGGAGCGCAGGAAGCGGTCCCGGTCGGCCTCGGTCTGCGGCCGGGGGACGTAATCGAGGAAGAACTCGGCCGGCCAGGAAACGATGGCCTCCCGGGCGGCTTTTTCATCCGGGCCGGTCAGCAGGACGCTGGTCCTGGGGGAAAGATGCTTCTTGTAGAGCCGGAAATCTCCCAGGGATTGGTCGGTGACCAGGACATGGGGAGGATCGCTCTGGAGCTGGCGGGTGGCGTCTTCTACGGACCCGGCCTGGCGGACGGGGCCGAGGTCGCGGCAGAGTTCAGGAAACAAAATCCGGTCCTCAGGGTTCGGGGAAAGAACTAGGGTCTTGATTTCGGCCATCGTCCGGAGATCGGCTCGGTTCAGAAGAGTGACGCTCCTTTTCCTTGGCTTACAAACCTCGACTCAAAAGCCGATATCAATTTATAACATTTCTTTCGTCCCAGTCAACACTTTTTTTGGAATTCCGGGAAACGACGGAAAATTCAGGGGACACAATCCCTTTTCGAGAGAAAAGGGTTATGTCCCCATTTTCCGTCCTCACGAATTTTCCGGTCATGTCCCGGAATTCCTCCCGCCCTCTCTCGGCAATCTTGAGTTGGGGTTGTTTGTGGGCGGGCGCCGGTTGTGGTATAAAAAAAATCGGCAGGTCCTTTATCTCCCTCCCCCTTCGATGGGGGAGGGGTGGGGAGAGGGTGCACCCTCCCCAATATCCCCTCCCATCGAGGGAGGGGATAAAAAGGAAAAGGAGATCGTCATGGCCGACGCCAGAGATATGGTCCATCCGGAAGTCCGCGCTCCCCGCGGCCTAACTCTCCAGACAAAGGGCTGGGCCCAGGAAGCGGCCCTGCGCATGCTGATGAACAACCTCGACCCCGAGGTGGCCGAAAAGCCGCAGGAACTCATTGTCTACGGCGGAACAGGCAAGGCCGCCAGGAACTGGGAATGCTTTCGGGCGCTGGTCGAGAGCCTGAAGGAGCTTGAAAACGACGAGACCCTGGTCGTCCAGTCGGGAAAACCGGTGGCCGTATTCAAGACCCATGAGGAAGCGCCCCGCGTCCTCATCGCTAATGCGCTGCTTGTGCCGAAATGGGCGACCTGGGATGAGTTCCGCCGTCTCGAGGCCAAGGGGCTGACTATGTACGGCCAGATGACGGCCGGAAGCTGGATCTACATCGGGACCCAGGGGATCCTCCAGGGTACTTACGAGACTTTGGCTGCCCTCGCCAAGAAGTATTTCGGCGGCTCGCTCAAGGGGCGGCTCGTTCTCTCCGCCGGCCTCGGCGGGATGGGCGGCGCCCAGCCTCTGGCGGTCACCATGAATGAGGGTGTCGCCATCATCGTCGAAGTCGACCGGGAGCGGATCGAGAAGCGTCTCCGGACGAAGTACGTCGACTCGCTGGCTGAAAGCCTGGACGAAGCGCTCGAACTGGCCTCCAGGGCGAAGGACAAGGGAGAGCCTCTCTCGATCGCCCTCCTGGGGAATGCGGCCGATGTTCTACCTGAATTTGTCAGGCGGGGAATCGTGCCGGACGTCCTGACCGACCAGACCTCCGCCCACGACGAGCTCAACGGCTACGTCCCCCACGGCATCCCCTATGAGGAAGCGCTCCGGCTGCGCCGCGAAAATCCTGACGATTACAGCAAGCGGGCCTACCAGTCGATGGCCGTTCAGGTCGAGGCCATGCTCGCTCTCCAAAAAGGGGGTGCCAAGGCCTTTGACTACGGGAACAACATCCGCGGCCAGGCCCAGAAGGCCGGGGTCGCCCGGGCGTTCGACATTCCCGGTTTCGTCTCTGAATATATCCGGCCTCTCTTCTGCCTTGGCAGGGGGCCGTTTCGCTGGGCCGCGCTCTCGGGGAAGGCAGAGGACATCTATGTCACTGACGAGGCGGTGCTTCGAGAGTTCCCTGAGGATGAAGCTCTCGAACGGTGGATCCGGAA
>DATKXS010000049.1:0-8208 GCA_035528895.1 Candidatus Desulfaltia sp.
GCCGGGAAGACCGTAGGCTTTGGACAGGCCGTTGACGATGACGGCGCGGTCGGACTTCCCCCAGAAGCTCGGCGATATCGGGCCTTCGCGCTCTGCCCCCTGATAGACCTCGTCGGCAACGATCCAAGCGCCGACACGGGCCGCGTTATCGCTGATGGCCGACATGGCCTCCGGGCTCAACACAGCGCCGGTCGGGTTGTTGGGGTTGGTGACGATGATGAGTTTCGTTCTGGCTGTGACCAGTTCCCTGAGTTCATCGAGATCGGGGTCCCAGCCAAGCTCCTCTTTGAGCCAGAATGGCTTGAGGACGGCCCCGAAGCCCCGCACCAATCCCCACATCTGCATGTAGTTGGGCATCATGAAAACGACCTCGTCGCCGGGCTCAAGGTTGCTCCACATGAGGAGGTAGTTGGCTTCCGATGAACCGGCCGTAACCAGGACCTGGTCAAGGTTGGCACCCGGATAGAGCTGGACGATCTGTTCGCGGAGCTCGGGAGTCCCGTTGGTCTGACTGTAACCGAGGCCGATGTCCAAGACTTCCCGGAGTTCTTGTTCGGAGAGAAGCTGTCCCAGGGTGAGGGGATGGACTCCGCTCTCTGAGAGGTTGAATTCGACCACGTTTTCCCAGGTGGACTGCATGCGTTCCATCTGGAATTGTTCGATCTTCATGACTTGCTCCTTTTTCGCGCGATCAGATCTCGACCTTGAATGGCCGCTTCAGCGCGAAGCCGAAGACAATCGATAATCCGAGATAGGCGATGAGCCAATGAACACGAAGCCCGAAGAGATTGAGCCGCCGGGCCGGATAGGCGAGCTCGACCGAACGGACCGGGTTTCTCCCTGGCAGCGATTTTTCTCCAGGATAGAGCACCTCTTCGAGGAAGTTCCGTCGGACCTTGAGCGAGGAGATCTTTTGGAGGGGACGGCCGTCCACGACCACGGTCTTGAGCACCTTCTGCTCCCCGGCCCTTACGGTGAGGTCGAAGATACCGGGCGATCCGGGGTTGATGCGCCAGTCCACTTCCTTGAGTTCCTCGAGCCGGAGCGGCGCCGTTTCGACGGTGATCTGCGGCGGTGCCGCGAGCCCGAATTCCATATCCAGCAGCCTGATTTCGGGCGCCAGTTCGACCTTGAGGATGGCCGGCCGGCCGACAGCCAGCGGCTCGGACCCGAACCAGAGGTTGAGCTGGGCCAGGATCAGGACGAGAGGCACGATCATCACCACCAGCGGCTTGAAGTTGAGGACGATGTACCTCAGGTTGGCGCGCAAGATCTGACCCTGGGCTTTCATGGTCACGCCCATATTGTCCTTATAGAGGCGAAGCTCCAGGAGGTGGGCTTTGATCCTGTTCTTGACCTCGCGGATTCCCGTTTGGTTGGAAGTCAGGCGATAGATGAACAGCATCAGCAGCCCGGTCAAAAGGGAGATGAAGGCCATCCCGGCCCAAGGATTGAGCGAACGGAAAGGGAGGAAGATGAGATCGAAGAGCTTCCCCAGGACGGTGTTGACGGGCCACATCAGGATATATATCCGAGTCCCTTGAGCTTCTTCTTGATTTCCTCTTCGGAGTCGGACTCCTCGAGCTGGGCGAGCTCTTTCTCCAGACAGTGAGTGACAAATTCCTCCGGAGACGAGTAGCCCGCAATTTTGGCGAATTTCCTGACCTTCTCCATCAGGTCTTTGTCCAGTTTGATCTTCGCTTTGCCCATGCCATCTCCTCTCAAAAAACGGGTTTTCCGATCATCTCTTTTGTCTTGGGCAGGCCGAATATGTCGAGGATCGTGGCCGTCAGGTCGTAGAGTGCCGGAGCGTCGGCCCGGATGGGGCGGTTGGCGGCCAGGATTCCGGGGAGGATCTCGGGAGCGCCCATATGGTCACCGCTCCACTTCTCGCTGTTATTCAGAAAGATGTCTTTGGGGAATTTGCCGAGGGGCGAATCCCAAGAAATGCGATAGCCCTGGTTGAACCCGCAGACGATGTCGGGGGCGTGTTCGATCTGGGGACCGTGATAGACGTCCTTGGAGACGAAAGCCCGGAGGATGGCCTGCTCGCCGGTCTGGGGATCGACCGTCTGTTCGAGCTTCCGGGCGATCTCCCGGATCAGGTTCTCGCTGTCGGCTCCGGAATTGACGATTCCCTCTCTCTCCCGGCCCATCTGGTTGATGTAGAGGCCGTTGAGGCCGATCCCATAAGCTTTCGTCCTGGACCAATCGGTGTTATCGAAGAAGCTCCCTTCCCCCTGTTTCCAGGGGTTGCGCAGCCTGTGGTATCCGTTCTCGAAAAGCCAAGTGTTGAGGTTGAAGGCCCGGCGGAAGGGATTGAATCCGTGGTCGGACATGACCAGGAGCACAGTTTCCTTGTCGATCTTCGGCAGAACCCGCCCGAGGAAGCGGTCTGCTTCGACGTAGATGTTTTCGATGGTCCGCCCGTAGCGAGCGGCGAGCCGGGGGTCGTATTCCGGGTGCATCTCGTCCAGCAAACGCCAGAACATGTGCTGACGTTGGTCGGTACTCGAAACGTAATAGAAAAGAAGTCCGGATTCAAAACGCTTGAACTCGTAGTCGAACATCTGCTCGCGCTCCCGCAGGATCATGTCGTCCTGCTCCAGGAACTCTTCCTCGTCGAGGACATCGTTGTCGAGGGCCGAGGTATCGGCCGGAAGGCCCTTGGTGAAGAAGGGCCCGAAGACCCGCTCCAGCTCCTGGGCGTAGCTTCCCGGAGTCGAGATCGGCTGGGCCGGATGAGCCGGGTCGATATTGATGGGGCTGACATAGAGCTTGAAATGGGGACGGACCTCCTTGAGGTAGAACATGCAGATCCCGCTTACGCTCTGAGTCGGGATGAGGCCGAAATTGACCCTCTTCCAGCCGCTCCATTCCTTTTCCTTGATGATAAATTCCTGGTCCGGCAGGACGACTTTGGCCATCGGATGGACGGGATCGATGAAGACCTGAAAGTCAATGAGGGCTTCCGGCCGGTCTTTCTTGAAAGTGTTGACCGGTCCGGGAAGCTTGGCCTCGACCCGGTTCCCGATAACGTAGACCTCATAAACCCTCCCGCCAGAAAGCTCTCCCTTGGGCATATCGGGATCGGTCGTATAGAAACAGGAGATTCCGTAGCTTCCTTTGAGGTCGGGCGTACCCATGCCGGAAAGGGTCCGCTGTTTGGTCGGAACGGGTGGATAGTTCGAAGGCATCTTGAAAACGGTGGCCGGGATATCGTGCTCTTCCAGGACCTGCCAGAACGCCTTCGCCTGGATCAGGTTCTTGACCTCGCCGCCGCTCAAGGGAAGCACAAGGTCGCCGATCTTGAGTGCTTTCTTGGCCTCGGTTGAGAGGGTGGCGGAGAAAATAGGGATGTAGGTGTTCGGGTCGCGGTGGATGAAGTCAAAGATGCCGTGACCTCCCGGGTCGGTGCCGGTGATGAAATTCGACCAGGCCACCGGGCTCTGGGGCGGGATGCTCGTTCCCAGCGGCCGGAAATCTCCGTTCGCGATGAGCCGGGCGAAGGACGGCAGCTTTCCTTCATCCAGCCAGCGCCTGAGGAGCTTCGGGTCCAGGCCGTCGAACCCGAGGACCAGCACCTTGGCCCTGGTCGCGCGCCGGCCGGAGCCGTGAAGCAAGGGGACGAGGCCTCTGCCGGCAGCCAGCAAGGAAGAGGCGGCCAGGCCTCGCTTGAGGAATTCCCGCCTATTCATGCTGCTCATTTTTTATTTCCTTTATTTCTTGGCGGTGTTTCAGGCGGCGCGTCCGAATCCAGGAGCGGACGGCCGTCCATGTGGGCCGGAACCGGAAGCCCGAAGAGAGTCAGAACGGTCGGCGCCACATCCATGATCGAAGGCGTCTTGGAAGCCGTCTTCCGGCTGAAGTAGAAGATGCCGGGGACGTGTCGGGGGTCGATGCAGTGGTCGCCGCTCCAGGCCTTGGTGTTGTCCTCGAAGACGGTGCCGTTGACCTTTCCCGTCACCGAATCCCAGGAAGCCCGGAACCCCTGGTTGTAGCCGATGATGAGGTCGGGGGCGTTATGGGCGTAGGGACCCCCATAGATCCGGTCACGGTCATAGACCTCGGTGATGGCGACATCGCCGCCGGCCTCGTCGCGAAGCCCGTTGAGTTTGGTCATAAGTTCCGCCTTGAGGGCCCGCGCTTCTTCGCCGGCTCCGACGATGCCCTTGGCTTCCCGGCCCTTTTGATTGATGTACAGCCCCCCAAGCCCCAGGGCATAGGCTCTGGTTTTCTCCCAATCGACGTCCTTGAACCATTCTTCACTCGCGGCCTTCCCGTCTTTGAGGCTCAGGTAGCCGTTGAGATAGAGCCAGGAGTTGAGGTTGACGCCCCGGCGGAAGGACTTGAAGCCGTGGTCCGACATGACGATGAGGGCGCTCCGGGAATCGAGCTTGGCCCTGACCCGGCCGATCAGGTCATCCATCTTTGTGTAGAGGTCCTCGATGACCTGGGAGCTCATCTCCGGCGAGGTCGTCCGGAGCGCCGGATGGGTCTTGTCCAGATACCTCCAGAACATGTGCTGGATGCTGTCGGTGGTCTCGAAAACGCAGATAACGGTTCCTTTTTTCGTCTTGGCCAGGGCGTTGAAAAGCATCGCTTCCCATTCCCTGTGGTTGGAATAGGTGAGATCGAGGAAGGGAGCCTCTTTGAGTGCGCCCTCATTCAGGGCCCAGGTGTCGTTGGCTTCGCCGAGGGTGATGAAACTGCCCAGGAGCTTGCTGAGGTAGACGGAATAAATGAAAGGATGAGAGATGGGCAGGGCCGGTTTCTCCGGATCGATGTTCAAGGGTGTCATGTACATCTCGAAGTGAGGGTCGAGCGAGGAGACATAGAAGCGGGCGACGGCCTTGACCTTCATCCCCAGTCCCGGCTTGAAGACGATCCGGATCCAGGGAGAGAACTCGCCGGCCCGGAGGTCGAATCGTTGGCCGGAAACGTGGACTCTGACCCGGCGTTTTTCCCGGCGGATCTCGATCCTCAGGGGGATGCGGATCTCCGGAGCATTCTTGATGAGTGAATTTTCAGGCCCGGAAATATAGGTTTCCACCCGGTCATCCCGGACCTCGACAGGAATGGCCACTCCGCCCTCCCGCTTCGTTATCTTGGCCGCGTCGGTGGTGTAAAAAGCGAACGTTCCCTGGCTCCCCTTGAGGTCCGGCGCGCACATCCCGGAGAGGAGGTGGCCGGAGAATTTTTCCGGCGGAAAGGTGATCGGCACGCGGAGGACGGTGCTGAAGATGCCGGCATCTCCCAGGGTCTTCCAGAAGGGTACGCTCTTCCTCATCCCCCGGATCTCGGGCTTGGACAGAGGAATGGAGTACTTCCCTAGGGAAAGGACTCTTTTCGGACGGCCGATATAGGCGGACGACAGGGAGGGGAGGTAGGTCCGCGGGTCACGGCTGAGAAAATCGAAGATGTTGTGTTTAGACGGCTCGGAGCCGGTCATGAAAGACGACCAGGCCACCGGCGAGATGGCCGGGGTCGTTGTCTGGAGGCGCGCGTAGGTGCCTTCTTTCTTAAGCCTGGAGAGATGGGGGAGCTTGCCCTCGCTCATGAATTTTTCGGCCAGCGTGGGTTCGAGCCCATCCAGTCCGATGATGACCACCTTGTCGACGAGCGCACCCTTGAGTGTTCTTCGGCCCTTGATCATCCGGATGAGCAGGCGAAAAGGCCAGGAAAGAAAAGAGAACACGGCCAGGAAAAAGGTGAGGAAAAAGACGAGGAACGAGGAGAGAAAAGCGAACCCGGCGCCCGGACCTATGTATGCCTGGGCGGGCAGGCCGCAACAAAAAAGGAGTCCCATAACGACGAGAAGTGATCGTGTTGGAAAGTTTTTGTTCATGAGAAATGGCTCAGGATGTGGCCGGACAGCTGACTGATCCTCAGGTCGTCTCCAACCTTCCGGTCAGCCCAGAAGAAGGCGTCGTCCCAGGTATGCATGCCTTCCAGGTTGGTCCGGCCGAAAACATCTTTCTTCTTGACCGATCCTTTGAGGTCGAAACCGGGTTCGGCCAGGACGAGGAGGTCGGGCCCGGAGGGGACAAACGGACCGGAATAGGTCTTCTCCGCATCGAAGACGCGGCGGATGACCGGACGACCCTCAAAGGTCAGCTCCTTGAGTTCCCGGGAGATTCTTTCTTTCAGCGCCGGCCGGTCGGCCGGAGCGACGGCGCCTTTTGGAAAACGATCCAGGAGGTGAAGATAGATCCGGTTCGGGTCCAGGGCGAAGGCGACGCTGCCGGCGGCGATGTCTCCGAGTTCGCCGGGCGTCTCGCCGCTGAAGCGGAGATATCCTTTCTCCAGGAGCCAGGCGTTGAGATAGACCTCCTGCTCGATCTGACAGAAGCCGTGGTCGGAAAGGAGATGGAGGCCGGCGTCGCTTCCCGTCAAGCTGCGGAAGGAGCGGACGATCCGGCCGATGATCCCGTCGACCCGGCGGTAATAATCCAGGAATTTGGCATGAAAGGAATGGCTTTCATCCGCATAGGCGTTCCAGAGAAAATGATGGAGCCTGTCGGTCCCGGTGATGACGAACTCGAAATAATCCCAGTCCTCTTTCCAGAAGTGGTCCAGCGCCTTCTCCCGGCCGTCCAGGGTCGTCTGGAGCTCCTGCCAAAGGAAGGCGTGGTCTTCCCGGGACTTCATGGTATCGATATCGATCCGGTAGCCCAGCCGCTCCAGAGCGGTTTTCTGTGTCGGGGGAAAAACGGCTTTGGCGAGGTCGAGGGCGACGAACCCTGCAATCAGCACGCCGTTAAGGGGACGGGCCGGATAGGTCGAGGGCTGGTTGATGATGATCGATTTCCGGCCCTGTTTCCCCAGTATGTCCCAGATGGTCTCCCGCTTGACGTCGGAAAAATTGGGGAAACGCATCCCGTAGGAGCCGGGCTTGAGGTCGGTGAATCCGAAGATGCCGTGGGAGCCGGAATCCACGCCGGTCATGAAATCCGTCCAGGACACGGCCGAGATCTCGGGGAGGCTGGCCTTCATCCTGTGCAGGTGACCGCTCTTGAGGAGTTCGGCCAACGACGGCATAATCCCCCGGTCGGCCAGCTCGAGGACGAGAGAGTAGGGGACTCCGTCCAGGCCGATGACGCAGGTCCGCGTTCTTTTCTTTTTTTGAAATAAGGCCATTATAAAAGGTAAATATTATACCATAATCTCAGGCAATCGGGACTATGGACGGTGGGCGTCGTCTTTGATAACGATCCGGGCGTCGACGACGCGGCAGCCCTGTCCTTTCTCGTAGACGAACAGCGGGTTGATGTCCAGCTCCTGGATGTCCTCGAAATCGACGACCAGCTGGGACAGTTTTTTCAGACATTCGGCGATGGCCTCCAGGTCATAGACGGGCCCGCCCCGAAAACCTTCCAGGATCTTGTGGGTCTTTGTCTTCCTGATCATGGCCAGGGCCGAATATTCACGGATGGGCGCCAGGCGGAAGGAAACATCCTCGAGGGCTTCGACATAGATGCCGCCCAAGCCGAACATCAGGACCGGCCCGAACTGGAGGTCTCGGCTCATGCCCAGGATGATCTCTTTTCCCGGCCGGGCCATCTTCTCGACGGTGACCCCGGCGATCCGGGCATTCCTTTTGCGGCGGCGGACGTTTTTCAGAATCTCCCGGTAGGCCTGCCTGACCTCGGCCTCGTCTTTGAGGTCGAGCCGGACAGCGTCAAAATCGAACTTGTGGACGACATCGGCCGAGGCGATCTTCAGGACAACCGGAAAGCCGATCTTCCGGGCGGCCTCGGCGGCCTCGCCCTCGGTCCCGGCAAGCCGCGACTCGATCACCGGGAAGCGATAGGCCCGGAGAACGTCATAGGCTTCCTGCTCGAGCAGAAACCGACGGCCTTCTTTCTTAACCGCGTCGAAGATCGCTTTGACCTTGACCTTATCGACGCGATAAGCCCGGGCGCGCGTTTGCGGCCGGCCGCGCCAGAGCGTGAACTTGGCCATTTCGGAGAGGACCCGGGCCGCCGATTCGGGAAAACGGTAGTTGGGAATCCCGGCGGCTTCGAGGATCTCGATCCCCTTGGAAACGTCGAAAACGCCGAGAAGACAGCTGACGACCGGCTTCTCGAATTCGCCGGCGACCTTGACGACCGCCGCCGAGATCTTGTCCACTTCAGTAAAGGCCGTGGAGGTGAGGATGACGATGGCCGAATGGATCTCGCGGTCCTTGAGGACGAACCTCAAGGC
>DATKXS010000050.1:0-27471 GCA_035528895.1 Candidatus Desulfaltia sp.
CGAGCAGGTGGGAGGGGCATTGACCATCAGTTTGGCTTCGCAGGGGTTGGTCGACACCTTGTCCTGGGTGTTCGTGGCCCGGCCCTTAAAGGTATAAACGCCCGGCTGGTCAAAGCTCGTCTGCTTTCTCGCCGCTTCGGGGGTGAAGGAGTGGGTTGCGATCTTCTGGCCGTCCGGACCGAAGACGTCCACTTCCATGGACTTGGCCATCTGGCTGCCGCCCATATCGACGGTCACTTGATCCTTGAGGTTGACCTTGGCCGGAGAGACGGCCAGCGAGCAGGTGGCCGGAGGAAGCTCGAGGTCCGTGATGCTGAGCAGAGAGATATTGCCGCACGGCCTGGGCATGACAAATTCATAGGCCTTGTAATCCTTTTCTACGGTGAAGGAAAAGACTTCAAGGGGCGCTTTGCCGGCCCACTCGATGTCCTGGGCCAATTTCACCTTGCCCTGGGAGCGGAAAAGCATCCAGTGGAGCTTGTCACCCACGGAGAGTGATTTCTCCTCGAAGGTCGCGCTCTTGAGCTGCTCCATGAAGGGAAGATAGAGATCGCCGGCCCCGGCCATGTCGAAACCATACTTGATGTCCGCCGAATAACGGTCCACCAGCATCTTCATGACGTCCTGGGTCGGGACCACTCCTCTGATTCTCACAAAGGTGTACTGCCCAATCCTCTTAAGCTTTGTGGTTTCGGCAAATGTGCTCAGAGAGAAAAGGGCAATAAAAAGAACAATAAACGCCAAAACTTTTCTATTTTTCATCCACGCCTCCTCTTAAATGGGCATCGCGGTAGAGAGAGATATATCTCTCCCTACTGTATCTTTATAATTGAATATTGACGGGTTTGTCAAGGGAAAAGGACATTTATTTCCCGGCTCCCGAGCCCAAAAAATGGCGGACAATCCCCCGGATGAGCCCCGAGTCCCGGGGTTCCGACCGCAGCGCGTCCGCGAAAACGGGCGATGTCGGGAGCTCGAGGCCGACGAGGCTCCGGAGAAACTGACGCGCGTCAGGGATCTCGATCTCGGGATGGAACTGAATCCCCCAGACGGGCCGGCCGGCGAGTTCAAAGGCTTGGATTGGGCACCCCGGGGTTGAAGCCAGGACGCGGAAATCGGTGCCCAGGCCGACGGTCTCGTCAAAATGACTGCAAAATGCGTAGGCCGTGCCTTCCTCCCCCAGAAGACCGCTTTTCTCGAGGATATCGATTGGATACCAGCCGACCTCCGGACGGGGACAGCGGCGGACACGGTCGGACCCGCCGAGGGCCAGGGCGAGGAGCTGATGGCCGTAGCAGCTGCCGAGGATAGGACATCCCTGCGCCACGGCCTCCCGGACGAACTCGACCTCGTCATCGACCCAGGGCTCCCTCTCCACTATCGAGGCTTCGGACCCGGTCAGGATGAGGTGGGTGAAGTCCTCTTTCAATCCCGGGAATCGCCCCTCGGGCGCCCGGAAAGATTCAAAAGGGACCTCCAGGAACTTTCCCCAGTGCTCGACCGGCTTGTAAACCGACGGGTCGATCGAATTATCAATAATCGCCACCCGGACATTTTTTCTTGCTCGAGAGCTCATGGCCCGTCTTACCAAAGACATCCATTATAGCGGGGGCGGGGAAAAATTCAAATACGACTCTTTCTTGCGTCTTCAGATTCTGCTATAATCGGTCCTCCCGGAAGGAGGGCGAGCCGTGCACAAACTCGAAGAAACCACCGAACTTCATGTCATCACGCCGAACGAGCCCGGCATCCTGGGCAGAGTGCTGGGAACGCTGGCCAATGCCGGTGTCAATCTCAAGGCGCTCTGCGCCTATTCGCAGGAAAGCAGCGGGCATTTCCTGCTCATCACCGCCGACAACAAGAGGGCGGAAAAATGCCTCAAGGCCATCGGCTATAAGGTCAAAACGAACAAGGTGGTCACGGCCGAGATCAGCGACCGCATTGGAGCCGGAGCGGAAATAGGCGCCCTGCTGGGCAATGCCGTCATCGATGTCCAGCACTGCTACGGCACTTCGGCCGGGGTCGGCCGTGCCTTGCTGGTCTTCAAGACCAACAATCCAAAAAAAACGTGGGAAACCTTGAAATAGCCGTTTCGGCGAGCGCCATTCTCGCCTACTTCAAGGGGATGATCTTGAAGATGACGCCCTTGGGGTCGGGGCAGGTCAGGAACTCCGTCTCCGAGATCCAGTCGTCATCGGGGAGCTCCTCTTCCCGCTGCTTGGTGGTTAAGAAGGGAAAGAGGCTATTGAGAGCATAGATACAAACCCTCTTGCCCTCAGGGATCTCGATCGTTCCTTCCCCCCGGATGTAAAACGTATCGCCGACCTTGTGCCTGGCCCCGCAGCGCTCTTTGACCTCGGCCACTTCGACCTTCAATTCTTGCATCCCTCCTCCTTTCAATCCCGACTATACAGGCTCTCCCCGAGAATTGCAAACAGGGCTCGTCCTCCTCCCCGTCAGGAACGGGCTGGTTTCGGAAATGCGTTGACAAACCGAATTTGTTTAGAATACAATAGCCGTCCCGAGTGTAGAAGATAGTGAGGAGGCCCATATGGCAGCCAAAGCCGAACCCAATGTCGTCCCGCTTTGCGACGTTCTGCTCGTCCTGCTGATCATCTTTATGGTCATCACGCCGATCGTCCAGAAAGGGATCGACGTCAAGTTGCCGGAGACCTCGACCGACACCAGCGGAGGAATGCCCACGGGGTTGATCGTCCTGACTATGAAGAAAGACTTGTCGGTGCTGATCAACCAGCAGGAGGTTGACCTCAAGGTTCTCCAGGATGAGCTCCGACGCATCTATTCAGCCCGTCAGGACAAGACCATCTTCATCCGGGCGGATGCCAAGGTCCCCTACCGCCGGGTGATGGAAATGATCGACATCGCCAAGGGAGCCGGAGTGGAGGTTCTGGGGATCATACCCGAGTATTTCACAGAAGAGGAGATATAGCGGACCGTCCCCTCTCTTCTCTTTTCTTCTTCTTATTTCCGAGAAAGCGAGCTTTTTTCTTTTGCGCTCTCTCTTTTTAGAGGCCGGCCCAGCGGCCCGTCCGATTCAAACTCGCCGACCCCTGATTCCCGACTCCCTCACTTGATCGGGCCGATCACTTCCCGGGATATAACCAGCCTCTGGATCTCGTTCGTCCCTTCGTAGATCTGGAGAAGTTTGGCGTCTCGCATCAGCTTCTCCATCGGATAATCCTTCATGTAACCATAGCCGCCGAAAAGCTGCAGGGCTTCGACCGTTGTGCGCATGGCCACGTCCGAGCCGAAGCATTTGGCCATGGCCGATTCCTTGCCGCAGGGCTTGCCCTGGTCCATCAGCCAGGCGGCGTGCCAAACGAGATGGCGGGCTGCGTTGACCTCCATGGCCATCTCGGCGATCTTGAAGGCCGTATTCTGGAAAAGGGCGATCGGTTTTCCGAATTGCACGCGCGTCTTGGCATAATCGATGGCATACTCGAGGGCGGTCCGGGCCACGCCGACGCCGGCGGCGCCGACCGAGGCGCGCGTCTTGTCCAGCGTCTTCATGGCCACGATGAAGCCCATGCCCTCTTTGGCCAGCAGGTTCTCGACCGGCACCCGCACATCCTCGAAAAAAAGCTCCGTGGTGTTGGAAGCCCGGTGTCCCAGCTTGTCCTCTTCCTTTCCGATGACGATGCCCGGCGTGTCGCGAGGCACGACGATGGCGCTGACGCCGCGAATCCCCTTGCCGGGATCGGTCAGGGCAAAGACGACATACAGGCCGGCGATGCCCCCGTTGGTGATGAAACACTTGGAGCCGTTGATGACGTAGTGGTCACCGTCGCGCAGCGCCCGCGTCTTGGTGGCGCCGGCGTCCGAGCCGGCCTCTCGCTCGGTCAGGCAGAAGGCGGCAAAACCCATCTTCTTGGTGAACGGGATCAGGAATTTCTTTTTTTGTTCTTCCGTCCCGAAGAGGATAATGGGCGTGAAAGCCAACGAGCTGGCCATGATGGTGGTGAACATTCCGGCGCAGCCGGCGGCCAGTTCCTCGCTGATGATGGCGGTCTCCAGCTCTTTCAGCCCGCCGCCGTCATACTCCTGGGGGATGTTGCAGGTGATGAAACCGGCCTCGAAGGCCTTTTTCATGATCTCTTCCGGGAACTCGTCTCCCTTGTCGTACTTGGCGGCGTTCGGTCTCATCTCCTTGACCGCAAACTCGCGGGCCATGTCCTGAAGGGCCTGCTGTTCTTCGTTCAAGCTGAAATCGATCACGGTTTCCTCCTCGTTGGTTTTCTGAAGGTTTCGTCGACTTTATATACTGGAAAAGAAGATAAAGTCAATCCGACCCCGATGGAGTCGGCCGTCCCTCGCCCGCCCGCTGAACAATGAACCCCTCGCGGGTCAAGCGGAAGGCCGCGTTCCTGAGGCCGAAGACTTCCGCCACGACATCCTGTGGCCGAAGACCGCGGCGGGATAGGTGCGGGAGCTCGAGGACGAGTCGCATTCCCTCTCCATCGAGCCGGAAAGCGGCTTGAGAATCCGGATGCCCGGCCAAAAATTCCGTCATTTCCCTTTCGATAAACTCAAGGTCGCTCCGCGCCTCCGCCCCGACCGATCTTTTCCTGTTCTCCAGTTCCGAGCGGACATCACGATCCCGCAGGTCCAGCGAGTAGACCATCCCTTTGATCCGCTCGCCGAGAGAGGCCTCGGTTTCGGCGACCGCACACACCCGAAGGAACCGAATCCCCGGACGCACGGACCTGTTGAGACGCCGGAGCAGAGCCCTTTCTTGGAATCGGAAACGGGACTTGAATTCGAGACGCTCCTCCTTCGCCTCCATGCCCAGTGGAAGGGCGGGCCCGTAGGACACGAGCATCTTGGGGTGAAAGCCTTCTGAATAAACGACCCTGACTCCCGCCCGGCGCAACGACCGTTGCAGGTGATTGGTCAGGTCGCGGTGGGACAGGAAACGGGCCAGGGCGGACTTTTCGTAGACGACTTCGTAGCGCTGGACCTTATCCGTCCTCCGTCCGAAAGATACGGGCCTTGGGGCCGCGGTCGCGGCGGCGGGCCGGTACTTTTTTTTGGGCCGGAGCCGGGAATCGCAGCCCTGGCACTGGCGGCAGTCGCTCGCCAGGCAGGAAGCCGTCCTTCCCTCCCGCCCGGCTTTCTCGAGCTCGGCCAGGAGGAACTCCTTTTTTATCCCCGTGGCGATGTGGTCCCAGGGGAGGACCGTCCGGTGATCGAGGGGACCGAGGTAAACGCCATAATCCCTCATTTCCGCAGCCAGGGCTTCCTCCCAAATTGAGAACTCGAAGCGGTCCCGCCAGCTGTCGAACCGGGCGCCCCCTTTCCAGGCCCGGACGAGGACCGGGCCCAGCCGCCGGTCTCCCCGGGAAAAGATGCCCTCCAGGACAGAGCTTCGCGTCGGGTGGGCCTTGATCGCGACCGACCGGCAGCGGCTCAGCCGTGAGCGGATGAACCGCTGCTTCTCCCCCAGCGTCGATGCCTTCTCCATGGAGAGCCACTGGAACGGCGTGTGAGGCTTGGGGATGAAAGAGGACAGGCTGAGGTTGATGCGCGGCACCGTCTTGAGGAAGGTCTTCCCTAGCCGCAGGATCTCCTCGACGAGGCGAACGATCCCCTCCAGGTCCTCCTCCCTCTCGGTAGGCAGCCCGACCATGAAATACAGCTTGAGGAGCTTCCAGCCGCGGCCAAAAGCGTGGGCCGCCGCCTCCAGGATATCCTGGTTGTCGAGCTCCTTGTTGATGACTCGGCGCAGCCTGTCCGTTCCCGCCTCGGGGACAAGAGTGAAGCCTGTCTTGCGGACCCTGAGGATGTTCTCGGTCACGGCCGGAGACAGCCCCTTGGGACGCAGCGAAGACAGAGAAAGGGAGATCTTCTGCCCGGCCAGATCGTCCATCAGAGCGGTGACCGTCTCTTCGAGGAAGGGATAATCGCTGATCGAGAGCGCCGACAGCGAAACATCTTCGAACCCCGTCGCCGCCAGGCTCCGCCGGACCGTCTTCCGGACGAGCGCCGGTTCCATGACGCGATACGGGAAATAGATACCGGTAGCCTGACAGAAACGGCAGCGCTGGGGACAGCCCCGGGCCACTTCGATGGCCACCCGGTCGAAAACCGCCTGGACATCGGGCACGACGACCGCTTCGGGAAAGGAGGGCTTGCCGGGATGGACTTTGATCCTTTTCTTGATTCTTGCGGGCGCCCCACTCTTCGGCCTCCGGGCCAGGAGCAGAGAGCCGGGGGGAACGTAGCTTTCATACAAGCTGGGCACATAAACTCCGGGAATGCCCGCCAGCCCGTTCAGGATCTCTTCTCTTCCCGCTCCGGTCTTGCGCCGGGAGATGAGGTATTCGGCGATCTCGACGAAGGCGTCCTCGCCGTCCCCGAGGAGGAAGGCGTCGAAGATATCGGACACCGGCTCCGGGTTGAAAGCCGCGGGGCCGCCGGCCAGGATGAGCGGACAGCCTTCTCCCCTCTCCGCCGAGAGCAGGGGGATGCCGCCGAGGTCCAGGATGGTCAGGATATTGGAATAGTTGAGCTCATAAAGGAGCGAGAAACCGAGGATGTCGAACTGCCGAAGAGGAAGTTTGTTCTCGAGTGAAAAGAGGGGAAGGCGGCGGGAGCGCAGCGTCTCTTCGAGGTCCGGCCAGGGCGCGAAAACCCGCTCCGCCAGGAGAGCCGGGTGGGCGTTGAGGATGTCGTAGAGGATCTTCTGCCCGAGGTAGGACATGCCGATCTCGTAGACCTCGGGAAAGACCAGGGCGATCCTCGCCTCGACCGCCGCCGGATCCTTGCGGACGGCGTTCCATTCTCCGCCGATGTAGCGGCCCGGCTTCTCGACCTGCTCGAGGACGCCATCGATGAAGTTTTCTTTGCTCATGCCGTCACGAAAAAGAATGAACGTGGAGAAACGGATCAGATATTGGCAAACCGCCTCATCTTGACGTTCAACACGAGCCCAACTCCCAGGCAATTGGCCAGGAGCGAAGATCCGCCGTAGCTGAGCAGCGGGAGCGGGATACCGACGATCGGAAAGAGGCCGATGACCATGGCCACGTTGACGAGGAGTTGAAAGGTGATCATCAGGCTGACCATGAAGATGATATAAACCCCGGCCCGGTCACGCGATTTCCCGGCCGCCCGGAACAGCCTCGAGAGAAAGACCGCGAACAGGAACAGTACGGCGGTGACACCGACGAACCCGAATTCCTCGCCGATCACCGAGAAGACGAAATCCGTATGCCTTGCCGGCAGGAATTTGAGCTGGCTTTGGGTTCCTTTGGTGAACCCTTTGCCCAGAAGACCCCCCGAGCCCAAGGCGATCTTGGACTGGAGGATATGATAGCCGGAGCCCCGCGGGTCGCGGCTGGGAAAGACTACGGTGGTCAGCCTCTTTTTCTGGTAGTCCTTGAGGTAGAAATTCCAGCCTGTGATCCCGGCCAGGACCGCCAGCAGCAGGATCCAGGCCACCGCTCTCCGCCTCAGTCCCGCCAGGATCAAAGCTCCCAACAGAAGGGGAAGGTAGCTGACCGCCGTCCCCAGGTCCGGCTGCAGGGCGACGAGCATAAACGGCAGAGCGACGAGCCCGCAGCTCGCCACGACGCCGCTCAGGTTGACATAGCTCCTCTTGTATTCCGCGAACAGACGGGCGAGGGCCAGGATGATAGCGATCTTGGCCAGCTCTGAGGGCTGGATCTGGAAGAACGGCAGCCTGATCCAGCTCCCCTTGCTGATGAACCGGCTGAAAACCAGCATCAACACCAGGACGAACATCACAGCGCCATATAGATAGAAAGAGAAGCTCAGCAGGACCTGGTAATCGATCGCCAGGAGAACGAAGAGGGCCAAGAGACTTCCGGCGAGAAAAACGAGCTGCCTCCAGTGATAGTCGCCCGGGAGGTAATGGGAAGCGCTGTAGATGACGAGCACACCGACCAGGGAATTCAGGACGAGCAGCCCGATGAGAGTCCAATCGATGCTATCGAACAATCGCCGGTCAATCATATTTTTCCCTGTAGAGTGAAAAAAGCTCTTTGGCCAGGGGGGCGGCGGTGGCCCCCCCCATCCCGCCGAACTCGACGATCACAGTGACCACCACCCGTGGGTCGTCCCGCGGCGCAAAACCCGAGAACCAGGAATGGGTCTTGATCTTTATGCCCAGTTTCTCCGCTCTCTCCCGGCCGATGATCTGGGTGGAACCCGTCTTGCCGCAAACTTCGAAACCTTCGACCTTGGCTCCTCGGGCGGTCCCCTCTTCGTTGACGCATTTCCACATGCCCCGGATGACCTTCTCGAAAAGATCGACCTTGATCCTGTCGGCGGAAGCGCTGTTCGCACCCCCGTCCGGCTGTTCGGCCTGAGGAGAGGCGGGAGATTGGAGCAGATGGGGGACGATGCGGCGACCCCGGTTAGCCATGATGGCCGTATGGACGGCGACCTGGAGGGGTGTCACCAGCATCGGTCCCTGCCCGATGGACACGGAGATCGTCTCTCCGGGGTACCAGTTCGAATTCCGGAACTGCCGACTCCATTCCGAGCTCGGCACGAGACCTTCTTTCTCACCGGGGAGGTCGATCCCAGTCTTATCGCCGAAGCCCAGGAGCTTGGCGTATTCCGCGATCCGGTCGATGCCCAACCGGCGGCCGAGGTTGTAGAAATAGACGTTGCAGGATTGGCGGATGGCGTCGGTCAAACCGAGGGTGCCATGTCCTCCGCTGTACCAGCAGCGAAAAGGACGGCCGTAGAACTGAGCGCTCCCGGCGCAGAAGAAGGTGGTCTGCTCGGTGATCACCCCGGCGTCCAGGGCGCCGAGCGCCATGGTCAGCTTGAAAACCGACGCCGGGGAGTAGAGGCCCCGGATGGCCCGGTTCTCCAGGGGGTGGTCCGCCCGGCCGATCAGGTCCATCCATTCCTGAGGTGAGAATCGGGTGATGAATTTATTCGGGTCATAGGTGGGAAAGCTGGCCAGGGCCAGGACGTCTCCGCTGCGGGGGTCGAGGACAACGATGGCTCCTTCCCGGCCCTCGAGAAGCTGGCTGGCCTTCTGCTGGAGGTCGAAGTCCAGGGCGAGGCGGATATCCCGACCTGGAATCGGCTCGATCCTGGACACTTCACCCCGGCTGCGGCCCTGGCTGTCCACGACCTCCAGCCGGCGGCCGTCCGTCCCCACGAGAACGGATTCGTATTGTTTTTCCACCCCGGTCCGACCGATTATATCGCCCAGACTCCGTTCCGGATAAAGGCCGCTCTTCAGCTCCAGGTCGGTCAGCTCCTGCATATAACCGATGATATGGGCCGCCATGTTCCCGAACGGATAGTGCCGCCGGGGACCGATCTCGACGACAAGCTCGGGAAGTTCGAGCCGCCGGGCCTCGATACGGGAAACATCCTTCAACTCCAGATTGTCCATGACGACGATAGGACGGAACGCCGGAAGGGATTCGTACCTGGCGATCCGTTCGCGCAGGTCCTCCGGCGCGATCTCCAGGAGTCGGCCGACCTCAACGATCGAGCGGTCGTAATCGCGGCAGTTCTCCCGGATGATCGAAGCCTTGAACGAGGCTACGTTATCGGCCAGGATGACAGCGTTCCTGTCCAGGATCAATCCGCGGGGGGCGGAGATCAGGCCCTCCCGGGTCCTGTTGGCTTCCGCCAGGGTCCAGTATTTCCGGTGGTCGAGGATCTGGACCTTCCAGCAGAAAAAAAGAAGAATCAGCAAAAGAAAACCGATGACGATGGCGACCTGGCGCGTCCTTGCCAGGATGAGCGACAGGTCCTCGTAGATCTTGCCTTTTTCCATCGCCGCAGCCTACGGGATCTCCGCTCCTCCTTTCCGTTTGAATTGCAACAATAAGGTGACGAAAACGGCCGTGAACAGAGGCTGGAGAAAAACGAGCCCGCCGGCGGCGGACCATCTCTCGCCGAAAAGAAAAAGGACCAGGAATTTCCAGAGAACCAGCTCGGCGGCCGCCATGATCAGGACAAAGACGAAGGTCCGGCCGGGAGATAGGACGTTGATCTTCCGGGAGATGTACCCCGCTCCGAATCCCAGGAGAGTCTTCGTCAGCCCGCCGACGCCGAAGACTCCCAGGGACAGGGAATCCTGAAGGAGACCGCAGACCGTTCCCATGACCGCCCCGAAAACCTCCTGCCGGGTCAGGCCGAAATAGAGGACGACCCAGGAGAAGGGATTGAAAACGACCAGGAGGGAAGGAGAGATCTTGCCAAAAACGGTCTGAAGTACGACGGCCAGGATGAGCCCCGCGATGACCTCTGTGGAACGTCTCATTGTCCGGCTACCTCAAGACAGGTCCCTCAAGTCGACGGTGAAGACCGCTACCTGGTCCAGGTCGGAAAGGTCGAAATAGGGCTCGACGACGATCTTCTTGAACAGGTCGGTCTCCGGGGTGACGATCGAGAGGATGCGCCCGACGGGGACCCCGGACGGATAGATGCCGTCCAGCCCGGAGGTTAGGATTTCCTCGCCCACCGTGACCTCCCGGTTCGTCTTGACGATATACTTCAGGATGCATTTTCCTTTGGCATCTCCCTGCAGGATGCCGATGACCCGGAAGCGCTCCGAATAGACCCCCACGCCGCTGTCCCCGTCGGTGATGAGCTGGACGCGCGCCTGCTTGCTGGAGACGGGCTCGACCACCCGGCCGACCAGATGGGCTTTCCTGTCCAGGACCACCATGTCTTTGTGAACGCCATCGGCCGCTCCTTTGTTCAGCTCGATGGAATTATAGATCCGGTTGGAATCAAAACCGATGACCGAGGCCACCAGGACCGACCGGGAGAGCGTTGAGAGAAGACCCTGGATCTCCTCAGCCCCTCTGAACTTGAGCAGCATGTTCTTGAGCGCCAGGTTTTCCTGCCGGAGCTTCAAGGCCTCACTTTCCAGGGCTCGATTCTGCCGCCGAAGGTCGCGGAAATAGAAATAATTCTGCCAGAAATCCTTCAAGCCCTGGAAAAAAGACGCGACGCCGTGCTGTACCGGTGTGAAGACGGCGAAGACCGCCCGTTCGAAATAAGCCGGCTCGTCGCCCCTGGGCACCTGGATGGAGATGAACAAGAGGTGGACGAATACGAGTCCAAACAAGAGAGCAAAACGTCTATTTTCTTTCAAGCCCCGTCAGTCGAGAGCGATCTTTTTCAAGAGCTCGAGGTCGTTCAGCAACTTGCCCGCTCCGAGGACGACGCTGGTCAGGGGGTCCTCGGTGACGAAGACAGGCAGCTGGGTCTCTTCGCGGAGGCGCTTGTCCAGGTTCCTGAGGAGCGCCCCTCCCCCGGTGAGGACGATACCCCGGTCGATGATGTCCGCCGAGAGTTCGGGCGGAGTCCTTTCCAGGGCGATGCGCACGGCGTTGACGATCGCCGAGACGACGTCTTCCAGGGCTTCGCGGATCTCCTGGTCGTCGACGACGATCGTCTTGGGGATGCCCTCCCGCAGGTCCCGGCCCTTGATCTCCATGGTCAGGGGCTCGTCCAGGGGATAGGCCGAACCGATCTGAATCTTGACGGCCTCGGCCGTCCGCTCACCGATGAGCAGGTTGTATTTCTTCTTCAGGTAGGAAATGATCTCTTCGTCCATTTCGTTCCCGGCGATACGGATGGAATGGTTGAAAACGATTCCGTGGAGCGAGATGACGGCGATGTCGGTGGTGCCGCCGCCGACGTCGACGATCATGTTGCCGGTCGGCTCAGTGATGGGGAGGTCCGCGCCGACCGCCGCCGTCATCGGCTGTTCCACGAGATAGACCTCGGAGGCCTTGGACCTCAAGGCTACATCCTTGACGGCGCGCCGCTCGACCTGGGTGATCCCCGTGGGGATGCCGATGACGATGCGCGGCCGCAGCCAGAAACCGCGGTTATCAGTGGCCTTCTTGATGAAGTAGTCGAGCATTTTCTCGGCGACCTCGAAATCAGCTATGACGCCGTCGCGCATCGGCTTGATGGTCGCGACCGAGGTGGGTGTCTTGCCCAGCATATCCTTGGCCCGGGCGCCCACGGCCTCGATCTTGCCGCTGATCTTGTTGACGACGACGATCGAGGGCTCCTGGACGATGATCCCTTTCCCCTTCAGGAAGACGAGCGTGTTGGCCGTCCCCAGGTCGATGGCCAGGTCGCAGAACAATCGGTCCTTGAACCAACTGATAATGCTCATAACTTTCCTGCGGAGTGTTCTATTGTATGCCAGACGAATCCTCATTTGCAAGTCCAGGGATATTCTCCGGGCGGCCACTCTTCGTAAGGGGGGGGCCAGGCAAGTCGGGGGACGTTACCCAAGGGGACACCCTTTTGGCATAACGCGGTGCCGATCTAAAAAGGGTGTCCCCTTGGGGAACGTCCCCCGATTTATTGGCTTGACTATTGCCTCCGAATTTTAATATACATAAGTAAATTTCATGGTTTACCTCTGGAAAGAAAGGAGCGAGCGATGAGCTACCAGCCGTTTGTTCCCGAGAACACCAACATGAGGGAATTCACCATCAAGGCCCTGATCCTGGGCATCATCATGACCGTGATCCTGGGCGCCGCCAACGCTTACCTGGGGCTGCGGGCCGGGATGACCATCGCCGCCACCTATCCGGCGGCGGTCATCGGCATGGCCATCCTGAGGCTGATGAGAGGGTCCATCCTGGAAGAGAACATGGCCCGGACGGTGGGTTCGATCGGTGAGTCCGTCGCCGCCGGGGCGATCTTCACCATCCCGGCCTTCATCATCTCCGGGGCCTGGCTCAGGTTCGACACCGTCGACGCCTACATCAAGTCAACGGCCCTGATGTTCGTGGGCGGCCTTCTCGGGATCATGTTCGTGACCTTCCTGAGAAGGGTCATGGTGACCGATCCCGAGCTCGGCTTTCCCGAATCGGTGGCCGCCTCGGAGATCCACAAGGCCGGTCAGAAAGGCAGCCAGGGGGCCAAGTTCCTTTTCCAGGCGATGGCTTTGGGAGCGCTGATCTACTCGCTGGGTGTTGTCAAGCTCTTCGCCGCCACCAAGGAGTTCATCCTCAAGGTTGGCACCATCGGGGCCAGCTTTGTCCGCCTGGGAACCGACAAGGCAGCCCCCCGGGTCGATGCCGGAGGCACCGTGGCCGTCTCGGGTCCGGGTATCTATCCGGCCTACATCGGCGTCGGCTACATCATCGGGCCCCAGCTGGCCTCGCTCAATTTCGCCGGCGGTGTGCTGGCCTGGGGACTCTTCGCCCCGCTCCTGATGTTCTTCCTGGGGCCCCAGCTCGTCGAAAAATTCTACGGACCCGGCGTCGCCATGGCCAGCGTCGCCTGGCCCGACATGATGCTCGATGTCTGGAAGTTCATCATCCGGCCGATCGCCGTCGGCGGAATGCTGGTCGGCGCCGGCTACACTCTCTTCCGAATGAGAAAAAACCTCGCCGCCGGTGTGAAGCGGTCGATCGGCGACGTCAAGAAAGCCTCGGGTCAGGTGCAGGTCACATCCCGTTGTGAAAAAGACCTGAACATCCGGCTCGTCCTGGGCTTTCTCGGCGTCACGGTCGTGATGATGGTCTTTGTCTACAAGATATTCTCCGGTTCCTTCGCCTCGGCGATCCTGGCGGCGCTCGTCATGGCCGTGGCCGGGTTCTTCTTCGCCGCCGTATCGGGGAACCTGGTCGGCCAGATCGGATCGTCGAACAACCCCATTTCCGGCCTGACCCTGTCCACCCTGATCATCGCCGCCCTGCTCATGGTCCTCGTTGGGGCCACCGGAGTCAGCGGCGTGGCCGCCGTGCTCGGCGTCGCCGCCGTGGTCTGCGTTTCATCGGCCGTGGCCGGAGAGATGCTCCAGGACCTCAAGGTCGGACACATCCTCGGCGGCACGCCGTGGAAGATGCAGGTCGGCAACGTCTTCGGCGTCCTGCTGGCCTCTCTCGTCCTCTACTTCCCGCTGCTCGTGCTCCACGGCGCCTTCCAGTTCGGCAGCAAGGAGCTCCCCGCGCCCCAGGCCGGGCTGATGGCCGCCCTGGCCCAGGGCATCGTCGGCAAAGAGATGGCCTGGCCGCTGGTCATCGTCGGAATGCTCATGGGATTTGCCATGATCCTGGTCCAGGTCCGCTCTCCCATGCTCGTGGCCGTCGGGATGTACCTCCCGCTGGAAACGACCTTCGCCATTTTCTGCGGCGGGATGATGAAAGGGATCGTGGACCGGATGGCCAACCGCAGAGGTCTCAATCCCGCCCAGAAGACGCGCGTCGAGAATGTCGGCATCCTGCTGGCCTCGGGCCTGATCGCCGGAGAAGCCCTTACCGGTCTGGTGCGCGCCACCTGGAAATTCCTCTTCTTCCAGAAAGTCCTCGGCGCTGACATCCCGGAGATCTTCGTCAACGCCAGCTACTATGTCGGCCTGGGTGTGCTCATCCTGATCGGAGTCTACCTGGTTTATCTTCCGCTCCGCAACGCCGGCAAGGCCGACGAGCCGCCGCCGCCTTCGGCCGTCGTCTGAAATACACGCGGGGACTGTTCTCTTCACGAACGGTCCCTCTTTTTCTCGGTAGATGGACAATTTATGTATGTCGGAGCTCCCCCCTCAGGTTCTTAACGCCATCCAGGCTCGAGAGAGTCGCTCGACGGACTTCCAATCCCACAATCCTTCGCTCAAACAAAAGAAAAATTGAAAAAGGAGCGGGTCTGCCCTAAAATAAATCTAACCTAAACATGCCGGTACGCAAGATCGTTACCTTTGGTCATCCTGTGCTCCACCGGGCGGCTCTGCCCATCCGGGAGATCGACCGGGAGATCGTCGACCTCGCCCGCGATATGGTGCTCACCATGCATGCCGCTCCGGGGATCGGCCTGGCCGCTCCTCAGGTCGCGGCCGGCAAGCGCCTCATCACCGTCGACCTGTCGGTGGGCGAAAAGCCGGAAGAGCTGATCGTCCTGATCAACCCGGAATTCCTGGAGACCGAGGGCGAGGACGTCTCCGAAGAGGGCTGTCTCTCGGTACCCGGGGTGCATGAAAACGTCCGGCGGCCGGCCCGGGTGCGGGTCAAGGGCATCGACCTCGAGGGAAAAGAAAAGGTCATCGAGGCCAGGGGAATCCTGGCCCGGGTGTTCTGCCACGAATTGGACCACATCGATGGACGCCTCTTCATCGAGCACCTCTCCCCTTTGAAAAAAGCGCTGGTCAAGAAAAAACTGAAAAAAACGAAGGAAAGCGGCGGAGCGAAATGAAGGTTGTTTTTTTCGGCAGCCCCAGGGCCGCCCTGCCGTCGCTCGAACGGTTGATCGAAGGCGGTCACGACATGGCGCTGGTTATCACCCAGCCCGACAAGCCGGCCGGACGCGGGAAAGAGCCGACGCCTCCCCCGGTCAAAGAGGCGGCGCTCGGGCGCGGGATCCCCGTCCTGCAGCCGGAAAAAATTCGGAAAGACCAACGCGTTCTCGAAGCCCTGAAGACGATCGCTCCCGACATCAACGTGGTCGTGGCCTACGGGCAGATCATCCCGGCCGCGGTCACCGAGCTCCCCCGCTTTAAGTCAATTAATGTCCATTTCTCGCTGCTGCCCAAGTACCGGGGCGCAGCTCCCGTCCAATGGGCCATCCTCAACGGCGAGGCGACGACGGGTGTGACGATCTTCGAGCTCAACGAAAGGATGGACGAAGGGGATATCCTCAGCCGCCTGGAAGCGGAAATCGGGCCGCGGGAGAAGGCGCATGAGCTGGAGGAGAGGCTCTCCCGCCTCGGAGCCGAGCTGCTGGTCAAGACGCTGGAACGGATCGAGCACCTCCCCCATATTCCCCAGGAACATGCGCAGGCCACGCCGGCGCCGCGGCTCCATAAGGATCAGGGCCGGATCGACTGGACAAAGGACTGCGTTTCCATCGACCGCAGGATCCGAGCTTTCTCTCCCTGGCCGGGAGCGTATACATTCTTTCGCGGCCGGCGGCTGATCGTTCACGAAGGAATCCCCCTGCCCGCTCCGGCCCCGGCCTCGCCACCCGGGCGCATCGTCGAGCTCCGAAAGGAAGGGCCGCTCATCGGCTGCGGAGGAGGCGGTGCCTACCTCATCGCCCGCCTGCAGCGGGAGAACAGAAAAGAGATGGCGGCCGCCGATTTCCTGCGCGGGACAAAAATGGAACTCGGCGATTGTCTGGGATAGGCAAAGGGAAAAAACCGGCTATTCTTCTTCGAGGATATAATTGTAGGGGTTGACCGGCTTGTTGTTGAGGCGGACCTCATAGTGGAGGTGCGGTCCCCGGGCCTTCCCGGTCTTGCCCACCAAGCCGATGACATCTCCCCTCTTGACCCTCTGGCCGGACTTGACCAGGAATTTGCTGAGGTGGAGGTAGTGGGTGGTCACCCCGCTGCCGTGGCTGATGACGATATTCTTGCCGCCGATCATGTCGTTGTCCAGGGTGATGACGATCCCATCCGCCGTAGCAACAATCGGGTTGCCGAAATTGGTGGCGATGTCGATCCCGTAGTGGAACTGCCGCTTGCCGGTGAAAGGGTCCGCCCTGTAGGCGAAGGGAGAGCTCACCCAGCCGATGGTCGGCCAGATGGTCGGCATCGAGGCCAGCTTGACGATTTGAGACTCAAAGTAACTCGCCAGGACGTTCAGGTTCTTCCCAACATCCTCGGCTTTTTGGGCCAGCGCTTTGGCCTCCTGGAGGCTGACTGTCTGACCGGCGGGGCGAAGAGAAGGCTCGCCATCGCCGGCAGTGGGTTCGATGCCCGTCGTGTCGCCGTTGCCGACGCCCAGCTCCTCCATGACCTCCGGCGACCGCAGACCCGCCATGACATTGAGCTTCTTGGCGTAGTTGTCGAAGTTCTTGACCGTGTCCCGGAGTTTCTTGATCGACTCCTCGTATTCGGCCAGAAGCCGCTTCTGCTGGCTGCTCTCGCTGAGCAGGATCTTATATTTCGCCCGGGTCACGTTCATGGCGAAATAATCGACCAGGAACCCCGTCAGGGCGACGAAGGCGAGGATGCCGACAACTCCCAGCACCTTCAGGGTCTTCTGGGACAGAGTGATGGTCCTGAACCTCTGGGCGCAATGAGGGACGATGATCAGGGAGAGGAATTTTTTGGCCATGATGTGTCCTTTGCTTACCAGATTCGGCCGGGCCTGTCAAGGGTTTCGCCGCTATTTTTTCCCTCTCCGGCCGATGTTCTCCTGAATCCAGCGGACAATCTCTTGAGTGGACGTCCCGGGCAGGAAGATCTCCCGGATGCCGACCTTTTTCATCCGCGCGATATCCTTTTCCGGGATGATCCCGCCGGCGATCACCGGGATGTCTTCCGCCCCCTTGCCTTTCAAGAGCTTGATGATCCTGGGGAATAGGATGGGGTGGGCGCCGGAGAGAATGCTCAGGCCGATGAGGTCGGCGTCTTCCTGGATGGCCGCGCTGACGATTTCTTCCGGGGTGCGCCGCAGCCCCGTGTAGATGACCTCCATGCCGGCATCCCGGAGGGCCCGGCAGATGACCTTGGCGCCGCGGTCGTGGCCGTCCAGGCCGGGCTTAGCGACCAAGACCCTGATCTTCTTTGCTCGCATGCTCACCTCCCTCGCCCGGCGGTCATCAAAATGTCACCGGTTCCTGGTATTCACCGTAGACGTCCTTCAGGGTGTCCATGATCTCTCCCAAGGTCGCGTAGGCTTTGACGCTTTTTAAGAGATAGGGCATGAGATTCCGGTCATCGCGGGCGGCCTTCTTCAGGTCGGCCAGCGACCCTTTCGCCGCCGTTTGGTTCCGGGTCTTCCTGACCTTCCGCAGCCGGGCCACTTGCTGACGGGCCACGGTCCTGTCGATCTCCAGGAGGGGAATCGGCTCGTGCTCCATCGCGAAGGCGTTCACTCCGACGATGATCTTCTCCCCGGCGTCGACGGCCTTCTGGTACCAGTAGGCGCTGTCGGCGATCTCCTTCTGGGGGAAGCCGAGTTCGACCGCCTTGACCATCCCGCCCATATCATCGATCTTCTTGATGTAGGACTTGGCTTCGTTCTCCATCTCCCGGGTCAGGGCCTCGACGAAATAGGACCCGCCGAGAGGGTCGATGGCGTTGGCGACACCGCTCTCATGGGCGATGACCTGCTGGGTCCGGAGGGCGATGGTGACGGCCTCCTCGGAAGGCAGGGCATAGGTTTCGTCGAGGGAGTTGGTGTGCAGCGATTGCGTGCCCCCGAGGACTGCGGCCAGCGCCTGGACGGCCACCCGGACGACATTGTTGTACGGCTGCTGGGCCACGAGCGAGACGCCCGACGTCTGGGTATGGAAACGGAGCCACCAGGAGCGGGGATTGCGGGCCCCGAAACGGTGGCGCATAACCTCGGCCCAGATCCGGCGGGCCGCCCGGAACTTGGCGATCTCCTCGAAGAAATCGTTATGGGAGTTGAAGAAGTAGGATAGACGGGGCGCGAACTCATCGATCTCAAGACCGCGTTCGAGACCCCACTCGACGTATTCGATGCCGTCCCGGAGGGTAAAGGCCAGTTCCTGGACCGCCGTGGCCCCGGCCTCCCGGATGTGATAGCCAGAGATGGAGATGGTGTTCCAGCGGGGGACTTCCTTGGCTCCGTATTCGAAGGTATCGATGATGAGCTTCATCGAGGGGCGCGGCGGGAAGACGAAGGTCTTCTGGGCGATGTATTCCTTGAGGATGTCGTTCTGGATGGTCCCGGAGATAACCTTGGGCGAAACACCCTGTTTCTCGGCCACCGCGATGTACATAGCCCAGAGGACCGCGGCCGGAGCGTTGATGGTCATCGAGGTCGTAATCTTATCGAGCGGGATGCCGCGGAAGAGGATCTCCATGTCGACCAGGGAATCGATGGCCACGCCGCATTTCCCGACTTCCCCTTTGGCCAGGGGATGGTCTGAGGCGACGCCCATGAGCGTGGGAAGATGGAAGGCGACGCTCAACCCCGTCTGACCGTGGGCCAGGAGGTATTTATAGCGCCTGTTGGTGTCCTCGGCCGTCCCGAACCCGCTGAACTGGCGCATCGTCCAGGGCCGGCCCCGGTGCATCGTCGGATGGATGCCCCGGGTGAACGGGTACTCTCCCGGAAAATTCAGGTCCCGGATGTAGTCGAAGCCCGGGAGGTCGGCCGGTGTGTAGAGCTCCTTGATCGCCTTTCCGGAGACCGTGGTGAAGGCTTTCGCGGGAGCGCAGGCGTCCATGGCCTTGGCATACCGGTTTCTTTTCCAACTCGCCTGCGCTTTTTTGATGTCCGGGGCTTTCGTCTGTCTCTTCTTCACCCTCGACTTCTCCTTTCGAGCACCCTTCCGCCGGCAGTATTGCCCCTCCTCCGATCGGGAAACTCAACCTCAAAGGCGCTGCCGGCGACCGCTCAATCCTCCGTCACCTTGAAGACGAGGTCGTGCTCACGGACCTGGGATTCGACATGGAGCCCCAAGGACTCTCCCTTCTTGGCGGATTGAACGGGAGCGTGTTCCACCTGCATGGAATCGACCTTCTGGAAAAGGTCGGTGGTGTGGCCCTTGATATGGATGGTGTCGCCGACCTTGAGGTCTCCCTTGGTCAGCTCGACGACTCCGACGCCAATCTTTGAGAAATAATGCGCGATCCGGCCGACTTCTTCCTCCATCCTGTCCTCCTTTCTGGATGATTGAGCCAAAGTTAGCAAAAAAATCGACGATTAGCAAGCTTTGTGTAAACCCCAGCCTACCCGCATAAAACAGACCCGCCGTTGACGTTGATGATGGCGCCGGTGATGTGGCGGGCCAGGTCGGAGGCCAGGAAAAGGATGGGCCCCGCAATATCCTCGGGAGGCGGGATCCTCTGCAGCGGGATCGACCGCCGGACGCTCTCCTTGAAGGCCGGGTCGCTGAAGACCTCGGTGCACATGTCCGTCTCCACCCAGCCGGGCGCCACGAGGTTGACGCGGATGTTGTGGGGCGCGAACTCAACGGCCCAGGACTTGGTCAGAGCATTGAGGGCACCCTTGGTCGCGGCATAATGCGAGTGGAAGGCTTCACCGCGGATGCCGGCTGTCGAGCCGACATTGATGATCCCGCCCTGTTTGTGTTTTTTCATCTGAGGGATGACGGCGTCGGTAAAATAGTAGACGCTGTCCAGGTCGACCTCCATGGTTTCCTTCCAGGCTTTGGCATCCCCGGAGCCGATTTCGAGATAGGTCCAGATGCCGGCGTTGTTGACCAGGACGTCGATCCGGCCCCAGGCGCGGATGACTTCTCCGACCGCACGCCTGACCTCGGCTTGACTGGATACTCCCGCTTTTTCCGCCAGGCATTGCCGGCCCAGGGATTCGACTGCGTCCTTCACTTCGAGGGCGGCCTTCTCCTGGCGCTGGTAGGTGATGGCAACGTCGGCGCCGGCCTTAGCGAACAGGATGGCTGTGGCCCGGCCGATCCCCCGCGAGCCTCCCGTGATCAACGCTTTCTTGCCGCTCAAATCGATCATTTCAGTCCCTCTCTATATCTGATTCTTTCCCGTCCTCTCCCTGCACTCCCCCGACATGGGGCTAGGAATCAGACGGGCCGTTTACAAATTCTCTCCCGGGCGGGATTGGGAGCAAATGCGCGGACAATCCACAGATCCTCCTCCCCTGGTGGGAGGAGGTCGGGAGGAGGGGGAATTTCATGGTTAGCTGGAGGCCCGCAGGGCCATGATCAGTCACCATCAATATTCTCATGTCCGGAATCCCGCCTGCCCTTTAGAAACGGGCGCCGCTGTAGTGGAGCGTAAAATCGCCCATCTCGTCGAAGTAGAGATAGCGGTGGATCTCGGCGCTCGCCGGTTCGACCTTCTCCTTCATCACGGTCATATACTCCTCGACGGTCGGGAGCCGGCCCTTGAGCGCGGCGACGGCCGCGAGGACCGCTGAACCAAGATAGACTCGGGCCCCGTCACCCATGCGGTCATCGAAGTTTCGCGTGGAGGTCGAGATGACTGTCGTCCGGGGCCTGACCCGCGCCTGGTTGCCCATGCAGAGCGAACAGCCGGGAATCTCGATCCGCGCGCCGACGGAGTTGAAGACCGCAAAGTACCCTTCCTTGATCAATTGGGCCTGGTCCATCTTTGTCGGCGGCGTCAGCCAGACCCGCGTCGTCAGATACCCTGCGCCCTGGAAGATTTTTCCGACGGCCCGGAAATGGGAGATGTTGGTCATGCAGGAGCCGACGAAGACTTCGTCGATCCGCTCGCCGGCCACCTCGGAGAGGAGCTTGACGTCGTCGGGGTCGTTGGGGCAGGCCAGGATGGGCTCGGTGATCAGGGAGAGGTCGACCTCGAGCTCGGCGGCGTATTTGGCCGTCTTGTCCCGCTTGAGCAGCCGCGGCCTGCGCAGCCATTTCTCACAGGCCTTGATCCGGCGCTTGAGCGTCCGGGCATCCTGGTAGCCTTCGGCGATCATCCGCTTCATCAGGGCGATGTTGCTCCGGAGATACTTGGCCACCTGCTCCTCGCTGAGGGCGATGACGCTCCCGGCGGCGGAGCGTTCAGCCGAGGCGTCGGTCAGCTCGTAGGCCTGGTCGACGGTGAGGTCCGGCAGGCCTTCGAGTTCGATGATGCGGCCGTTGAAAATATTATTCTTCCCCTTCTTGGCGACCGTGAGCAGGCCTTCCTTGATGGCGAAGTAGGGAATGGCGTTGACGATGTCGCGGATGGTGATCCCGGGGTTGCGGTTCCCTTTGAAGCGGACCAGGACCGACTCCGGCATGTCCAGGGGCATGAACCCGAGGGCGCCGGCGAAAGCGACGAGTCCGGAGCCGGCCGGGAAACTCAGCCCGATGGGAAAGCGGGTATGCGAATCGCCGCCCGTGCCCAGCGTATCGGGCAGGATGAAGCGGTTGAGCCAGGAGTGGATGATGCCGTCGCCCGGTTTGAGCGCGACGCCCTTGCGGGCGATGATGAACTTGGGCAGGTTCTGGTGCATCTTCACGTCGGCCGGCTTGGGGTAGGCCGCGGTGTGGCAGAACGACTGCATGAACAGGTCGGTCTGGAATTCGAGGCAGGCCAGCTCCTTGAGCTCGTCGGCGGTCATCGGCCCGGTCGTATCCTGGGAACCGACGGTCGTCATCCTGGGCTCGCAGGCCGTGCCCGGAAGGACTCCCTTGAGCCCGCAGGCTTTGCCGACGATCTTCTGGGCCTGCGTATAGCCCTGGCGGGATTTCGGCGTCGGGTTGTCGGGGGCGACGAAGAATGTCGCCGCGTCCAGACCGAGCGCCTGGCGGGCCCTGTTCGTCAGGTTGCGACCGATGATGAGGTTCAGGCGCCCACCGGACCTGAACTCGTCGCGCAGGGTCGGCGGTTTGAATTCGAACCGGGCGATGACCTCGCCGGCCTCGTTACGGATTTCGCCGCTCTCGGTATCGAGGGTGATGAGGTCGCCGGTCTTCATCCGGCTGACATCGGCCAGGAGGGGCAGGCCGCCGGAGTCCTCGGTCGTATTGAAAAAGATCGGGGCGATCAGGCCGCCGATGACAACCCCGCCCCGGCGTTTGTTCGGGATGAAGGGGATGTCCTCGCCGATGTGCCACATCACCGAGTTGCAGGCGGACTTGCGCGAGGAACCGGTGCCGACGACATCGCCGACGAAGACCACACGGTGGCCCTCCTCGCGGAATTTCCGGGTCGTCTCGATGCCGCCGGGAAAACGCGTCTCCCCCATCGCCAGGGAGTGGAGCGGGATGTCGGGACGGGTCGAGGCGTGCTTGGCGGGAGAGAAATCATCGGTGTTGATCTCGCCGTCGACCTTGAAGACCTTGAAAGTCATTTTTTCGGGGAAGTCGGCCCGTTTCAGGAACCAGTCGCCGGCCGCCCAGGATTCGAGGACGCTCCTGGCGTGAGGATTGCTTTTGGACTTCTCGACGATTCTGTCGAAGGCGCCGTGGACGAGGATAGTGTGATTCAGGGCATCGGCTGCGGCGGGGGCCAACTCCGGGTCGTCAAGCAGCTCGATGAGCGGCGCGACGTTGTAGCCGCCGAGCATCGTCCCGAGGAGAAAGACGGCATCTTTCTTCGAAACAAGGGGCGAAGCGGCCTCTCCCCTGGCGACCTTGGCCAGCCACCCGGCCTTGACCTCGGCGGCCGGGTCCACACCCGGCGAGACGCGGTTCTTGATGAGGTTGAGGAGGAATTGCTCTTTGCCCTCCGGCGGCCTCTCGAGGAACCGGCAGACCTCGGCCATCTCCTCCGGGGTGAGCGGCAGCGGCGGGATCCCCAGCTTCTTCCTCTCGGCTTCCTGTTTAAGATATGCGTCTAGCATGGCAGAACTCCAATCGCTCGATAATTCGATTACTGTATAGTGTTTTTGTCCGGGTTTGTCAAAAATCCTATAGATAATGTTCTCTTCATGGCGATGCGGCAAAATGGGAGGCAGCCAGCTTGATTTCTTGTTAATTGTTCTTTATAATGAACATATGTTCATAATTATGAACATAAGAGAGCTCCAATCATGATGGACACGTTTATCAGCACTCCTGAACAGAGAATTTTGAGCCTCTTGGCAATGAATCCAGGTCAGGCATTTTATACCCGGCAGATATCGAAGAAGCTAGGCATCAGCCTCGGAGCAACACATTCTGCTCTCCGAGCTTTGGAAACCAAACATATGCTGACTTCCCGGTTGATCGGAAAAACCAAGATTTACGAGATCAACATTTCTATGCCCGTCCTTCAGGCTTTTCGTGTTTTCGATATCATTCTCATACTAGAACCTTTGTTCATAACCCTGCGAAAGATCTCCCGGCGAATCATCCTTTATGGCAGCTACACCAAGGGGACCATTGGGCCGGAGAGCGATTTGGACCTGCTGGTGGTTACCGAAAGCAAGAAAATCGCCTTAGATTCCATTGAGGGTGTCAAGAGAAAAACGGGCCTCGATATTCGTCCTCTCATCATGGATCAAGTCGAATGGATCAAGCTCGAGAAAAAGAGCCCCGAATTTTTCGATGAGTTGAGCCATGGGATCATCCTCTGGGAAAGGCCGGTGGACGAATCACACTTTTAAGGAATGTCTGAAGAACAGAAAAATCGTAGTCTTCCCGCGGGCAAGAAGACTCGTCTCCAAAGAGGTTTTATCAGCCCGGCAAGACCTTGAAGAAGCCAGGGATCGTCTGGCCCACGGAAAATGGAAATATGCGACCATCAATGCCTATTATGCGATTTTTCACGCCGCTCGCGCCCTGCTTTATTTTCAAGGCTTCCGCGAGCGCACTCATTATTGCCTGGTTATTGCCCTAGAAACTCTGTATGTCCAAAAAAAGCTCCTTGACGCGAGCTTGGTGAATTCGTTTAAAGAAAGCTTGGCACTCAGGGAGAATGCCGACTTCCTTGGGACCTTCTCCAGGGAGGGTGCGGTAATGAGCATTCGCAACGCACAACAATTCATTGAAGCGACAGAAGATTTGTTAAGATAACCGGGAATTCAGAAATTGTTATGCGTGTCACCATAATTTCCCCAGGTATCGCGTCCCCGGAGTTTCCGATAGAAAAAAGAATGCCATGTGGGAAAGGACGCCGAGAACAGGGTGACGCCCGCGAATTCGAATAACCAAGGCCTGCTCAGCTCTTGGAAAGAAATCGCCGGCTACCTCGAGTGCGACGAGCGCACCTGCCGGAGATGGGAGTTGAATTTCGGACTGCCCATCCACCGCATGGAGGGGACGCCCAAATCCCGAGTGTACGCTTACGGGGAAGAGCGCGACGCCTGGCGGAAAGAGCGGCTGAACAGCGTTCTGCATAAGAATGGGGAAGGATTGGCGGCCCGGAGGCCAACAAGGGTCAAGATATTTAAAATATTGCCGTGGCTTCTCCCCCTCCTCGCGGTTATCTCGGCCGCCGCCGTATTCCTGCTTCGCTCCTCCCCCGGCCAGCCGGACTTGAAGTCTGAGAAGGCATATAGAGAGCGATTCCAGGTCATAATGAATAGCCCTTCAAACGGGAGGCCCCTTTTTCCTTGTCTCACAATGAGAGACATCGATGCCGATGATAAAATCGAGGTGCTTTTTTCCGCCATGACCAGAAATGACAGCGGCTCCTCCGAAATATCCTGTTTCAATTCCAGCGGCGAGAAAATATGGCATCATAAAGCCGGTCGGGAGGTCGACTTCGGCGGAAGGATTTATTCAAACGATTTCAGGATCGGCGGATTCATGCCTTTTGATATCGACGACGATGGGCATCTGGAAATTCTGGTCCTGGCTTTCCACAATCCTCATTCTCCAAGCCAGTTGCTCATCCTCGACACGGACGGTCAGGTGATGGGTGATTTCTTCAACTTCGGTCAGATGCATGATTTCTTGTGTTGCGACCTGGACGGCAAACAGTGGACCTCGACACCCACAATGAACAGGAAGCGATAAGAATAAAAGTCCTAGCTCATGTCCGGCCAACCCAAGAACACGGCTATCTGGTCAATAGAATTATGGTGACACAAAACCTGATTCTCTATGCCTCCTCTTCCTGAATTAAGCAACGTATCTCCATTATTCATGCATAACTCTCCCCCCCACCTAAATCCGCATTGGGCTTTGAGTCCCCTTCGTTCCAGGGCTATTTCCCCGACTATAGGCCGACCCCTTTCTTCTGCTGGGAAAAGCTTAGATAATTGCGTCTTTAATGAAGCTCTTATTTGGGAGTTCTAATGAATAACATCTCATAGGAGATTGGAGCGCGTACCCATGAGGACTCCCGAATACTTTTAGTCACGACGGTTCTTTTGCGGTCTTTCGCAGAGACGCATTCACAATAAGACTCCCATATCTTGTCGTCATGCCAACTGAAAGCGTCGGGGAAGGATTCGCTGTAATTTGGGTTGTCAAAGGCTATGTCGACACTAACTCTCCATGTATCCAGGCTTTCTCTGGTTAAGGAGATGTCGTAGGTCCCATTATCTTTATCGTAGCCATGCGCATACCCATTGACCTGATGATAGTTTCCGGGATCGCACTCATCACAGGTCCCCATAATATCTTGGCCTTGCATAAGCAAAGAAAGGTGCATGACCTTGGTATTCCCGATCCCCATGTTATTAAAATCGGCCTCTTCCTCAGTCATGCAGCGGTCGCCATAGTGCTGGAACTGAGCCCTCTGGTAGCCCGCTTGAGGTTGGGGCTGATTAAGAAACATTTCCCAACATTGTAATACGTCTCCTTGGGTATTGGGGAACCCGCAAGAATTGAGGTTTGAATCAGACCCACGCTGCCCAATAACGATACCCTGCAGGCCGATCTGTGTTGGGCTCAGCACTTCTAAGGTAAGGACTGGTTCGTAGGTTCTCGTTTTTTTGTTTATCCATGTGCGAATGCCAACCCTCACGTTAGCAGATTCATCACTGTCATTATAAACCCAGCCACCAAGATTGTAATCATAATTCCCGTCGCCAACTCCTCTCATGTTCGTTGACGTATGGAGAATATAGCTGTACGTTACAGGAAAAACTCCTTGGCTATTCACACGACCTATTCCAAAGCCCGTCAAAACCTGTCCAAGCTTCTCGACGAAGTTACAAAGAACCAGGAGACGGTCGCCATCAAGAGACGCCTTTTTTTTATTGATTTTCCCGCCCGGAAATTATAGAATCTGTTTTCTATTTTTCCTTCTCAAATCCATAACGAGGGAGGAATCAGCATGGACAAGGCCGCCATCGAAAGAGCCAAAGAACACTTCGGCAAGATACTCGAAGACCAGATGCAGCGGATGGAGAGACTGAAATCCGCGCCCGGCTGGATCGACTACGGCACGATCTCGCCGATCCGGATCGGCATCCTCGGCGGGGACGGCATCGGCCCCTTCATCGCCAAGGACGCCAGCCGCGTCCTCCACTTCATGCTCCGGGACGAGGTCAAGAGCGGCAGGGTCGTCATCGCCAATATCGAGGGCCTGACCATCGAGAACCGGGCCGCCTGCAACAAGCCCATCCCCAACGACGTCCTGGTCGAGATCAAGAAATACCACGTCACCCTCAAGGGCCCGACGACGACCCCTCGCAAGGGCGACCCCTGGCCGAACATCGAGAGCTGCAACGTGGCCGTGCGGAAGGAGCTCGACCTCTTCGCCAACGTCCGGCCGGTCCGGATCCCCAAGCAGGGCATCGACTGGATCTTTTTCCGGGAAAACACCGAGGACATGTACGCCCTCGGCCCCTGCGGGATCGAGGTAGACAAGGACATCGCCATCGATTTCCGCCTCATCACCGCGCCGGGATCCGACCGCATCTGCCGCCTGGCCTTCGAGCACGCCAAGAAGAACGGCCGCACCCGGGTCACCTGCATCACCAAGGCCAACGTCATCAAGACGACCGACGGCCGCTTCCTGGAGAACTTCTACCGGATCGCCAAGGAGTACTCGGGGATCGAGGTCGACGACTGGTATATCGACATCATGACGGCCAAGCTGATCGACGAGAAGCGCCGCCGCGACTTCCAGGTCATGGTGCTCCCCAACCTCTACGGCGACATCCTGACCGACGAGGCCGCCGAGTTCCAGGGCGGCGTCGGCACCGCCGGCTCGGCCAACATCGGCAAGCAGTA
>DATKXS010000051.1:0-8628 GCA_035528895.1 Candidatus Desulfaltia sp.
ACTATGCCGTGGTGGACAGGATTATCGACCACCTCAAGCTGACTTTTATCGCGGAGAGACCTCCTCCAACGCACCTGGCCTATCAGGAAGTTTTGATGGCCGCGGAGGCCTCCACTGATTATTCTTCGTAACCTTCTCTGAACCTGCGAGGCGAGGTCTGTCGGATTTCCGGCGCTTTTCGGCTTATCTGCGGCTTCCTGGCCTCTTTCCTCTGGTTTCAACTCAATTTGACAAGCGGCGGCTCCTTGATTTACCATCCCTAACGATCGGGTGAGGCAAAATGAGTGCTTGAACGATCATTCGACCAGCGCAGCAGAAAAGGAACTTCTTATTCTTTGGAAAAGCTGAATATCCGCTACTTCATCACGGGCGCAGTGGCTTCCATTGCCTATGGTGAACCCAGGCTGACCAACGATATTGATATTGTGGCCGATATCAGCGAGCGGGATGTCTCCCGGCTCAAGGGCTGTTTCCCCGACGACGAGTTTTACTTTGATGAAGAGTCCGCGGAGAAGGCCGTGCGGAGCCTTTTTCAATTCAACATCATTCACCCCGCATCAGGATTGAAGATAGACGTCATGGTCGGCAAAAAAGACGATTTCGATACCAGCCGCTTCCAGAGAATCAGACGGCTTAAGGCTTTAGAGGATACCGTGGCCAACTTCGCCTCGCCTGAAGATGTCATCTTGAAGAAAATGGAATATTACGCTGCGGGAGGGTCGGAAAAACATTTGCGCGATATATCCGGAATGATCAAAATCTCGGCAGAAATCATCGACCTCACTTACATAGCACACTGGGCAGAAAGACTGGGTTTAGGAGATACTTGGAGAGCAGTCCATAAGCAGGCATCAAAGAAGCAGCCATAGAAAGATGACGGTCAGGTGCTCCAGGTGCCAGTTCGAGAATCCGGACGGGGCAGTTTATTGCGCGAAGTGCGCAACGAAGCTCGGGACCGGGCCGCACCTCTCCGTCACCAGAACACTCGATACAACTCCCGAGGGCCTGGGCGTAGCCAAACCATGGATCGCCGCCTCTCAAAAGTCAATCACGGAAATGACGACCAATTCCACGGAGGCCTACGACTATTATCTGAGAGGCAACGAAGAGAGCGAAAAGCTCTATCTTGAAAGCGCGATCCGGTTTTATGAAAAGGCCGTCGAGTTGTTTGATAGATACGCCGGGACTTCTCCGGGCGACGCCAAAGCCCGCCTGGCCGCTTTGAAGTAGCCGACGGACCTCTGGGGCGGAGTCAGCGCGTTTTCACCCTCTCCCCGACCCTCTCCTATCAGAGACTGTGTCGCAATGTCATTGCGATAGAGCGAAGCGACCGAAGCAATCTCCTAATGCGCTGAAAAGAAAGGAGATTGCCGCGCTCCCTGCGGTCGCTCGCAATGACCAATGGCGATTGCGACACGGCCTCTCAATAGGGAGAGGGGGATATAGACAATTCGGAAATTGATATGCTGTCCCCATTTCTTGGTTCATTCCTGGATTCCCTTCCGCTCGGGAGGAAGAGGGTCTCAGCACCTATTTTATCCTTGACAATTGTTCTTGTCTGCAAATACAATTAAGCCCCAAGGGAAACCCGATTCAAAACAGCGAGAGCAGAAGTGCAGATGGGGAAGATGTGGGGCGTGAATATCTATCAAAAAAACCTTTGCTTAGAGCCGGCTGAATCCTAACAAAAGGAGGGAAAGCATGAGCGTAAGCAAAAAGGTCTTCATCGTTTTGGTTGGTATTCTCCTAGCGGCAGCGCATCTTCCCGCCCAGGCGCCCACGAGCAAACTCTTCGGCACTGTCACCGATGAGCAGGGCACTCCGCTTCCCGGTGTCACCGTCGAAGCCGCCAGTCCGAAGCTCGTGGGCAAGGGGACGGCCATCTCGGATGAGAACGGCGTCTATCGCGTTTTCGCCCTGACCCCCGGTATCTACAAAGTCACCTTCGTTCTCCAGGGATTTAAGACGGTGGTGCGGGACGGGATCATCGTCGAGGTCGAGCAGAGCGTCAAACTGAATGTCGCCATGCCGCTCGGCGCGATAGAAGAGGAGGTGACGGTTGTCGGCCAATCGCCTCTTATCGACGTCAAGAGCACGGTCAAGGGCATGACGATGACCAAGGATGTCTTCGAAATGCTGCCCAGGGGACGAGACTTCGACACCCTGGTCGCCGCCGTTCCCGGCGTTCAGAATGAGCCCATGCTCTCCGGCATCTCGGTTGACGGCGCCTCGGGCTCTGAAAATATGTTTTACGTCGACGGCACGGACATCACCAACATTTATTATGGGGTCCGTGGCCAGGGGGTGGCCTTCGAGTTCGTCGATGAGGTCCAGGTCAAGGCCAGCGGCTATGACGCCGAATACGGCGGCTCGCTCGGAGGCGTCATCCATGTCATCACGCGGCAGGGAGGAAATGCGTTCCACGGCGATGTCGTCGCCTATTACAGCGGTTCCGGGCTGAATGGAAAAGAAAGAGACAGCCTCCGCTGGGCCCTCTATGACCCCCTCGTTTCCGAGTATGTCAATTACCAGGACCTCTACGGCAAGGACAAGGTCGACCGCCTCGAGGCCGGGTTCAACCTTGGCGGATACGTCATAAAAGACAGGCTGTGGTTCTATGGCTCGTTCCTCCCCGTGTATTTGACCTCCAAGAGACATGTCGAATTCGAACCCTCGCTCATCGAAGGTGATTACACGCGGCGAGACACCTTCTGGAACTTTCAGGCGAAACTGACCTCCCAGCCCTTCAAATTTGTTCGGCTGGGGGCGAGCTTTGTCAGCAATCTTAATAATTATAAGGGGGACCTCCCTCCCCGGGCCGGCACCGGAAACCCCACGGACCCCTGGAGAGATTACGGGTATCGTTATCCCTACTGGACCGCCGCGGCATACGCCGACTTCACCTTCGGAAACAACCTCTTGTTCAGTATCAGAGGTGGTTCCTTTTATAACAACACGACCGACCAGCTTGTTCAGCCCCACGAGCCGTACTATGGTCACGGCGGGACCGGCAACTCTGTCTTCCCCGATATCCCTTCCCAATACATAAGGCCAAGAGGCTGGTCGAATATGCCCGCCTACGCGATCTCTGTCACGGAAAAAATGGTGGCCCAGAGGTCCTATGCCGGCGGCGACCTGACATACTATCTCAACTTCGCCGGAGAACATGCCTGGAAATTCGGAGCCCAATGGGTGCGGACAGCCGAAGATTGGAAAGCGGGACCTAAGTATCCGGACTACCCTATCATCAGCTTAGCTTGGGGCCGGCCGTTCATCTACCTTGGTCAAAACTACGGCCAGGGAACCTACGGCTGTTATGGTGTGTTCGGGAACGAGACCACGGGTCCCAGTAGGGGATTTTTCTACAAGGTCCATTCCGACCGCTGGGCGCTCTATCTCCAGGACAGTTGGACGATCAAGGGCCGGCTCACCCTAAACCTCGGCCTCCGGACAGAAAGCGAATATATCCCGAACTACAGCAACAATCCGGCCTTGAAGGGGTTAAAGCCGATCGATTTCAAGTTCGGGGATAAACTGGCGCCCCGCTTGGGATTTGTCTATGACATCTTCGGAGACGCGAACTTGAAGATTTTCGGGAGCTATGGTCTTTATTTCGATGTCATGAAGCTCTATATAGCGGCCACGGCGTACGGAGGTTGGAGGAATGTGGCGGCTTATTACACGCTGGATACCTACGAATGGGACAAGATCGGGGAAAATGGTTATTATCCGGGAACATTACTGAGGGTCGTCGATTATCTATCGGGTAACTGGACCGTCGACCCTAGCCTGAAGCCGATGAGCCAGCAGGAAATATCATTCGGGATGGAGAAGAAACTTTTGGAAAATGTCTCCGCGACGGTACGGCTAGTCCAAAAGCACCTTCGTTATGCCATCGAGGACGTGGGAGTCATTAGCGGGGGGGATATCACCTATTACATGGCGAACCCGGGCTATGGATATTCCCGGTCGACGGCGGACGGCGGGAAATTCGATGCCAAATATCCGGCCTGCCCCGAGGCCAAGCGGGAATACTGGGGCCTCAATTTCAGCTTGGACAAGAGATTGTCTGACCGCTGGCTGGGCGGGTTTTCTTACACCTGGAGCCGGCTCACGGGAAACTATTCCGGCCTCGCCAGCTCCGATGAAGTCACGTGGGCAGGAGCAAGGAACAGCCCGAACGCGGAGATCAACTTCGATACGTGGTTCAACGCTTACGACAAGAATCTCAACCCGATCGACGGTCCGCTGGCCACAGACCGGCCGCACGTCTTCAAGCTCTACGGCGCTTATACGTTCCCCTTCCGCCTGACTGTCGGCGCCCTGGTCAACGCCATGAGCGGTACACCGGTCACTGAGTATTGGGATATCTACGACAATTATATGCCTTATAACCGGGGAAACCTGGGACGTACGCCGTTTCTTTGGTTTGCCAACCTGTATGCGGAATACAGCCTTAGACTCGGGAAGACTTCGCTCAGTTTCAATGTCAACATCGACAACGTCTTTAACGTCGCGACCACGGTCGGCTATTACCCTTACAGCGCCCGGTACACCCTGGAGGTCACGGAGGACCAGATTCTCTCGAAGGATTGGGAGCTAGAGACCACGCCGGGGTATGTCCCCGCTTCTGCTTTTATGAAGCCGGCCGGGTTCTATCCGCCGATCGCAGCCCGGGTCGGCGTCAGGTTCAGCTTTTAAAAAGTGGTCGGTCATCGCGAGCACCCATCGGGTGCGTGGCGATCCGATCATTTGGATCGTCCCGAGCGGAGCGAGGGATCTCATCATGAGATCACTTCGCTTCGCTCGTGATGACACGGTTCTGCCGGCAGGCTCGTGATTTAACGCGGAAGCTTCAGCGACCAGAGGTCCCCCTTGACCTCGCCGAGCATCATGTACAACCGGCCCGGGGCCGCCGTCACGCGGCTGACACCATAATGCTTCACGTCGGGAGAGGTATGATTATGGAAAGCCGCGAAGGGTTCGCCCAACGGCTTCCCGTCGTCGGTGATGCGCTGGGCCCAGACGCAAATGAATCCGTCACGCTTCGAGCCGTAGTATAGGATCTTACCGTCGCTCGACCACGTGGGCGAGCCGATATAGTTACGGTCCCCGGCAAGCTTCGTCCACGTCACGGCGGCTGCCGGCTGGTCGCCCACCTTTGCCAGGTAAAGGCCCGCGGTCCCATCGGGGAGCGCGAGCGTGAAGGCCACCCAGCGGTCTGACGGCGCCAACGCCGCATCCCACACATCCCCTTGGCCGGTTGTGTCCAGGATCATGCTGCGCCGTTTCCCGGCCGTGTCCAGTCGAGCCAGCTGATTATCTGACATGACCAGAACATCCCTCGTCCCATAGAAGAAACCCAAGATGATGAATTGATCCTCGGAAACCGGCTGAGGCGCGGCACCATTTTCTGCGATATAGGAGGTCCACTTACCGCCGACGAAATCGGAATACCCCAGCCGTGATCCGTCCGGGCTCAACCGCGGGAAGATGTTGAGCGTGTTGTTGGAGCAGACAATCGATTCTTCGTGTCCGGTCGCCGTCTTGCGGACCCGGATCTCGAGTTGTTGCGAGGAATAGGCCGTCCAGGCGAGAGTGGAGCCATCTGCCGAAACGGCGACGTCCCATTTCCCCGTCGAATCGGAGGTGACCGGCTCGGGCGGTCCCGAGGCCATACCGTCGCTCAATCTCAGGGGTACCGACCAGATGTTGGGTGTCGAAGATATGGTGCTGAAGACCATCCGGCCGTCGGACGATATCGAGACTCCCCACAGCGTCCCGGTCAATGACGCGATGAGCTGCGGCGGGCCGGGCGCTGAACGGGATTCTTCGGAGAGCGGAACCCGATACAGGCTCATGCCGCCCACGGACGAGCCCTCCGAATAATAGAGATGGTCATTCCACCAGGCCGCGACAACACGGGTCGAGCCGGGATAGTTGCGTTGAGGCGGATTGATGCGTACGGCCGGACCTCCGGCCACAGGCGCCAGCCACCAGCCGGGGCCGTCCGGGTCGCGCGCCCCGTCGAAGAAAATAGTCTTGCCGTCCGCCGACCACAATGGCGATGAATGCGATGGTCCTTTGGGCAAAATGACGAATTCCGGCTGGAAGGGGCGGGGAACCCCGCCCGTCGCAGGGACGAGGAACAGCTTAGCGGTCCGGACTATCGCGGAAGCGACCAGGTAGAGGATCGTCGACCCGTCGGGAGAGAACGAGGGCAGCCGTCCCCCCTCGGCGATCCGACGTTCGGCCCCGCCGAAAGGCTCGGTGATATAGAGCCCGCCGCCGTCCCGCTCGGACCAGAAGGCGATCTTCGACCCATCCGGTGAGAAGCTCGGGAACCAGTCGGGCGCCGGGTGTGTCGTCAGCCGGACGGTTTGCTTCCCGCTCAGCTGCCGCACGTAGATGTCCATGTTACCGTCTCGCTCGGACGAATAGGCGATCATCTTTCCGTCCGGCGAGATCGCCGGAGTAAACGCGCCGCCCGACTCGAACGTGATCCGCTCCGGTTGGACCATCACCGGCCCCGGAGCGGGCTTCAACATCAGCCAGGCTATGATGCCGCCCGCCGCCAGGACTCCCAACGCAGCCAACGCGGGGATGAGCCAGCTCCTTCGGCGTGCCTGCGACGGCGCGGCGGCCATAGCGGACATCTTGCCCGACTCGGACTCCTCTTTCATGTCCTGAAGCGCCACCTTCAGGTCCGACATATTTTGCCAGCGCCGCTGCGGATCTTTGCGCAGGCACCGCATAACGACTTGCTCCAACCCCGCCGGCAGAGTCCGCGAGATTCCGCTCGGCGACGCCGGATCCAGGGCGATCACCGCCGCCATCGTGGTGGCTTTTGTCTCTCCGTCGAAGGCGCGGCGTCCGGTCAACATCTCGTAAAGGACCGACCCGAAGGAGAAGATGTCCGAACGGGCATCCACCGTCTTGCCCGCGGCCTGCTCCGGCGACATGTAGGCCACGGTCCCGAGGATCACGCCCTCCTCGGTGACCGGCTGCCGGGCGAGGGTCAGGGTCGCGGCCAAGTCGTCGATTTGTTCGACCTGTTCGGCGAGTTTGGCCAGCCCGAAGTCGAGGATTTTGACCAGGCCGTCCGGAGTCACCATGATGTTGGAAGGTTTCAAGTCCCGGTGAATGATCCCCGCCGCATGAGCCTTGCCCAGGCCGTCGGCAATCTGGATCGCCAAGGCCAGCGCGTCGTTGAGCGGCAGCCCCTTCGGGCCGATCCGATCGTCGAGCGTCCGCCCCGTAACATACTCCATGGCGATGAAATGGACATCGTCCGCCTGGCCTATATCATAGATGGTGACTATGTTCGGATGGTTCAGCGCGGAGGCCGATTTGGCCTCCTGGGCGAACCGCCGCCGGCGTTCCGGGTCGGCCATTTTTTCGGCGGGCAGGATTTTCAGCGCAACGAAACGGTCCAGGCGATCATCGCGCGCTTTATAGACCGCCCCCATCCCTCCTTCGCCCAATTTTTCGATAATGGAGTAATGCGCGATGGTGCGACCGATCATCGGATGTGAGCCCTCGCGTAGATAGTAGGTCTCGACGACGCAGATTGTCAAGAGTCGTGCAATTGCTCAATCATCGTCCGATAGCTCCCTAGAGAGAAGAATTGGGGACGGTTCCGCGGCCGGGACCGTAATTTGCTTGACGCCAAGTATCTCGAACGGGTTCGAGAAGCGAAAAAAAGTAAGCCTGCGTTGCAGTCGGCGGTCTATATGTGCGCCGGAAAACTCGTATGCAGCCCGGGTCACCGCGCAGGCGGACGAAAGCGAGAAAACAGGCTCCGATGAAGAAGATGAATTTTATTGAGTAACAAAGAGAATCACCAACGGTAGGAAATGCTGGCAACGGCACGGCGGCGAAGAATGTCACCTCCAAAGATCTCATAATGTTTGTTATTGAGCACGTTGCTGATGTTGGCTCCGAGAGAGAATCCATCGCCAATCTTAAAATTCGAAATCAGGTCAATCAGGCTGTAGGATTTTACATCGCCCATAAAGGTGCCGGCCGCCCATGGGAAGCCATCTACCCATCGATAGCGCAGAGACATGTTGAACCGGTCGGACACATAGGCTATTCCCAAATTGATCCGGTGCTCGGGCGTGTTGGCGAGGATTTTGTCTTCGATCAGCTGTTCTTTGACTTTGTAATTGAACCAGGTATAGTTGAAATCCATATTCCAGTATTTGCCGAGGAAATATCTAAGATCAAGCTCTATCCCCTGAGAGTTTGCTCTGCCGGCATTGGTAATGGAAGCCGCGGCAAAAATTGCAGAACCGTCTTCGAGGCTGTTGGACATGAGGGCAAAAAGGCGTGGCGGCAAGTTATTTCGTAGTGTTGTGACAATTGCAGCCTGAATCTCCGGCGGAACAGGTTCTTGGCCGAGTATGAAAGCCGCTTTGAGAAGGAGTATGGCTTCCTCCGGCCCATTATCAAGGAGGTGGCCGAAGGCCATCACGAGGCCCGAAGGGCCGTGGTGATCCCATCCTGGTACGGTAATATCCCTCGCCGTGCTCGGGACGACCCAAAGGGTCGGATCTTGTCCACAAGGAGCTTCTCAGCCCCGAATGGGCAGAACGTTTGCTTTCCTGGCGGCACACGGGGTTCAAT
>DATKXS010000052.1:0-20088 GCA_035528895.1 Candidatus Desulfaltia sp.
CCGGAGAATCGATGCGGAAACGCCGCTCGCTCTTGACTCATTCCGGCCACAAAGAAGTATAATGATCATCCAGCGTCGCTTCGCTCCGACACGTGGCCGTTTTGAACCGGAACGAGTGGCCGGTTTCGCCGGAATATACAATATGACTCCAGCGCGTACGCGCATCTGGGGGAAACCACTTCTTTCATCCGACCAAGGGAACTGGAACTCTGACCGCTTATAGGGGGGCAAAGGGCCTCTCTGGGCCGCTTATTAAGGCTTTCTAAAGTCTGAGCCCGCCCTTGGCCTCTCAGGGCATCATCCGACCGTCATCCAACCTGCGGGCGTATTATTAAAGAATCTCAATTTATTTTACTTAAAAATAAAGCTTGACCTCAGGGATGGAAGAACTTATAATTATATTAGAATGAAGGACTTGCAGCAGAAACCGATCACCGAAAGGGAGGAGAAGATTCTTAAACTCTTGAAATGGTATCGTTCCGACTTCTATCGGTCATCGGTCGACGAGAGACACCCAGAGGGGTTTAGGAACCGCTTTAGGGTACTCGGCAACACTTTGGATGAGATCATCGGGAAGGTCCGAGAGATTATTGATGAAAGTAGCGGAGACTTGGAACTCCGAAAAAATAGTGAGGCAAGAGAAATGTCTAAGGTCAAGACGAAGTCTGAGGTCGTGTTCGACAAGCTGGTCGACGCCAAGGAGGCTTACACGGCCAAGAAAGTGCGGGCGCTGAAGAAGGTCGCAGCCATGGAGAAGAGCATCGCCCTCGGCCCCCCCAAGCCCACAGCCGCAGCGAAGTCCGCACCCGCAGCCAAGCCGCACCGCAGCCGATCGGAGGCAGCGAAGGCAGCCTGGGCAGCCCACAGAGACACTATCACGGCTGGGATCAACAAGTTCTTTGCTCAGAGGAAACCCGCAGCGAAACCGAAGCCCAAGGCAAAAAAGGTCGCAGCCCAAGACCAAGCGCAAGCCTGACATGCAGAGTCGGAGAGGCTGGAGGAGAGCAGCCTCTCGTAATGCCCAGGCCGGTGACAAGGCCGGTCAAAGGAGGTGTAAATGAATAACCTGCCTGAAGAAAAGCGGAACTATATGACGCCTGATGAGCTGGAGCGGTTCTGGGCAGCCGTGCACAGGCAGCTTAAAGCGGACAAGCGCAAGCGAGACCTCTGCCTGTTCAAGCTCATGTACACGTATGGTCTGAGGCTGTCGGAGGTGACGATGATTAGACTCGATGATCTGGACTTCACGGCGCATCGAATCTTTATCCGTCGGACCAAGCGGAGGAACTTCGGTTGTCAGTATCAACTCTCGGTCGAGAACCAGCGGTTGATAAAGGAGTGGTTGAAGGTGAGGAGAGGTCTCCCCTATGCGGATCAGCTTCTGCAGTTGTTTATCTCGGTCAGGGGGCGGGGGTTGGATGACCAGACGATTTCCTGGTCATGTAAAAAGTATGCGCGCGCGGCGGGACTCCCCAAGGTCCACCCTCATACCTTCAGACACTCGTGTGCGATTGATCTGGTCAAAGGGAAGGCGCCTATCCAAGACATCAAAGACCGACTCGGCCACGCGCAGATCACGTCCACCGAACTTTACATTAAGATGGTCGGCCCCGACAGAGTGGAGAGGGACAATCGGTTGGACGCGATTTTGGAGAAAAGATGATACCACTCAGACCCACACGCCAACAAGGGAAACCGGGATACGACGAGCATGAAGTCATGTGGGAGGGTCAGGCTCCGTTCCTTGTATGGGCTTTCGGCACTCGCCTCCTGCCTTTTCGAAGTTGGAGGAATGGATGAGCAGGTTTCATCTGAGAAAATACATTTCCCCCCGATTTATGAGGTTTGGCGGGCAGAGTTTATCCAATCCGGCTCTAAAGACCGCGCTACGGCCAAGCTAGAGGGCGAAAACGGGCAAAATAATGGACATGAGTGAGGCTGATCGGCTTTTAATGGAACTGACAGAGTTGTTGATCGGGCTTCTCTCGCGGATGGCCCAGGAACAGTCTCCGCATAAGGAGGAGCTGCGGAAGGCAGTGAGCCTCTGCCTTCGGTTGAGAGGACAACTCACGCCGAAGGTTGAAGATAATTTTCGGAGAAGGTGAGATGAATCCTGAAGAATTGAATCCAGAGGACATCAAACTTCTCGCTACCTTCATCCATAGTTTAGCAGAAGGCAAGCAGGACCAAGAGCCGGTTGAAGCATGGAACATTTGGGATAGGTTCCTGAAGATTGAAATTGTCATAGCGAAGCGACTCGATTATCGGGATCGCACCCACGAGCTCCTTTCGGAATGCAGAGCGTGGCTCCAGCGAGGGAAAGAAGACCTCTTACAATATACCGACGAGCAACTAGTCGATGTTACGGGGAGCCATTGTTATCACTGGCTGAGGGATATTTGGAAACGTCCCTATCCTCCAGTGATCGTTTTTGAAACGATGTTGCCATCCGAAGCCGATGGAGAGCCGCGACGGATTGATGAGATGGAAGATGTATCCCAGGAGACACCGGAACAAGCTCTGATCATCAAGCAAGAAACAAAGCCGGAAAGCAAGCGCGGAAGGCCGCCCGAAATCACAAAATAAATTTATTTCCACGAATTACTTGTAGAAATACCCCATGTAGTAAGTAGAGGAGAATATCTATGCCGGATGAAGTTTTTGAGACGAAGGTCATCAACCATCGGCCAGTATTGTTTCCTTTATATGAAAGCAATGGCGAGCTGTTGGTGAATATCTCGGGCAAAGGTTGGATGACTATAACCTCGCAAAGTCCCCTGACCACTTACGCCCGCTGGGATGAGATCAACATTCGGAAGGATGGTGTGGAATTGCACGAGCGCTCCGGGTGGGAAGAACCGGTGAGGGGGCAATTTGAGATTGAGCTGTTAAACGTGGATGGCGGAGAGTTGGAGCAGCGGGTCGCTGGAGGCCAAGTGATCTTTTTGCCCCGGCATATACCGGTCCGGGTAGGGATTGAAATGTCTGATCCCCTCATTTGGTATTCTCGGATAGAGATAGTGCGAGTTTGGGAACGAAGGAAGGACGCGAAATTTCCAGGCTACTATGTCCGAGTCCCGACCACCAAGGATATCCGAACCGAACGGCCGGAGACAGAAATCTTTTGGATTCTTGGCAGCGCAAAGGACCAAGGCATCGAACTCCCTGAGAGGGACACACCTGCGCCTGCGGAGGAGAAGGCCTTTGAGACCGTCTTCAAAAATGAACGAGAGCAGCCTGTCAAGGTCTTTGCAGATACTGGCAAGATTTTTTTTGCGGTCGGTGCAGGAGGAAGCGCCCTCTTGGAAGCTTACGATGCCGCTGTGATGTATGCTCGATATAAACAAATCGTTTTTAGGAAGGATGGGAAAATCAACCTCGATGAAAATAAAAAGTGGTGGAACCCTTTTCCGTTGTCAATTGAATTGCGAAATGAAGATGGCGCACCCACAGAAGGTGTCACGCTCGGCGGGCTGCACATCAACGTCCTAAAAGGTATTCCCCGGTATGCCGAGGTGCGGCCGGAGGAGCCTGATTCGAGATATAAAAGTTTCACTTGGAAAAGAGTCAAGGTCAAGGCAGGGGACCGCTCAGGTGTCCGTGCCGGTTATTTCGAAGAGCATTGGGAGGTCCAGTTACTCAAGGAAGTCCGGAGATGAATCAATCCTGTTTTACTTTCATCGATATAGGCCCGGTAGGCCACCCCGCCGGCCCACTGTCAACGGCTTCAAGTTGTTTCGACGTTTTTCATTTGTTCACCTCGGGAGCGGGCGGACGTGGCTGGTAATAAGCATCTTCGCCGGCCCTACATCTGCCTTCTCCCCCCAAATTCGCTGGACGAGACCGAGCGAGAAAACCCAGGTCTCTTGTTAGTTGGAGAGAATTGACATGAACGAACTATTCGAAATTATGCTATCCGAGATTGAGGAGAGGAAGGAGGGCGACTCGGTTCTCTTGCACTTCCCATTCTTAGTCACAGATACAGTCAACCAAAATGGTCGCGTTTATCCCAAGCGAGTGGTTGAGAAGGCCATCGCGGAAGTCCAATCCAAAATCAAAAGTGGCCGGAGCATCTATGGAGGTCCGGGTCATCCCCGGCATGGCGCGTTGGAGCTTGACGGCGTCAGCCACCTGCTTTCAAAAGTTGAGATGGTTGGCGATAAAGCCTACGCCACTGCCCAAGTCATGCCAACCCAGAAAGGAAGGAACTTGATGGTCATTCTCAAATATGGGGGGAGCCTCGGCGTCTCTGCCAGGGGGGCTGGTTCGGTGACAAAAGAAAAACGAGACGGAAAGGAGGTGGAGGTCGTTGGGGAGGATTACGCTCTGGCAGCGGTGGACTTCGTCACAAGTCCCAGTTTTGAGCTGTTTGCCGGCCAACAGAACATGGTCGAAACACTCCAAGAGGAATTGCGGCAGGGGCTCCGGGGCGACGTGTTCCCGTCACAGGCTCTTCTCGACGAGGAACAAATCCTTGACAAAAAATTCCACCTTGCCCAATCCGCAGGGTATAAAGGTGATTGGGAAGAGTTCTGTTTATATGAGCAGCACAAGGACTTAATAGACCTATTTGATTTAGCAACCAAGTCCGGATACCAAGGAAGTTTTTCGGACTTCACCAAACTGAAAAGGAGATGAACATGGCAACGAAAGTATTCTTAGTGACAATTTCAGCAACAAAAAGAGGTGATTTTGAAACTGATGAGAAGATGGCACAATTGGAAGCCTCTTTCATCAACATCATCCAAGAAATCAACATGACCGACGGTGGAGGCGATCTCAAGGTGACCTCCATTGTTGAGCAGGAGTAAGCGTGGCAACAAAATCATTCTTGGTCACCATCGAGATTTCAAAGAGGTGGGATGTTGTTACCGACGAGCAGGTGGCTCCGGTGGTCGAAGAGTTTAAGAAGCGGGCACTCGACATCCGCGCCGCAAACATCCTCGGAGGCTTGACAGTCGTTTCGGTCGTCGAGCAGAACTAATGGCAACCATCGAAGAAGCGAAACTCGCCGCTGCCGCACATGCGGCATTCTCAGCCTACGTGAAAACACTCCTTGACCAACTCAATGGAAAAGTCAATAGCCTAGCCGAAGAGTTAAAGACCCGGGACCTCTCTCCAGAAGAGGCGGCAGGCCTGCGCAAAGTTATCAATGACTTGGCGGACCTGCCCGGTGTGCTGCCGGAAGGTTGAGAATGTCAACAAACGATCCCCTGCAAGAAGCAACCAAAGCAGCCTACCGAGCCTATGCAAAAGCCGTGATGGTCCAATTCCACGAAGCAATCAGCAAACTCACCGAGGAACTCAAAACCCGTGACCCCACCCCGCAAGAGGTGCGGGCGCTGCGAAAAATCCTGAATGTCCTCTGCAAAAACCCGCCGCTGCCACCGGAAGACGGAATAGCCGAAAAACAGCCGTAGCAGGCCCGCAGCGGCTGGATCAAAAACCGCGGATGTTTATACCGACCCTCGTTCGAAACTGCCGCAGCGAGCCGCAGACCAAGGCGCAATCCGGCTATTTCGACCCAAGCCGCAGATTTAACTTGATTGGGCCTATAAAAGTATGCTATAATAGTACTAGAGATAAGAGATGCTGGCAACGCCGAAGGATAGCCACCTAAGACCTCTTATGACCCTAGGGTCAATTTCATGGTCAGTTTTGGCTGAGGCAAATCTCCGCCGATCATCTAAGAGGTCGAGGTGGCGAATGGGAGATATTCAAAACCGCTAGTCAAGAACACTCGGAGGGCATGGAGTGGCGCGCTGAAGAGAAAGGTCTCTGAGGCAGAAGCGATCGGAATTCTGGACACCTTCAACAATCTATTCATTACGTTGAAGGAAATCAACTGCAATGGAAAATAAGGCAGTGGTCTTCTGTCGGGTTTCAACAAAAGGTCAGGCTGGGGAGAAATGGTCACTCCCGACCCAGGTCGAGTTCAATCAGAAGTACGCGAAGAAGAACCACTTCGAGCTCGTACACGAGCCCTGGAGCATTGTGGAATCGGGCTACAAGGACAAAGAGCGGCGTGAGTTCCGGACGATGGTGAACTTTATCAAGGACAACAAAGTCGGCAACCTTATCGTGCTGAATGTCGAGCGGCTGAGCCGGAACTTCCAGGGGATGGTGGACTTGGACGAGCTGACCAGGGACTTTTTAACAATCCACTTCACTGAATCGGGCGAGACCATTGACAAAGACACCGCAGGAGACAAGCGAGCCTTCTGGGCGATCAAGGTCGCATTCGCCAGGTACTTCATCGACGACCTCAAGGTCAAAGCCCGCCGGAGTTACGAGGGTCGTCTAGACAGGGGCCTTTACCCGTCGAACCCACCGCTAGGTTACTCCTGCAAAAAGAACCTGCTGACTCCAAATGAAAAAGAGGTTCCGTTCGTCCGGAGGGCCTTCGAGCTTTACGCGACCGGGATGGAGAGCGAGTTCAGTTTGGCCGAGAAGCTCTACGAGGAGGGGCTGAGGAAGCGCAAGGGCGGCAAGGTGTCGGTCACGACCTTGAGCGTCCTTTTGAGAAATCCGGTAGTGATTGGATTTGTGGTCTGGCCCTTCACCGAATCTAAGTATGTCATGAATGAGCATCACTTTGGTGAGTGGATCAAAGGCCAGCACGAGCCCATCGTGGACCGGACCGTGTTTGATAAAGTGCAGACTATCCTCGGCCAGAAATCCCATCCCCATCCCCAGCGCGCGAAGTTCTACACTTACCGGGGCCTCCTGAGGTGTGGAGAGTGCCGACGGATTATGTCGGCCTACGATGCGAAAGGCCACACCTACTATTACTCGAATCACCCGAGGAGTGGCCGGTGCGAGCATACTAAAGGCTACCGCGAGGAGTTGGTCGAAGAGAAGTTCTCTGAGGCCTTGGGCCGGTTCCGTTTTTCCAAAGACCTCTACAAATGGATGAAGGCCGTCCTCCGAGAGACCGCAGACGACAAGCGGGGCCTCTTTCTGACTGAGCAGAAACGGCTTCAGGACGAGGCCAAGAGGAATCAAGCCTCCCTGCTCAAGCTCTTGAACGATCGGCTTGACGAGTTGTTTGATAAAGAGACCATCGCGCTCAAGACGGCAGAGATCAAAACCCGCCAGATCCAGATCAAGGCTCAGCTCGAACGCCTGGAGAAAGATACGCTCAAGTTTGTGGACGACGGCCTGATGGTGCTCGACCTGGTGCAGGACCTCAAAGGGACCTTCGACAAGGCGGGTCCTCAGCAGAGGCACAAGCTCTTGAAAATCCTGTTCCACGAGGTCGTGGTCAAGGATGGGAAGTTTACCTTCCATGTCCAGGAGCCGTTCTCATCACTTTACGAGATCGGGTTCGAGAAAAGAAATGGATGGCTCCTCGGCCAGGACTCGAACCTGGAACCTAGTGGTTACAAGTGCCCCAAAATTTCTTCTGGGCTTGGACTATCTCTTCACCCGCTTCATTAAAATGAAGGGAGGGTGTCGGGCGCTTCCCCTGAATTTTGCTCAGGGTACGAGCATTCGCTCTAGTCTCTGCACCTTCCTTGACCATTTCCCCCGGCCAAGGCTTGGCTCAGGATTACCGTTTTCCGTATACTGCGGAAGGCAGGCTTCCCTGAGTTCACCCGATTTTTCAACCGCGATTTCTCGCGGAAGCTGCTATTTTACAGCCACCCGCTCTGCCAATTGAGCTACCGAGGAGCAGGCGCTCATAATTTAGCATGAACAGCAAAGGATTTCAATGTCCGAGGATTGAGCTAGAAGCGATATCCGGCCTGCTTGGCGATCTTGCGGTAGTCGTCCCCCCAGAGCTCGACGATCTTGCACATCTCGTAGAGCCGCGACCGTAGCCGCACTCCGATCCGGTCGACGAGCGAGTCGCCGCCCTTCTTGTAGAACGCATCCCGGCCGTCCGCCTCTTCTTCGGTGTCCAGGTAGTTCGAGGTGAAGACGGTCAGCTTCTTCTGGTTGTAGCGATGATTGATGATATAGAAGATCGTCTCCTCCACCCAGGCCGTCGTCCGCTTGGCCCCCAGCTCGTCGAGCACCAGGACCTCGACCTCGAAAACGGGGGTCAGGATCTCGGCCTCGCTCAGGTTGGAATCCGGAGTGAAGGAGCTCTGGATGTCTCGGATCAGCTCCCGGAAGTCGTAAAAGGAGCAGGGCACGTTCTTCTTGCCGACGAGCTCCCGGATGACGGCCACCGCCAGGTGCGTTTTTCCCACTCCGCAGGGGCCGATGAAGAGCAGCCCGACCTCCTGGGCCGGGTAGTTCTTGACGAACTGGCGGGAGATCTTGAGGGCATCCTTGTGGGAATCGTTATGGACCTCGAAGTTGGCCAGAGAGCAGTTCTGGTACCGCCGCGGTATCCGGGCCTGCTCCCAGAGCACCTGGGTCTGGCGTTCGTGGTAACAATCGCAGCGCCGGGCGACGGACTTCTTCTCGCCATCCACGAGCACCCAGCTCGTTCCTTCGCACTTGGGGCAAATCTTTTCGGCCATCAGTTGAGATATCCTCGCAATTGCTGGACCTGATGCGACCGGGAGAGCTTGCGCATCGCCTTTTGTTCGATCTGTCGGATCCGCTCCCGGGTCAGGCTCAGTCGGTCGCCGATCTCCTGGAGCGTCTGCGGCCGGTCATCGTCCAGCCCGAACCTTAATTTTAGCACAGTCGCTTCCTTCTCATCCAGCTCCTCGAGAATATCCCGGATCTGCTGCTGGATGGAGGACTTAACGATCTGGTACTCGACCGGGGGGATGGAGCGGTCTTCGATCTGTCCTTCGACCTCGAGGTCGCTGTCGGCCAGCCGGTCGCTCAGATGGACATCCTTCTCGGCCAGGATCATCAGGTCCTCAACGTCGTCCTGACTGATGTCCATGCCGGCGGCGATCTCTTCCCGGGTCGGCTCCCGGCCGTGTGCCGTCTTGAGCTCGGCGATCTTCTTTTTCATCAAGGAGATCTGATCGGAAAGCTTCTGGGGGAGGTTGCAGACGCGGGAGGATAGGGTCAGGGCATGAATGACCGCCTGCCGGATCCACCAGACCGCATAAGAGATGAACCGGACATTGCGGCCGGGATCGAACCGCTTGGCCGCCTCCATCAACCCGAGGTTGCCTTCGTTGATCAGGTCGAGCATGCTCAAGCCCATGCCCCGGTATTTCTTGACGTAGGAAACCACAAACCTCAAGTTCGCCTCGACAAGGCTGCGCTGGGCTTCCTTCTCGCCTTGCTGGGCCCTTCGGCCCAGCTCCTTCTCCTCCTCCTCCGAATGGACCGGTAATTTGGCGATCTGGCCGAGATAGAGCTTGAGGTTGCGCGAGTCGAGAAAATCCTCGTAGCTCATGGTCTCCGACCGTTATTTGGCCGTGTCTTCCAGTTTCACGATCTTCGTCTGGCTCAACCGGACCAGGCTCTGTCGCCGCTTTTCAAAGGCATCCTCATCGCCCTGGAAGAACTCCCGTTTGATGTACTCCAGAAGCTCGTTCACTTCGGTTTCCATCCGCTGCATCTTCTGGCGCATGTTGATGATGACTTCAACCCCGGCCAGGTTGACGCCGAGGTCACGGATGAGGTTGAGGATGAGCTCAAGCTGCTTCAGGTCCTCATCGGTGTAAAGGCGGGTATTCCCCTGGCTACGCGAGGGCTTGAGCAACCCTTCCCTCTCGTAGAGCCGCAGGGTTTGAGGATGAAGGTTGAACATCTGGGAGACTCGGCTGATATGGCAATAGTCCTTCGCTTCTTTTTTCCCTTTCTTCCGTCCTCTCATCTCAATGAATCCCCATCTTATCTCTTGGATTCTCTCGGGAGAGCCTGGCCAATTCTTCCATCAACTCCTTGATTCTCTGGTCGTTCGCCGGCGGCGGCACGATGGCCACCTCGATGAGCTCATCCCCGCGTGTCCGTCCTCCCGGGACCGGCGCGCCCATCTGCTTGAGGCGGAACTTCTGGCCGGATTTCGTGCCCGGGGGGATCTTGATGGTCGCCTTCCCCTGGAGCGTCGGGACCTCGATCCGGGCGCCCAACGTCGCTTCCGGCACAGTGACGGGCACTTTCAGTAGGATGTGGGAACCGTCACGCCGAAAGAGCGCATGAGGCGTAACCTCGATTGAGATGAAGAGGTCTCCGGGCGGGCCGCCGTTCGGACCGGCATTGCCCTTGCCCGGCACGCGGACGCGGGATCCATTGTCGACTCCGGCCGGGATCTTGACGTTGATGAACTTTGTCTTCTGGCCCAGGCCCTGACCCCGGCAGTCGCGGCACTCCTGCCCGCGGCTGACACCCGTACCCTGGCAAACCGGGCAGGCCGTGGCGAATTTCATCGACCCGCGCTGCAGGTGGGCCCGGCCGCTCCCCCCGCAGGCCGGACACTGGATTTTCCCGGATGAGTGAAGGTGGCCGCTCCCCTGACAGGAAGGGCAATGAACCAACTGGGTCAGCTGGATCCGTGTCTGCAAACCGTTGACCGCTTCTTCGAACCCGATCTTCATCGTATAGTGAAGATCCTCACCGCGCTCCGGTCCCGCCTGGGCCGCCCGCCCCCCCCGGCCGAAGAGAGTCTCGAAGAAATCAGCGAAGCTTGATGTCCCGGAGCCTGAAAAATCGAAACCTTCGAAACCCGAGCTATAGGGTCTCTGGCCCGGTCCCGGAGGCGGCTGGTCGCCAATGAAACCGAATTGGTCGTACTGGCTTTTTTTCTTCGGATCGCTGAGAACGGAGTAGGCCTCTTGAATCTCCTTGAACTTGGCTTCGGACGCCTTGTCCCCGGGATTCAGGTCGGGATGGAACTTGCGAGCCAGCTTCCGATAGGCCCTCTTGATCTCGGCCGCCGTGGCGTTCCGGTCGACACCGAGGATCCGGTAATAATCTTTATCCATAACTCCATCCCGCCTGTTTTCAAGCGCCTGGAGAGCGCTTCAACGAATAAAGTCTAGCTCTTTTTGTCTTCGTCGACAACCTCGGCGTCGATGACCTCTTCGTCCCCGCCGCCGGCGGCCGCTGGACCGGCATCCTGGCCGGGCTGGTGCTGCTGTTCCTGGGCCGACGCCTGCTGTTGCGCCCCCGCCTGCTGGTACAGCGTCTCGGTCAGCTTGTGCGAAGCCCGCGAGAGTGCGTCGATGGCGCTCCTGATCTGCTCGAGATTGTCACTCTCCATGGCCCGCTTGGTGTTCTCGATCTCGGAGCGGACGCGGTCGGCCTCGTTTTCGGGGATACGTTCCTTATTCTCGCGCAGCAGCTTCTCGAGGCTATAGACAAGCTGATCGGCCTGGTTCTTGGCCTCGACAACCTCGCGGCGTTTCTTGTCGTCTTCGGAGTGGGCATCGGCATCATTGACCATCCGATCGATTTCCTTCTCGTCGAGGCCGCTGTGGCCGGTGATGGTGATGGCCTGCTGTTTTCCTGTGCCCTGATCCTTGGCGGAGACATGAAGGATGCCGTTGGCGTCGATGTCGAAAATCACCTCGACTTTGGGAACGCCGCGGGGTGCCGGCGGAATGCCGTCCAGGTGGAAACGACCCAGGGTGCGGTTGTAAGATACCATCTCCCGCTCTCCCTGGAGGACGTGGATCTCGACGCTGGACTGGTTGTCCGACGCAGTCGAGAAGATCTCGGCCTTTTTCGTGGGGATCGTGGTGTTTCGGGCGATCATCTTGGTGAAGACGCCGCCGAGGGTTTCGATCCCGAGGGTCAACGGCGTGACATCGAGAAGAAGGACATCTTTAACATCGCCGGCCAGGACCGCGCCCTGGACGGCTGCCCCGATGGCAACGACCTCGTCGGGATTGACTCCCTTATGGGGCTCGCGGCCGAAAAAGCTCTTGACCAGCTCCTGGATGCGGGGCATCCGGGTCTGTCCGCCGACGAGGATGACCTCGTCGATATCCCCCGCCTTCATGTTGGCATCTGCCAAAGCCTGCTTGCAAGGCCCATTCGAACGCTGGACGAGATCTTCGACGAGTTGCTCGAGCTTGGAGCGGGAGAGCTTCATCAGCAGATGTTTGGGGCCGGACTGATCGGCCGTGATGAAGGGGAGGTTGATCTCCGTCTCCATGGTCGTCGAAAGCTCCATCTTGGCTTTCTCAGCGGCCTCCTTGAGCCTCTGCAAGGCCATCTTGTCCATGCTCAGATCGATCCCTGATTCCTTCTTGAACTCGGCCACGATCCAGTCTTGGACACGCTGATCGAGGTCGTCACCACCCAGGTGAGTATCGCCGTTGGTGGATTTGACCTCGACGACACCCTCCCCCACTTCTAGGATAGAGATGTCGAAGGTCCCGCCGCCGAAATCATAAACGGCGATGGTTTGGTCTTTTTTCTTATCCAGACCGTAGGCCAAAGCGGCCGCGGTCGGTTCGTTGATGATCCGGACGACATCCAGGCCGGCGATCTTACCGGCATCCTTGGTGGCCTTCCGTTGGCTGTCATTGAAATAAGCCGGTACGGTGATGACCGCCTTCTCGACCTTCTCGCCCAGGTAATCCTCAGCCGCTTTGCGCAGCTTCTGAAGGATCATAGCGGAGACCTCGGGCGGAGCGTACCGTTTGCCCAGAGCTTCGACCCTGACGTCGCCGTTGGATTCCTGGGTGACCTTAAAGGGCACTTGTTTAATCTCCTGAGAGACCTCGCTGTAGCGCCGCCCCATGAACCTTTTTATGGAATAGATCGTGTTCTCCGGGTTGGTGACTCTCTGCCTCTTAGCGACCTGCCCGACCAGTCGTTCTCCCTTGGCCGTAAAGCCGACAACAGAGGGGGTGGTCCGTCCGCCCTCTTCATTGGGGACGACGGTTACCTTGTCGCCTTCCATAATCGCCACGACAGAATTCGTTGTCCCGAGATCGATACCGATGATCTTTGCCATATTTTCCTCCTGATTCAATTTGTTCAAATTATAATATCTGAGTATGTATTTGTCAAGTATATTTTATAAAATAGTTCTACTTTTAGTCTCAAATTTGTTTTTTGGGGGGGGGAGGGGGGCTGGCTAGAGCGGATAAATCAATCCCTTTAATCCATCAGGGAAAGCCCAATAGAGGGTTCGAGCATCCTCTTTATTGGCCAGCATGATATCAAGAGCCGCGAACGGCTTCCTCCTCATCTCGAAGGAGAGGTTCGTCATAGGAGCCCAAACATACCAGGCAAAGAAATGGCCGAGGCTTCCCAGGCGGGGAAAAAATCCTCTCGCCTTCGCCCGGATATAAATCCGCATCCCGCCGCTCAGGAAGAGAGTAAACCGGGACGGCATGTCCTTGAGCTCCAGGGCGTCCGGTTCGAACACAGCGGCCTCCTCTTCGTTGACGGCCGGTTTGATCTTCGTCCTCTTGGGAGGGAATAGCGTGCTTTTTTTCTGGAGCGTCAAAGCGTCGGGCGGCGGCGGGTCACCCCAGGCATGGAGGCTTTCGATCCCCCATTCTCGGAGGGTCATGCCCCGGGATTTCAGAGCGATCACCTTGCTCTTGAGATAGACGATGAAATAGAGGGACGGAGTCCTGGCGAGTTGAAGCTCTTCCTTGGCCAGGCGGTTCTGGATCAAGGGTGCTTTTTCCTGGGCGAGAATGCCTTGAGATAGACCGATGACGATGAAAAGGGGCAGTGCCTTCCGCAGGCCGCGATGCCCGGCTCTTCTCCATGCCGTCATCTCGCACGCCCTGTTCAAAAGATATAGATCCTTGTCCCGATAGAAGCCGCCCGAAAGACGGCCTTCAAGTCCTCGTCTCCAACCCGGATGCAGCCGTGGGTCACGCTCCGGCCGAGGAGCCGGGTGTAGAGAGTCCCGTGGATGAAGTACCCGTCTCCGAACCCGAGCGCGTAATCGCCCAGAACACCGTTCTCCAGCCTCTCCTCACGCTTCTTGGGAATCTCCTTTCCTTCCTCGATGAAAGCCCAGTCGGGTTTGACCCAGGTGGGATCGACGAGCCTGGATTTGACCTGGAACTCGCCCCTGGGCGTATCGAAGACCCAGGTCCTCTTTCCGCCGGGCTCCTCGAGGATGCTGCCGCTTCCGCAGCTGATCACGGCCGTGCGCAGGATCTCACTTCCTTTCTTGAGGGTCAAGGTGTTTCGGGCCGAGTCGATGAAGATATGGACGCCTTGCGGCGGCAGCGCTCCGATCCTCTTACGGAGAGCGACCGTCTCCGCTTCGATCCTGGCAGGCGCCCGTTTCCGGTTGTTCTCTTCGGTGTTCCATCCGGCCTCGACGGGAGCTCTCGGCCGGGCGACAAAAAGGGCCGCCGCCTCGAGGATCGTTAAGGCCGCCAGCGCCCAGAGCAAAAAGGAACGGAGGGCTTTCCTTGTGCTCATGATCCGGATTTCCTGAACCCGGCCAGCAGGTTTTCGGCATTCTCCAACGACCCGATGATCGTCACCGGTGTCCCGACCGCCACCGCGGGGAAGATCTTGTCCATGACCGAGTTCTCGACGCCGACGCAGCCGTTGGTAAGAAAATCGTTGCCTCCTCCATGGATCTCGATCAGCCCGCCGATGCCAGCCGGCGCCGGGATCAGCCCTTTTTTCTTAGCCAGGGAAAAACGTCTCCTGTCTTCTTCGTTGGGGTAGTCGATTAGGAGCGCTTTGTGATAGCGACTCTTGGCGTTTTTCTTGATGACCCTGTAGCGGCCTTCGGGGGTCGCCTCGTCGCCGGCAAAGAGCTTATGGGTCAAGCCGTATTTGCCCAGCCCGATTTCGTAGACAGCCACCGCCCTTCCCTTCTTCAGGAGCGTCAGTGTCCGCTCCAGTTTGTTGACCAGAATGGCCGTTGTTCCTTTCCGCCGGGATTCGGCGATCGTCTCGTCGGCCCACTTCCGCCACCGGGCGACCTGGGCGTCGTCGGCATACCGGGCGAGGATCGAGAACAGGGCATCCTCGGCCTGTCGGATGTGCCCGTCAATCAGGCCGAGCTTCTCGGCAAGCGCCGTATATCTCTCGTTCTGGTGGAAGGTCCTGGCTTCTTGAAAAGCGACTTCCGCGCGGGCTAAATTCTGCCTGACGACGGCATTCTCGTTCATCGTCCGGGTCAGTGTCCTGAGTTTCCCGATCCTTTCCTGGAGAACTCTGAGCCGGGCTGAGAAATCCCGAGATTGTGACCGTTTTTCCGCCTCGACCTTTTGGATCAAGGCGTCGCCCTGGGCCAGGATGGCGAGATAGTCCGTTTGGACCTCCCTGTAATTGCGGAGCCAGCGCATCCGGGAGTTCTGCCTGATCAGCTTTTCCTTGGCGAGGCGATAGGATTCGAGGTAGCGGGCATAGTCTGATGCGGCATAAACAGGAGCGCCGGCCCTCCAGAGTTCGTTCTCCTGTGTTTTCGCCTTCTCCACCTCAGGAGGGACTGGCTGGGTTCGGCAGGCGCCGACGCAAAAAATGCAGAAAAATAGGGTGGCGACTATTGAAGCAAACTTCAACCGAAGAATCAGACCTTCAGCGGAAAATTATTTCTTGCCTTTGACCTTTTCGATGGCCGCTTTCACCTGGTCGGAAATGACCGTCGCCTGCTCTTTGATCGTCGCGGCTTTGGCGGAAGCGCCGAGATAGTCCTCGCCATCGACGGCGGCCTGGATCTCGGCAAAGGAAGTCTCCAAGCCGGCTAGGTCGGCCTTCATGGCCTCGATGTCAGCCTTGGTGCCCTTGCCCATGGGGGCTTTCTCCAGCAGGGCCTTGGCCTCTTCGAGAGCGGCCTGAGCCTCTGTTTGGGCCTGCAGAGCGGCGTTCTTGGCGGCTTCTTTTTTAGCCGGAATCGCAGCCTTCAGGGCTTCCGCATCCGTCTGCACCTTGGCCAGCATCTCCTTGGTCGTGCCGAAGGACTTGAAGAATTTCTTGCCCTGCGTGCTGACCTCATCCATGGCCGCCTGCAGATCATCGTTCAATTTCTTGAGCTCGTCGGCAGAGTAGATGCCCGCGCCTTCTTTCGAGGCGGCTTCGACGGCCGCTTTGGCTGAGTCGATGGCCTCGGTGGGCTGCTTGGCGCAGCTCGAGAACAGAGAAACGATAAAAACACCCAGAACGAAAAACCTGGAAAATTTCTTCATGATGTGACCTCCTAAAAATGAAGAGCTTCGGGGTTTATCCTCTTACTATATTGTCTTATATCACAAAGACATATCAATGTCAATAAGCCGACCCGGGCCCTAGGCGTCGGGATCAATGATAAACCCCTCTTTCATCAGCAACTGGACTTGTTCCCTCGCCTGCTTGATGATGGCTTCGGCGATCTTGAACCGTTCCTCGGCCGGAGCGGTCTTGCGGGCGACGCCCTGCTCGATGCCCTTGGAGCCGACGGCCACCGCCTCTCTCGGGAAAACTTCCCACTCGTCCATGCTGGGGATGATGTATTCGTCGCTCAAGCCGTGGTCCTCGGCCACCTTGGCCAGCTCTTGAGAGGCGGCGATACACATCTCGTCGGTGATCGTCTTGGCCCGGACGTCCAGGGCGCCCCGGAAAATGCCCGGGAACCCGAGGGAATTGTTGACCTGGTTGGGGAAGTCGGACCGCCCGGTGGCGACAATCCGGGCCCCTGCTTCCTTCGCTTCCCAGGGCCAAATCTCGGGAACAGGATTGGCCATGGCGAAGACGATGGCGTCTTTGGCCATGCTCCTGATCCAGTCCTTGCGGATCGTGCCGGGCCCCTGTTTCGAGGCGGAGATCAGGACGTCCGCCCCGCGCATGGCATCGGGGATATCTCCTTTGACCTGCTTGGTATTGGTTTTGAGACAGATGTCCCATTTCTCCTTGAACCGGCTCTGGAGGATATCCCGGTCGCTGCGGTCGCGGTGGAGGATCCCTTTGGAATCGACGGATAAGATGTTGCCGGGAGTGACGCCGGCGGCCATGAGCAACCGCACGATGGCGACTCCGGCGGCGCCCGAACCGACCATGACCACCGCGACTTCATTGATCTTCTTACCGACGATCTTGAGGGCGTTGATCAGGCCGGCCACGGTGACGCAGGCTGTGCCCTGCTGGTCGTCGTGCCAGATCGGGATTTCGCACTCCTCGCGGAGGGTGTCCAGGATCTTGAAACACTTGGGATGGGCAATGTCTTCCAGGTTCACTCCGCCGAAGGTCGGCTGGAGGGCCTTGACGATATCGATGAACCGATCGGGGTCTTTCTCGTTGAGGCAGAGGGGGAAAGCATCGACGCCTCCCAGATACTTATAAAGAAGGCCCTTGCCTTCCATGACGGGAAGCCCGGCTTCGGGACCGATATCGCCCAGCCCGAGCACCCGGGAACCGTCGGAGATGACGGCCACAAAATTCCATTTGTTGGTATAATCGTAGGCTTTTTCCCTGTCCTGATGGATCGCTTTGCAGACCGCCGCCACGCCGGGAGTGTACCAGATGGCAAAGTCGTCGAAGCTGCGGATCCGGCACTTCAAGGTCACGCCGATCTTGCCCTTGTAATAGGCATGGAGGCGCATCGCCTCTTTGGAAGGTTTTTCCGCTTTCGCCAACAATTCCTCAATGGTGATTTCTTTCATATGATGAGACCTCCTTTGATATAATAGATTGTATTATATTCCCCGGGTCCACAAAGTCAATGATAGTCCGCTATCCCTCAAGGGGCAGGAATTCGAACTTGAAGTTGCTTTTTTTCACTTTTCCGAAATAGTGAATGGGGTCGTGGACGAAGGCCAGGACCCAGTCTTCGGCGATGGCCTGTTCATAGAGCTTTTTTTTCGTTTCCACGTTCTCGAGCGGCTGGAGGTCGTAGCTCATGCCGTAGGCGAGTCCGACATGCGAGGAAGTCGGGACCAGGTCGCCGAGATAGACCAGGGTCTTTCCCCCACTCCTCACCTTGACGCACTGGTGGCGCGCCGTGTGGCCGGGAGCCAGCATGACTTCGACTCCGGCCGTGACCGCTGCGTCGCCGTCGACGAGGTCGAGAACCCCGTGTTCGGCCAGCGGCCGGAAATTGTCCGCCTGATAACTTCCCTTCTCCCTCTCGTGAGGATTCGTTGCCCACTCCCATTCGCCCCGCTGGATAATATAACGGGCTCGGGGAAAAGCAGGCACAGCCTCTCCCCTCTCGTCGAGGACGGTATTCCCCCCGCAATGATCGAAATGAAGATGGGTGTTGATGACGAAGTCGATGTCCTCCGGCTTAAACCCGAGGCCGGCGAGAGCGCCCAGCAGGCCGGAGTCCCGCTCGACGCAATAGATGCCGGAGAGTTTGCGGTCGAGCTTAGGACCGATCCCCGTCTCCACCAGGACGAGGGCCTCGGGTGTTTTCACCAGAATGGAGTTGAGCCCCAGCCTGATCCGGTTCTGGGGGTCGGCCGGGCACTTCTTCTCCCAGAGGGTCTTGGGGACAACGCCGAACATGGCCCCCCCGTCGAGGAAGAAGAATCCGTCCCTGAGACCGTAGACTAAGAATTCCTGCAGGCGGAGTCGGTCGGGCATCATCGGAGGAGCTTATCGAGGTCGAAGACCAGGTCCCGGCGGTCGGTGCCGGCCAGCTCGATCCTGCCCGTATCCATGCGGATCGCATCTTCAGGGCAGGCCTCGACACAGAACCCGCAAAAGCAGCAGCGGCTCATATCGATGATGAACTTGGCCGGGACTTTCTGGATCTCGGGATCGGGATCCTCGGTCGCTTCAACATAGATACACTCGGACGGACAGACCGTCACACAGAGCAGGCAAGAGACACAGCGCGGGCGGCCGTCCTCCCGCTTCAGCAGCCGGTGGAGGCTGCGATGGCGAAAAGCGATTTCTTTTTTCTGCTCGGGATACTGGATGGTCACCGCTCCCTTGCGCTTGGTCTTGATCCCGAGGACCTTGAGAACGTGGAATCCCATGTTGACGACGAAATGGCGGGTTGTGATCAGACCGCCCTTGATGATCTCGATGAAATAGCCCAGCGCCTTGATCATTTCAACAATCCGATCGCGATCCCAGTCCCGACGATATTGAGCAAGCTCAAAGGAATGAGGACCTTCCAGCCCAGATCCATGACCTGGTCATAGCGGAAACGGGGATAGGTCCAGCGGATCAGGATCTGGAGCCAGCAGAAGAAGACGATCTTGACATTGAAGGCCAGAAGCTGCAGCAGGACCACGACGCCGTGGGGAAGGTCCCATTGACCGCCCCAGGGCCAATGGAAACCGTCGGCGGCGAGCCAGGGCACCTGCCAGCCCCCGAAAAAGAGGGTCGTCAGGAGCGCGGATACGATGATGATCTCCATGAAGTCGGTCATCATAAACAGGCCCCATTTCAGTCCGCCGTATTCGGTGAAGAACCCAATGATCTCCGACTCCCCTTCCGGCATGTCGAAAGGAACGCGCTTGGTCTCGGCCAAAGCGGCAAAGAAAAAGACGACGAATCCGAGCGGCTGGAGCAGCACGCCCCACTTGGGGATGAAGCCCAGGAGGTTCTCCCCCTGGAACTGGACGATGCTCTGGAGGCGGAGCGAAGGGTAGACCATGATGATGCCGATGAGCGAAAGCCCCAGCGCGACCTCATAGGAGATGAGCTGGGCGGCGCCCCGGATGCCGCCGAGGAGGGTGAAGCGGTTACGCGAAGCCCAGCCGCTGAGGATGATCCCGTAGATGCCCAGCGAGAGCATGGCCAGGATGAAGAGCAGGCCGGCGTTCATGTCCAGGATCTGGAGGTTGATCTCCCGTCCGCCGAGGCGAAGCGTGTCGCCGAAGGGCACGGCACAGATGGTGATGGCGACGAAAAAGAAAGAGAGGAAGGGCGCCAGCGTATGGAGAAACTTGTTGGCGAACGCCGGGACGAAATCCTCCTTGAAGATCATCTTGATGGCGTCGGCGAACGGCTGGAAAAGTCCGAGCATACGGAATTTCCAGATGTTGGCCCGATTGGCGCCGATCCGGTCCTGGATGACGGCGCTCTCTTTACGCTCCAGCCAGGTGAGATACAGTGTCAAGATCAGGAACCAGGCCAGGGCCAAGATGATCTTAATGACCGAAATCACAACGTCCATCGTCCTCTATTCAAAAAAAGGGATCTCTTTACCCAGCGCTCGGCTGACCGCCTCCGGGGAGTCCAGCGGCCAATAGTATTTATGATCGACCTTCAGCTCTTTGGCCAGGTCCAGGAGGGCCTTCCACTCCGGGACTCCATCGCCACAGAAGTCCAAGGCCGGACGGAAAGCTTGGACCCGGC
>DATKXS010000053.1:0-3572 GCA_035528895.1 Candidatus Desulfaltia sp.
GTTTCGACCATCGTCTACTTGGCCGTAGCCAAGGCCCTCCCCAAAACGGGAGTCGGGCCGCCTCTCCTTTTCTTATGGCAGCAGGCTTACATCCTGGTGAGACTCTGGATAGGCATCCTCTTCTTCGCGACGGAATACGGCCTCCTCAAATCCCAACGGCCGGCGGCTTGAGGCAACCTTTTTTGCGGCGGCTTCGTCTACTGAAATAGCAGATACATTCTCATGGAGGTCTAACTTTTTTTCGACAGTTGTAAAGGCCTTTTAAAAATCCGGCCTCGTAAAATCAACAACTTACGTCCTAAAAAATGCCTTTTTAGCCTAAAAAGTAGTGCCTAAGGAGCCAAAATGTCTCTTGACAACCGCTTTATTTAAGATATGATATCAGTATGTTTGTCAGGCTCAAACGTAGCCTCCAGAACGGCATTCTCTACGAGTACCTCCAGATCGCCCAGTCCTATCGCAAGGACGGAAAGCCCCGCCAGCGCGTGCTCGCCACCCTGGGTCGCCGGGACGAGATCCTGGTCGACGGCAGCTACGACGCTCTCCTGGAGAGCATGGCCAAGTTCAGCGAAAAATATCGGGCGCTCGCTCTTGGCCGCTCGCCGGCCGCGCGGTCGGCCAAGAGCTGGGGCCCGGCGCTGGTCTTTGGCCGGCTGTGGGAGGAGCAGGGATTGCCGGAGATCGTGCGGAGCCTGGCCGGGGAACGGAAGTTCGGGTTCGATGTCGAGCGCGTGGTCTTGGCCCTGGCGCTGCAGCGGCTGTGCGCGCCGGGCTCGGATCTTCAGGGAAGCGAGTGGGTGGAGACGGTGGAAGGGCTCTCGGGGATCGCCCTGCAGCATCTCTACCGGGCCAATGGTTTTCTGGCCGAGGTCCGAGAAGAACTCGAGCGGGCGCTCTTCTTGCGGGACCGGGATCTGTTCTCCCAGGAGCTGGACCTCGTTTTCTTGGATACGACGAGCGTCTATATCTACCGGGCGACGGAGACGGAGTGGCGGAAGCGGGGCTACTCGCGCGACCATCGGCCGGACTTGCCGCAAGTGGTCTTGGCCGTTGCGGTTGACCGGAAGGGCTGGCCGGTGTCGTGGGAAGTGTTCCCGGGCCACACGGCGGACCCGGCGGCGTTGGAGGCGATGATTGTCAAGATGCGGCAGCGGTTCTGGATCCGACGGATCATCGTCGTGGCCGACCGGGGGATGATGGGCAAAAACAGCCTGAAGCTTTTGACGGAGGAGCGACCGGCGTATGAGTACATCCTGGGCTGCCGGATGAGGAAACAGAAAGAGGTCGGGAAGGAAGTTCTGGCCCGGGCCGGAAGGTTCCAGGAGGTGACGGAGAACCTGAAGGTCAAGGAGGTCCGGGTCGGGGACAATCGGTATGTCGTCTGTCTGAACGAGGAGGAAGCGCGCCGGGATGCGGCGGCGCGCGAGGCGATCCTGGCGCGGCTGGAGGAGAAACTGGCGGGCGGAGCGAAGAGCCTGTTGGGGAACAAGGGCTACGCCCGGTTCTTGAAGATCGAGAAAGGGTCCTTGAAGATCAACGAAGAGGCCGTGGCCGCCGAGGCGCGTTACGACGGGAAATTCGTCCTCCGGACCAACACGGACCTGGAGGCGGCCGAGGTCGCCCGGACGTATAAGAGCCTGTGGCGGGTAGAGCGGACCTTCCGGGAGACGAAAAGCACGCTGGAGGTACGGCCGATCTTCCATCACAACGACGAGACGACGATCGGACACATCGTGGCGGGGTTCTTGGCGTTGCGGCTGGAAGTGGACCTCCAGAGAAGGCTGGAGGAGCGTGGCGTGGAGGCTTCGTGGCCGACGCTGATGCGGGATCTGGCGCAAGTGCAGGCGGTCCGGGTGGAGTTGGGAGGAAAGACGTATCTTCTCCGCACGGACCTCCAGGGTTCGGCGCATCAAGCGTTCCAGGCGACAGGCTTGCGGCCGCCCTCGCCGGTGACGATGATGGCATGAGAAGAAAGGGCGGCGTAGTGACAAAGATTTTTTTCGGGCCCGTAACTTGTGGATTATGAGAAAGATCTATTTTTCAACTGTCGAAAAAAAGTCTAACTCTCAAATTGGGAAAAAGTGTCTTGTTTTTCGGGGGGCTAGTGTACAGTGAAGTTCGCAATTTTACTTAGGAGAGGAGCCATCGTAAACTCTCTTCGAAGACAAACTCGAATGAGAGGAGATTTACTACTACGATGGCCCCAAACCATTATAAGGGACTTCTGAGGAAAGTGCTATTGGGATTTATCACGGAACAGGACCCGGTTCTGGCCATGCTGGAGTGGGTCGCCCACCAGATGATGCTGATCGAAGCTGAGGCCAAGGTGGGAGCGGAGAAGGGCAAACACAGCCCGGGCCGGAAAACGTATTTTTCGGGCGCCCGGGTGAGGAGGATGGATACCCGGCTGGGCACGATTTACCTTTACATTCCGAAGCTGAGAAAGGGCGGATACGTGCCGTTTTTCGTGACGGAGAGGAAGCGCTCGGAGCTGGCCCTGGCGGCATTGGTCCAGGAGGCGTTCATCAACGGAGTCTCGACGCGGCGGATCGAACGGCTGGCCAAAGCGTTGGGGATTGAGAATATCTCTGCTTCCCAGGTATCCGAGATCAACAAAGGGCTTCAGGAGCAAGTGGACGGTTTTCGAAGCCGGCCGTTGGAGGCAGAATACCCCTTTCTTTGGATCGACGCTCTGTACGACAAGGTCCGGGTGGAGGATCAAGTCGTCCCCTCTGGCGCTGATGATCGCCCATGGTGTTAATAAGGCCGGAAACAGGGAGATTTTGGCCATAGAACCGATGTTTGACGAGTCGGAGGACAGTTGGCGGGAGTTTTTCCGCAAACTGAAGATCCGCGGTCTGAGGAAGGTCTGTCTGTGCATCTCCGATGCCCACGCCGGCATTCAGGCTGCGGTTAAAAAAGAGCTCGTGGGGACGAGCTGACAACGCTGCAAGGTCCACTTCATGCGGAACATACTGGCGAAGGTTCCTCATAAGGAGAAAGGCCGCTTTGCGGCACATTTAAAACAGATCTGGCTGCAGCCGGACAGAAAAAGCGCTCGCCGAGCGGCCGATCTTCTGTGCCGGGACTATGAAAAGCGGTTTCCCGAGGCGATACGCTGTCTGGAAGACGGACTCGAGGACTCGCTTCAGTTCTTCGGCTTCCCGGAGATCGACTCAAAGAAGATATCCTCCACCAACATGCCGGAGCGGACCTGCCGGGAGGTCAGGCGCCGGAGTCGCGTGATCGGAGTGTTCCCGACGGTTGAGTCCTGGGTGAGATTGGTGACCTGTTATCTTGTCGAATACTCGGAGGACTGGGGGATAGATCGAAGTTATATCAGGAGAGATAAAATCCAGGAGGCCATGGAGAGAAATCAGGCCTTCCTGATGGCCCAGGCTGCAAACTGAAGAGGGTTATGATGGCCCGGAAATTGCGAACGAATATTGACATGGCCTTCGGGGGTTATTACAATATGGCTTCACAACTGTCGAAAATGAGTCTCAGGCCAGCAGAAACCTCAGGGGTAGTTTCTCGCCCAAGGGCTTTCGAACACGGAAGAAAATCAATAA
>DATKXS010000054.1:0-3226 GCA_035528895.1 Candidatus Desulfaltia sp.
ACCATCTTTGGCCTCCAGTTTACGTGGATTTTTTTATTATATCATCTTGTCCTTTCTTTTCCTATTCGCGGATTGCTCCAAAGTTTATTCTTCAGAAATGACATGGATCGATCCAATAACAAAGGAAATGTTTAAGGGATATACTCCCGAGACGTGGCGGTATCGCATCGGGGATTACCGCTTTTTCTACGAAATCGACGGCAAGAAAAAAACCGTTTTCATGATCGCGGCTGGACTCCGGGCCAAAGGCTATTAGCAGCCACCCTCAGCGTCTTCGGCGTCCAGGCCATATTGGAAAAGAATCAGCTGTGGTTCGAGAGGAAGTCGGAAACCCGGACGATCGGAATCCCCCGAAATTCTTTCAGACTCAGGAGATGGTGGTCGCCTGAGATGTTCCACTCCGCGCGGCCCTCAATAGCGCACTCCAGCACTCGATTATCAGCGTCGTCCTCGAGGTCTCGCAGCCGGTGTTCCGGCTTGATAAGCTCGGCGTGCCGGCCGACAACCATCAGCGCTTCGCGGATATCCTCGTCATCCCACCCGAATTTGCCTTTTAAAATCGAGGCCAACTCGGCCAGGATGGCTGGAGAGACGATGAGCTGAAACTGGCCGGCCCGGACCATCCCAAAAACGACTTCCGGGTTCCCGCCAAAAGTGAGTGCCGAAAGTAAGATATTTGTGTCAAAGACAATGCGCCGACCGCTCAATCTCGAATTCCACGGGCCTCATGGATCAGCTTTTCGATATCATGCTCAGAGGACAGGCGATATTTGCCTGCCGTCGCCCGGCCGAGGCGGCGGAGCCTTTTCCAACGCTCTTCGTCGAGATGATCTTCATAGAGCGTGACCATATCACGAAAAAGCTCACTCTTGGTTTTTCTTTCCAACCTGGCCAGCCTTTCGATTTCCTCATAGATCTGGGGCGGAAGAGAGACAGTCAAAGTCTTGGTAGTCCTTCCCATAAACAGCTCCTGTTTAGTCTTACTATGTCTTACTATAGCCATATTTTAGTCGCTACGTCAATAGAAGATGTCTATGGCGATTCGAGAACGCTTCGTTAGCCACTTCTCCACTTAAAGGAGACGATTCGGCTGTAAAAAAATCTCAGTCGAAATCGAGGATAGTCCTATTTATTTCACCCTCTCCCAAACCCTCCCCCGTCAAGGGGGAGGAAAACACGGAGGACCGTCCGCTTTCTTCCTTCTCCTCCCCCCTTGTGGGGGAGGATCGAGGAGAGGGGGAAAGAGATGCCAGGAATTGGGGAGGGCATAATTTTTTGACCCTTTTTGACCAAAGCTTGACACAATCTGGACACGATCTCGATTGAAAAATCGTCCAGTTAAAGATAAAGTAAAGACGGGTTGGGATGATCATGAATTCGCTCCGGTTCCGGGGGCATCCTTCACGAAACACGGCGATTCTCTTCTTGGGCGTCGCGGCCGTGTCGGTCGCCGTGCTGGTCTGGATGGGTGTGCGCCTCGTGAAGCAGGATCGCGCGCTTGAATCTGCCCAGCTTCAAGAACGGCGGGAGGCCGCCGCAGACCGCCTGACCGCGTCCCTGGAGCAAGTCCTCTCGGCTGAAGAAGGCCAACTGGCCGACCTGCCGAATGTGGATTTCCGTCCGTCGGCAGATGATGTTGTTTTGATACTCGCCGGTTCCCCGGGCTCCCCAGAAGTCCGGGTCTGGCCGGATAACGCTCTTCTCTATTATCCGGTGATTTCCCCCGGGCGGGACGCGCCCTCCAGCCTGTTTGCAGAAGCTGAAAAATCCGAATTTCTTGATCATGACTACAGCCGCGCCGTCAGTGTCCTCCTCCCCTTCTCCAAGGCCGCAGATCCCGCCGTCAGGATAGGCGCGCAGCTCCGGCTGGCGCGGAACTTCAGAAAGAGCGGCAACCTTGAATCCGCCCTCAAGGTCTATGATGAGATGGCTAAATCCACCGATCAAGGAGTCTCGCTCTCGGGAGTGCCCGCCGGCCTTGCCGCACGCCGCGCCCTCTGTGTCCTGTTGGAGGAGCTCGGCCGCCGCACGGAGCTGCAACAGAAAGCCCAGAGTCTCCGCGATGATTTGAGGGGCGGGCGCTGGCGTCTCGACCGGGCATCCTACCTTTATTACCGCGACCAGGCGGCGCAGTGGCTCAGCCAAGCGCCGGGGTCCGACGCCGAACAGCGGGCCCTGGCGGATGCTGTTATCTGGCTCTGGGAGAACCGCCAGGCCATCGCCGGTGTCGAGCGGGTTTCCGCCGGCCGCAGGTCGCTTCGCCTTCAAGGCATGCCCGTCACCATTCTCTGGCGGCAGTCGAAAGAAGGGCTGGCGGCTGTCGTCGCCGGCCCCGGCCACCAGCGGAGCCGATGGTTTGATCCGCTCCCCGGAGGAGCCGATTTCAGCGGCGTTCGTGTCGCCGTTCGCGATTCGGACAAGGCGCTGGTCTACGGAAGCGAGCCAGCTGCCGCCAGTCCCGTCGCATCTCGTCTGGCTTCCGTCACCGGCTTGCCCTGGGACATCGCTGTCGTCAACGCCGACCCGGAAGCGGTCCTTAGTCAGTTCGCCCAGCGCAGACGGCTGATGCTGATGGGCCTGGCGATGCTGGCCCTTCTTGTTATCGCCGCGAGCTACCTCATCGGCCGAGCCGTCTCCCGGGAGCTGGCAGCGGCGCGTCTCCAGTCGGACTTCGTCTCCGCCGTCTCTCACGAGTTCCGGACTCCCCTCACCTCGATGCGGCAGTTCACCGAGATGCTGGTCGAGGACGAGAGCCTCCCAGCGGAGAAGCGCCGGGCATTTTACGGCGCCCAGGACCGGGCCACTCGCCGGCTCTCCCGGCTCGTGGAATCGCTGCTGGATTTCGGCCGCATGGAGGCCGGCGCGCGGCCTTACCGGCTCGAACGATTGGACGTCGGCCGGCTGGTCAAAGCCACGGTGGAGGAGTTCAATCAGGAGACAAACCCCGGCAATCTGGTGATGGAATGCACCGTTCCGGACCAAAGCCCCGAGGTGAAAGCCGACCGGGAAGCGCTCGCCCAGGCCCTGTGGAACCTTCTGGATAACGCGGTCAAGTACTCCGGCCAAAGCCCTGTCGTTCAAATCGAAGTGGAAGCCGGAAACCCGGTTGCCATCCGGGTGCGGGACCAGGGATTCGGCATTTTGCCCTCGGAGAGGGGACGGATACTCCGTAAGTTTGTCCGCGGTTCCAGCGCCAAGGCGTGTGGCGTCAAAGGGACGGGCATCG
>DATKXS010000055.1:0-7976 GCA_035528895.1 Candidatus Desulfaltia sp.
CGGGGCTGGTGGTTTGGCTGGTTACTTGAAGCGGCGAGACGACTACTTGCGCCGGAAACCGAGGAACGCGCCGTACGCCAGCACGACCGCGCCGACGACGAGACCGATGAACATCAAGCCCTTGACCATGCTGGCGTTGAACAGCGGGCCCAGCACGTCGATGGACTTGATGAAATTGTAGACCGTGTACACGCCGACGTACAAACCGCAAATGAACGTCACCAGGTTCGCGGAACCGCCTTTGACGAAGAGCTTCAGGATCAACGCGGCCGCCGCCGCGACGATGGCGATGTTTCCCAGGGCTTCCCGGGCGAACGAGACTTCGGTCAGGATCAACCAGCAAATCAGGTATACCGCGGCGCCGACGATCGTGAGTTGCTTGCCTTTCATTTGAACCTCCTTGGATCGATTTGCGGCTCAGGTAATCCCAAGCAGGACGTGCTGAACAGTATGGGAGCCCGCCCGCGGCTTGTCAAGCGGGAGAATATGCGCGCTACGCGATCTCCTTCGCAATGAGGAACGCCATCTCCAAAAGATAAGAGTTTCCTTTTCGACTGTGGTGGCCGAGTGAGCCTTTTTGTCTCGATTTACCCATCCAACCATCGAGGGGAAGTATAGATCGAGACATCAAGTTACGTCAAGGAGGATTTGGAGAGCAGAAGAAAGAGTCATGTATCCAGCACAGCGCAGCTGTAGCTAGACTCCTTCCTCTGAGCCCGCCGTGGTCACGTGGTGGGCACGATCAGGTTGAAAAGCGATGAAATCTAGGCATCAGGACGGAAAGACGAAAGACGAGTCAAAACCTTTGCAAGTCTTTGAAAATAAGGAACATAAGGGGAGACGGAGGGCGACTAAGGAGTCTTTTCATTAAACCTAATCGCTGGTCATGATGAACAGGGGCTTCTGGTGGAAGCTCTTGTAGAGGGGCCGGAGACGGTCGCGGTCATAGTATTTATCCACATCGACCATTTTCTTCTTGCTGACAACGATCTCGATGGGCACGTTGTCGTACTCGCCGTTTCGAAGACAGACCATCCGCCCGGATTTCTTGTCCAGGATCAGGTCCAGGGCCAGGTTGCCGAAGGCCATGGGGACGATCGAGTCGACGGCATCGGGGTCGCCGCAGCGGACGAGATAGCTCAGCTTCTGGTTGATAACGTTGATGCGCCGGCCGTTGTTGAACTTGGGCGATAGCTCCTTGAGCTGGTCGGCGACATAATCGCCGAACCCCCCCAGCTTCTTGTGCCCGAACATGTCCTTCTCCTGGCTGGCGAAGACCATCTCCTGCCCTTCGACCCTGGCCCCCTCGGAGACGAGGACGACCGAGTAGAGGCTGGGGTTCTCGGCCCGGTCCTCGGTCAGCAGCTCGCAGAGCCTCTCCATGTTGAACCTGTACTCGGGGATGACGCAGCGGTTGGCCGCTCCGGCCATGGTCGGGAGGAGGGCGGTGAAACCGGTGTAGCGGCCGAAGACCTCGATACAGAGAAAGCGCTCATGGGAACCGGCCGTGGTCCGCAGGGAGTGGGTCAGGCTGATCGTCCGGGTGACGCAGGTGCTGAACCCAAGGCAGTAGTCGGTGCCGGGGACATCGTTGTCCATGGTCTTGGGGATGGCGATGATCTTGACGCCCTTCTGGTGAAGGGAGACGGCGTAGCTCAGCGTGTCATCGCCCCCTATGGGGACGAGATAATCGATCCCCAGGCGTTCGATATTCTTCAGGACCTCCTCGGTGAGGTCGTTGGTCTTGTCCTTGTACTTGTCGCGCAAATGGGCCGGCACATTGACGTCGGGGACGTGGCTCGGCCGGCTGCGGGAGGTGTGGAGGAAGGTGCCGCCGGTGCGGCCGATTTTGTTGACGATTTCTTCTGTCAGGACCTGGCAGCATTCCGTTTCATCGGTCAGCTCGTCCCGGTTGATCTCGATCAACCCCGCCCAGCCGCGGCGGATACCGATGACATCGTAGCCCTCGTGGATCGCCCGGATGGTGACGGCCCGGATGGCCGGGTTGAGGCCGGGGACGTCGCCCCCGCCGGTGAGGATGCCGATGATGCCTTTTTTCGTCTTGATGTTGGCCATGACCTTTCTCCTTTTCGAACGCCTCCGGATGGGCCCGCTGGGGGAAGCATCTATATCGGAGGGGAACGTTGATCGCCGCCGGCGTCGTTTGCCGGGCCGAGGAACTGCGTCCGGTTCCAAGAATATACGCCGCCGGGCCGTCCCTGTCAAGAATCCTGGAGAGCATATAAGCATTTCCGTCTGTGTGATCGCGTAGGGCGCAGGAAGCCGCCCTTGGCCCCCGCACCCCGGGGAACCAGTCCCGTCGGTTCCCCCCGTCAGAAAACTGACGGGCCCCCCTTCCGCTACGGGGGCTACAGGGCGGCCTCCTGCGCCCATCATGAAGACCAGATGTTTAGAAAATTCTTTGGGAAGCATCCATTGCTTTTCCTTGCCAAGCGGGCTGCATTTTTTATATAGAAGGTTCGATGTTCCAACATCTGCCGCTGGCCAGGCCGCGCCCCGATATCGAGAGGTTTATATCCATTCTGGCGGGAAAAGAGAGAAGCTCGGCGACACTGCTCGTCGAATACATCGTCGATGACGCCGTGATGAAGCTCATCGTCACCGACGTATTAGGGCGCCGCTGGGTTGACTGGGGCGAGAGTCGAGAAACACAGCGGGCTTATCTGGACAATTTCATCGAGTTCTGGCACCGGCTCGGTTATGATTTCGTGCGCTTCGAGCGCGGCCTGCCGTTCCCCATCAAGCAAGTCCTGGCCCCTGACACGGCGGCCGGTTCGGCCAAGCCAAGAGCCTGGGCGGAAGAACACACCGGAAGCATCCAGAGCTGGGAGGATTTCGACCGCTATCCCTGGCCAAAAATCGGGGAAATGGATTTCTTCCCCTTCGAATACATCAATACCCATCTCCCCGCCGGGATGGGACTCCTGACCTGCCACGCCGGCGGGATATTCGAACATCTCTCCTGGATCATGTCGCTGGAGGGGCTGTGCCTCTCCCTGGTCGAAAACCCGGACCTGGTCGCGGCCGTCGCCCGGCGCATCGGACAACTTTTCCTGAAATTCTACGACCATCTCATCGGCTTGGACCGGGTGGCCGCCGTTTTCGCCGGGGACGACATGGGATTCCGGACGGGGACGCTGATCTCGCCGGATGACCTGAGGAAATACTGCCTCCCCTGGCACGAGCGGATCGCGGCGCTCGTTCACCGGAAGGGACTCCCCTATTTTCTCCACTCCTGCGGTAACACCGAGGCGGTCATGCCGGACCTTCTTTCCGCTGTCCGGATCGACGGCAAACACTCCTTCGAGGATGCCATCCTGCCCGTGGAGGAGTTTCAGGAGAAGTACGGCCATAGGATCGCGGTCCTGGGCGGTCTGGACGTTCATATCCTGGCGTCTTCCACTCAGGAGAAAATTCGGAAAAAGACGCGCGCCCTCATCGAGACCTGCGGCCGGCGCGGCCGCTACGCCATCGGCTCCGGGAACTCTATTCCCAGCTATGTGCCGGCGGCGAACTATCTGGCCATGGTCGATGAAGCGCTCTTCTTGCGATAATAAACGGCGCGGCGCAGAGTCCGGGGATTTTCTTCTTGTTATCCCGGCCCCCATCGGTTAGGATATGAGTTAATCTCTCTTCCGTTCATTGCCGACAATGGGAAAACTGATCATGATATCTAACCGGCTTCCTTTCAGCTTCGGCAAGAAGAACGGGAGGCTGAGCCTGGAGTCCAGCACCGGAGGGCTGGCCACGGGGCTTCGCTCGTTTTATAAGTCCCGGCCCAGCGCCTGGATCGGCTGGCCCGGCCTGCCGGTGTCGAAGATCACCCCCGAGGAAGAGAAACAGATCGTTAAAAATCTGGCCGTGGAAAGCTGCCGTCCCATCTTCCTGTCCAGCTATGAGATCGAACAATACTATCACGGTTTCGCCAACAAGACCATCTGGCCGCTTTTCCATTATTTTCCTCTTTACGCCGACTACAACAAGAATTATTGGACCGTCTACAAACGGGTCAACGAAAAGTTCTGCCGGGCGGCGCTCGAGATCGCCGAGCCGGGCGACGAAATCTGGATCCATGATTATCACCTGTTGCTTCTTCCCGCCCTTATCAAGGAGCGGCTGCCCCGGGTCTCGGTCGGGTTTTTCCTGCACATTCCCTTTCCTTCGTTCGAGATCTTCCGGCTCCTGCCCTGGCGGGAGGAGATGCTGAGGGGGATGCTGGGGGCCGACCTGGTGGGGTTCCACACCTTACGATATGCCTACCATTTCCTGGACAGCATCCGCCACCTCCTCCAGTACGATCACCTCAACTGGCTGGTGAATACCGGCAGCCGGCTGGTCAAGGTCGAGGCTTTTCCCATGGGGATCGATTACGAGCGGTTTCATTCGGTCGTCGCTGAGCCGGAGGTCCAGGGGGAGATCGGCAGGATCCGGAAAAAGCTGGCCGGCCGAAAGACCATCCTCTCGGTGGACAGGCTGGATTACACCAAGGGCATCCCCCAGCGGCTGGAAGCCTTCGAGCTCTTCCTGGAAAAGAATCCCGATTTCCGGGAAAAGGTCACCCTGATCTTGGTCGCCGTCCCCTCGCGCACGGCCATGGAAACGTACGTCCGGCTCAAGAGCCGGATCGACGAGCTGGTCGGCCGGATCAACGGCCGGTACGGGACCATCGGCTGGATACCCATCTGGTATCTCTATCGATTCCTCCCTCTAAGGACGCTGGCGGCCTATTACCATACGGCCGATGTCGCCTTGGTGACGCCGCTCCGCGACGGGATGAACCTGATCGCCAAGGAGTACGTGGCCACTCAGACCGACCAACTCGGGGTCCTGATCCTCAGCGAGATGGCCGGAAGCGCCAAGGAGCTGGGGGACGCTATCCTTGTGAACCCCAACAATCACGAGGAAGTGGCCGAGGCCATCAGCCAGGCGCTGCGGATGCCCGAGGAGGAACAGCGCAGCCGGATGGAGAACATGCAGAAAAGGTTACGCCGTTTCACGGTTCTGCGCTGGGCCGACGAGTTCATGGCCGAACTCCAGAAGATCAGGATGATCCAGGAAGAGCTGGCCGAAAGAAAGCTCGACGAGCGCACCGAAAAGAAAATAATCGGCGAGTTCCGCCGGGCGAAGCGGGCGCTCCTTCTCCTGGATTATGACGGAACGCTGGTGCCTTTCGCGGCCAGGCCCGAACAGGCCGTCCCCGACGAGGAACTCAAGAGCCTTCTGCGGACGCTTTCCCGGCAGGCCGGGAACGACATCGTTGTCATCAGCGGCCGGACCCGGAAAACGCTCGAGGACTGGCTGGGGGAGCTGGAGCTCGGTTTGATCGTTGAACACGGCGCCTGGATCAGGGAACGCGGCCTGGACTGGACGCTGCTCGAGCCCGCTCAAGACACTTGGAAAAGCGAGGTCAGGAGCGTCTTGATCCAGTACATGGACCGGACCCCGGGAGCGTCCCTCGAAGAAAAGGATTTCTCCCTGGCCCTCCATTACCGCAAGGTGGATGCCGAGATCGCCTCCCTCAGGATGCGGGAGGTCAAGGAGGACCTTCTGACCATCGCCTCCGAGCTTAACCTCGAGATCCTGGAGGGCAACAAGGTCCTGGAGGTCCGGAACCCGGGGATCAACAAAGGCCGGGCCGCTCTCCGGCTGATCTCCGGGAGGACCTGGGATTTCATCCTGGCCGTCGGAGACGACCGGACCGACGAGGACCTTTTCGCCGTGCTCCCGGAGTCCGCCTATTCCATCAAGGTGGGGGTAGGCCCGACGCGCGCCAGGTACAACCTGGACAATGTGGCGGCGGTCCGCAGCTTGCTCAATAAATTGACGAGGTCGTAGCATGAACAGACTGGTCGACTACTACAAGATCGTGGGCGATGAGGCCATCTCTTCTCTTTACCAGAAGGCCAGGCGCCTGTACGGACGGCGTATCATCCACTTCAACTCCACCTACCAGGGCGGCGGCATCGCCGAGATCCTGGTCTCCCTCCTGCCGCTGATGAACGATATCGGCCTGGACGTCGACTGGAATATCCTGCACGGCCGGCCCGACTTCTTCACCATCACCAAGAAGTTCCACAACGCGCTCCAGGGCGACAAGATCAACCTCACCGAGATGAAAAAACGTCTCTACACCCAGGCCAGTGAAGATTTTTCCGTCTTCACCCACATCCACCACGACTGCGTCGTCATCCATGACCCCCAGCCTCTGCCTTTGATCATGCACTATAAAAAACGGCAGCCCTGGGTCTGGCGGTGTCACATCGACCTGTCCGGACCCAATCCGGAGGTCTGGGACTACCTCAAAAGATTCATCCTCCGGTATGACACGGTCGTTGTTTCCAGCGAAAAATACCGGAAGGCGGACCTGCCGATCCAGCAGCGGATCATCCCTCCCGCCATCGACCCGCTGGCGTCCAAGAACAAGGAGCTCTCTCCGGCCGACATCAGCAAATACCTCAAGAAGTTCGGCATCCCCACCGACAAGCCCCTGCTCACTCAGGTCTCCCGCTTCGACAGACATAAGGACCCGGAGGGCGTTTTGCGCGTCTTCGAGCTGGTCAGAGAAAAGGTCGACTGCCGCCTGGTCCTGTGCGGCAGCATGGCGCTGGATGACCCCGAGGGGTTGAAGGTATTCGAGAGAATCGAGGCCAAGGCCCGGCGGATGACCGATGACGGGGACGTCATCCTGAAGACGGTGGAGAACGATATCCTGGTCAACGTCCTGCAGAGGAATAGCGCCGTCATCATCCAGAAATCGAAAAAGGAGGGCTTTGGCCTGACCGTCACCGAGGCGCTCTGGAAGAAGAAGCCCGTGGTGGCCTCGGACGTGGGCGGTATCCCCCTCCAGATCACAGACGGGGAGAGCGGTTTCCTGGTGGCGCCGAACGATGAGAAGCTGTTCGCCGAGCGCATCGTGGAGATCCTGAAAACCCCGGCGCTGGCCGAAAGGCTGGGCAAAAACGGTCACGAAAAAGTGAAAAGCAGCTTTCTCATCACCCGGCTGCTGTCCGACCACCTGGAGCTATACAACGACATCATCCATTCTTGAGAGTTTGAACCGCGCCGGGACGGGCGATCTCAGATCCTGCCCGCGGTTTCCCTGCTCAGCCGATTGAAGTACTCGGCCATGAAACGATGGCGGTCGCGGGCGATCCGCCGTCCCTCCCGGGTGAACATTCGGCTGTTGATTTTACCGAGTTTGACCAGGAATTCCCGGTAGGCGGTGTCCTCTTTGGTGTAGGGCCTGGTTTCTTCCACCCTGATCTTCGGGTCATGAAGCCGGGCTCCGACCTCGCCGGCGAAGAGAAAGGCCCGGCCGATGCCGACGGCCCCGATCGAATCCAGCTTGTCGGCGTCGAACAATATTTTCCCTTCCAGAGAATCCGGGAGGCGGCCTCCCCGGAAGCGGTGCGTCTCGATGCAGCGGACGACCCCGGTCATCTGTTCCTTGCCAATTCCATGCCTCCTCAAAATTCGCTGGGCCAGCTCGGCGCTTTTTTTGGCATGGCAGACCCGACCGTTCGTCCGGTCTTCCTCTTCTCTTCCGATATCATGGAGAAGGGAGGCCAGTTTCAGGATCTCGAGGTCGGCTTTTTCCTTCCGGCCGATGCGGAGGCAGAGCTCGTAGACCCGCTTGGTATGGTCCCAGTCGTGGCTGCCCCGGGCGTTGCGGAAGTGGGCCTTGGCCTCTCGCCGGACTGCTTCGAGGACCCGCGCCGAAAGAGGGTCTGGAAGCGGCACCTCTTTGTGCCGACGAGTTCTGTAGATCTTTTTGCCCTGAGTCTTTTTCTTATTGTCCATATCGGATCGATCGATCATATGAATTCCGGCCGCGCCGGACGATCCATTATATCTTGAATTATGGTGACACAAAACTTAATTCCGCGAATTAACCTGGATTATTCATAAATCACCGAAAAAGTATTCCCCTCCCCTGGCGGGAGGGGATGAAGGGG
>DATKXS010000056.1:0-2776 GCA_035528895.1 Candidatus Desulfaltia sp.
CAGATCTGCTCACCCGGATTCGTAACGGCGCGAAATCCAAGAAGAGGGAAGTCAACATGCCCTCCTTCCGGCTAGGGGTCGAGGTCGTCAAGATCCTCAGGGAGGAAGGGTACGTCAAGAACTACAAGGTCATCGACGACAACAAGCAGGGGATCCTCAACGTGACGCTCAAGTACACCGAGGACAACAAGAGCGTCATCAGCGGACTCAAGCGGATCAGCAAGCCGGGCTGTCGGATCTACTGCACCAAAGATTCCGTTCCCAAGGCCTTGGACGGCCTGGGCCTCGTCATCGTCTCCACGTCCCGGGGCGTGCTGTCGGGGCGGTCGTGCGAGGAGCTGGGGGCGGGCGGCGAAGTGCTCTGCAGCATCTGGTAGGCGCAAGGAGAGGGACCCATGTCAAGAGTCGGGAAAAAACCCATCACGATTCCGGCGGGCGTGACCGTCACGACCCATCCGGACAGGATCGATTTCGAAGGGAAGTTGGGAAAGCTTTCCTCGCCGCTCCAGCCGGGCATCACCGCTGTCCTCGAAGGGACGACCCTGGTCCTGACCCGGTCTGACGAAAACCAGCAGACCCGGGCCAATCACGGCCTCGGCCGGGCCTTGGCCCAGAACGCCGTCGCCGGGGTGTCCGCAGGATTCTTCAAGAAGCTGGAGATCTTCGGCGTCGGTTACAAGGCCAAGGTCGACAAAAGCAAGCTCGAGATCAGCCTGGGTTATTCCCGGCCGATCGTCTACACCATCCCGGAGGGCGTCGAGGTCGTCGCTGAGAAGCCCACGCTGCTCCTCGTCCGGGGCATCGACCGGCAGAAGGTGGGCCAGGTCGCCGACAACATCAAGAGACTCCGCATCCCGGACCCCTACAAGCAGAAGGGCGTCCGTTACCTCGGCGAGAAGCTCATTAAAAAAGAACGAAAGGCGGGGGTGACCGGTGCTTAAAGACAAGACCAAAGAAAAAAGGGTGCGGGACGACCGTCTCCGGAAACGTATTCGGGATAAGGTCAAAGGGACGCCCGAGCGGCCCCGGGTCCACGTGTTCAAAAGCAACGCCTATGTCTATACCCAGGTGATCAACGACTTGGAGGGCTCGGTCCTCCTGACCGCTTCGACCCTGGAAAAAGAGTTCCGCGAGAAAGCCAAGAGCACCAAGAACAAGGACGCCTGCGGCCTTCTCGGCGAACTCTTGGGTAAGCGCCTCAAGGCTGCCAAGATCGAGGGGATCGTTTTTGACCGGGGGGTCCACCCCTACCACGGACGCATTAAGACCCTGGCGGACGCTATTCGGAAAGAAGGCATCCAGTTCTGAGCGGACGGCCGAATTAAGGAGAGACAAGAGTGGACGATCGCAAACACAGGAAAGTCGGAGTTCTCGATGAAGACGGCATGGAGCTCAAGGACCAGGTCATTTCTATACGCCGGGTCACGAAGGTCGTCAAGGGCGGCAAGAACATGAGCTTTTCGGCCCTCGTTGCCGTCGGCGACGAGAAGGGCCGGGTCGGTATCGGCAAAGGCAAAGCCCGCGAAGTCCCCCAAGCCATCGCCAAGGGCGTCGAAGCCGCGCGGAAAAGCATGATCCGGGTGCCCCTTGCGGAAACGACCATCCCCCATCTCGTCAAGGGGGTGGACGGGGCCGGGCTGGTCGTCCTGCGTCCGGCCTCGAAGGGCACGGGGGTCATCGCCGGCGGCGCGGTCCGCGTCATCATGCAGCTCGCCGGGATCCGGGACATCCTGACCAAGTCCATCCGCAGCAACAACCCCATCAGCGTCGCCAACGCCACCTTGGACGCCCTGCGGCGGATCCGAAACCCCGAGGACGTGGCCAAGATGCGCGGAAAGGCGAAAGGTGCTCTATGACGGATAAAGAAATCAAACCCAAGAAGACGCCGAAGCGCGCGGAAAAGGCAGCGGCCGACACGAAGTACGTGAAAGTCACTCTCGTCCGGAGCCTCATCGGCTACCCCCGCATCCAGCGGGAGACAGCCAGGGGCCTCGGCCTGCGCAGGCTCCAATCCCACGCCGTGCTCAAGGAGACCCCCGAGACGCGCGGGATGGTTAACAAGATCATCCACGTCCTCAAAGTGGAAACGGTGGAGAAGCCATGAACCTCAGTAATCTGAAACCGGCCCAAGGATCGAGGAAGGACCGAAAGCGGGTGGGGCGGGGCCCCGGCTCCGGCTGGGGTAAGACCGCAGGGCGCGGCAGCAAGGGCCAGAAATCCGGCAGCGGCTATTCCCGCAAGCGCGGGTTCGAGGGCGGCCAGATGCCCCTCGCCCGACGCATCCCCAAGCGCGGCTTCACCAACATCCACCGGATCGAGCTGACCATCGTCAACCTGGACAACCTGGCCAAACTTCGGAAAGAAGAGATCCAGCCCAAGGACATGGCCGGCCATGGCCTGATCAAAAAGGAAACCGAGCGGGTGAAGGTCCTCGGGCGGGGTGACCTGACCTCGGCCAAGATCATCCATGCCCATGAATTCTCCGAGTCGGCCGTGAAGAAGATCGAGGCCAAAGGCGGCCAGGCCGTCGTTATCGGGAAAGTCTAATGTTAGACAGCATCCGCAATATCTTCAGCATCCCCGAGCTGCGGAAGAGGGTCATCTTCACCCTCCTCCTCCTCGCGATCTACCGGATCGGCGGGCAGATCCCGAGCCCGGGCCTGAGCGCGCCGGCCCTGCAGGAGTTCTGGCAGTCCCAGAAGGGCTCGCTGTTCGGCTTCATCGACCTGTTCTCCGGCGGGAACATGTCCCGAATGACCATCTTCGCCCTGGGCAT
>DATKXS010000057.1:0-36325 GCA_035528895.1 Candidatus Desulfaltia sp.
AGCCATTTATCAAGGAATTCTTTAGAATGTTGCGGCGGGGGGGGGTACTGGCAGTTCTTGAGCCCAGTAATCTATTTCCGTTCGGCTGGGTGACAGCCTTAGCCCGAAAAGCCCTTGGGAATGTAACCGGATTGGTGGAAGAAGAAAGGCCCATTCCTCCGGTATTGCTAAGAAAATCGCTTATGAAGGTAGGGTTTGAGAAGATTCGGGTTCGAGGAATGCTATTCACCCATGTGCGATATCCGTGTCCTGTGCAGCACGTGATTAATGCTATGGATTCCCCCCTGAGGTTTCTTCCTCCGTTTAGGTTATTTGCAAACTCTGTGGGATGGTATTGCACAAAGCCATGACTCTTTACCTTCCATGAATTGTGAGTTTATTTTTTTGCGCGGAAAACATTAGATGGATAGGAGAGTGCCAAGATGGCCACGATTCTACTGACAGGCGGAAGAGGATTTATCGGCACGAATCTCACGAACGAACTGCGCTCGCGAGGGCATGAGGTCTGGACGTGTGATATTTTGCAGGGTGAAGATCCGCAACATCTAAAAGCAGACACGGGCGTCTATCAGCAGGTGGACACTTTATTTCGCCAGCATAAATTTGATTATGTGTATCATCTTGCAGCCGAGTATGGGCGTTGGAATGGGGAAGATCATTACGAAAATCTGTGGCGGACCAACGTGATCGGGACCAAGAATATGTTGCGCTTGCAGGAACAGCATCGTTTCAAAATGATCTTCTTTTCGAGCGCAGAGGTCTATGGCGACTATGACCAACTGATGTCGGAAGACGTGATGGAACTCGTTCCAATAAAACAAATGAATGATTACGCCATCTCAAAATGGGCCGGCGAATTGCAATGTCTGAATCACGCGGCCATGTTTGGAACAGAAAACGTGCGGGTGCGACCGGTCGGTTGTTACGGTCCGCATGAATATTACAGCCCCTATAGGGGCGTAATCCCAATTTTCGTTTATCATGCGCTGAAAAACAAAGAATTCACGGTCTATCGCGGCCATAAGAGAATATTTGATTACGTTGAGGACACTTGCCGGACTTTTGCGAATATTGCCGACAACTTCCGGGCGGGAGAAGTTTATAATATCGGCGGACGGGAGGAATGGCTTATAGGTATTGAGGAACTGGCAGATATAATTCTGCAAACCACGGGGGCCAGTCCGCGCCTGGCGGCCTACAACGGCGAAGAAGGATTTACCACGCGCGTCAAAGTGGTGGATTTTTCCAAGTCGCGCCGCGATTTGAAACACGATCCAAAAATTGACATTCACGAAGGCATCCGTCGCTATGTCACTTGGGCGCGCAAAGTGTACGAAATATAGTTGAAATAGACAATTATCAAAGGAGTGCAAAGTGGGAAAATATAAAGCATTTTATGAAGGAAAGACGGTGCTAATCACCGGCGGCGCCGGGGCCATCGGATCGAATCTGACACGCGCTATCGCCGAACTGAAGGCACGCACTGTTATTGTCTATGACGATCTATCGGCGGCTTACGAGTGGAATATTCCTTCTCTCCCGAATGTTCTTTTTGTCAAAGGGTCGGTTACCGACGAGGCGGCGCTGAAACGGGTATTTGCCGTAAAACCGGAAATCGTTTTTCACTTGGCGGCTTTTTTTGCGAATCAGAATTCGGTGGATTACCCACAACGTGATCTTATGATCAATGGACTCGGCACATTGCTGGTTTATCAATATGCGCAAATGTGTAGAACTGGTCGCATCGTGTATGCGTCGTCCGGTTGTTCCATTTATGGCTCGCAGGCACCCTTGCCTCTCAAAGAAGATTTTATGTCCATGCACCTGACGACGCCGTATCAAATTACAAAAATGCTGGGCGAGCTTTACGCCAACTTTTTCAATCATCATTATGGGCTGCCGATCGTCAAGACGCGTTTTTTCAATTCTTACGGGCCGGGCGAGGTGCCGGGGCAGTATCGCAATGTCATTCCGAATTTCATTTACAGAGCAATTTTGGGCCTCCCTTTGCCTTTCACCGGCAGCGGGGATGAGACTCGCGACTTTACCTTTGTTCTGGACATTGTTGATGCGTTACTAAGGGCGGGCTATTATGAGCAGGCTATCGGTAAGGAAATGAATGTTGCCTCAGGACGAGAGATAAATATTATGAGATTAGCCGAGCGGATTAATGAATTGACCGGAAATAAGGCGGGAATCCTTAAAACGGAGAGCCGTATTTGGGACACAAAAAAGCGTTTGTTAGCTTGCGTCGATCGGGCGAGAGAACTCTTGGGTTATGAACCAAAAACTGAATTCGAAAAGGGCCTTAACTTTACTATTCAGTGGTTCCGCGATAACTGGGAAAACATTCGGCGCGACGCTGAATTTCCCCCAGGTATGTCTTCGGCAGCTCGAGGAGTTGTAGCGAAGTAATGAGAAAGAATAAGTCGGGGAAATAATAAATGAGCCGCATTTTGCTGCATTCGATTGTGTTTTTCCCCGACAATGTGTCGACCGCGTATATAATGACGGACTTAGCGCTTCAACTAAAACAGTTGGGGCATAACGTTACAGTCTTAACTACGACTCCTCATTATAATGTTGAAACGATTGCCGTAAAAAACCAGCCAATGAAAAAACTCTGGGGTGGCTTGTTATATTATAACGACCATGAAGGAATCCCCATTTGGCATGTGACAATATCCAAAAAAGATAAGCGTGTTTGGAAACGCGGGATTGATTTCATCCGTTTTCATTTGTTGTCAGTAGCGATTGGCTTTTTCGTAATTGTCCGTCAAGATGTGGTTATTGCGACATCACCACCATTAACTATTGGTTTGATCTCATGGCTGCTTGCTCTCCGTTGGAAGGCCGCATCCGTTTATAAAGTCGCCGAAGTGTACCCTGATTTGGCGATTCGGCAGGGAGCATTACGGAATCCGGCTTTGATTATGTTCCTGAAATGGATCGAAAGCTTCGTTTATAAACACAATACCAGGATCGTAACAATCGCTGAACAATTCAAGCGGCTGTTGCTTCGACGAGGAGTTCCGGAAAAAAAATTAATCCAGATTAGAGACAGTGCGGATGTTGAGTTGTATCGTCCATTGCCTCGAGACAATTCATTCGCCAGAGAATATGGATTACTCGATACTTTTGTAATTTTATATGCAGGGAATATCGGTCTTGTTCAAGACTGGGAATCCGTTTTCTTTGCCGTAGAGTCGCTCTCAAGTTATCCTCTTCAGTTTGTAATCATCGGAGACGGAGTTCGGCGTGAGTGGCTAGTAGATCAAATCCGGCTCAGGGGCTTAAAAAATGTTAAATGGATCGGCTATCAGCCCAAGGAAAGAATGCCGGAGATCCATGCGAGTTGTGATATAGCCATAATCCCAATGACCCGAACGGGAGCAATAGATGGATTGCCATCAAAAATATACACAATTATGGCTTGTGGCAAATCTGTAATCGCCACCGCAGACCAAGAGTCGGATATGGCTTGGCTAATCCAGGAAGCAAAATGTGGCCAGGTTGTGTCTCCTGATAATCCCCCGGCTTTAGCTCAAGCCATAGAAGCTGCCTATATAAATCGCGATTCACTCTCCGCCGAGGGCGAAAATGGGCGGTTATTCGTTCAAGCTTTCTCAAAAGAATCTATAGCTCAGAAATACGATACCCTTATTCAGAGTCTAATAAGAAATAAATAATCGTCAGGCGAGGGAATCTTTTAGTGATTTACTCAGGTAATAGCCGCGTAATAGTCCTGGTGACGGGTGCCACGGGTGCTTTGGGGCCACGCGTCGTTGAAGCATTGCAGCAATCTGGTTGCCCGGTACGTGTACTAGCTCTGGATCCTCCAGAACCCAAAATGTTTTCTCAAACGACGGACTTCCAGCCGGGGGATATCAACGATGAAAGGGCGGTCAGAACAGCTGTCGCCGGAGTTTCGGTAATTATCCACATGGCTGCCATGCTTCATATCAATACGCCATCACCTGAGCAGGTTTCTCGCTATCGGCTTATCAATGTTGATGGGACGGCGTTAGTTGCCCGAGCCGCCATTGAAGCGGGCGTAAAACATGTCGTATTCTTCAGCACAATCGCTGTCTATGGCCGCGGGGACTGCAGAATATTCTATGAAAACTCCCCGGCACATCCGGATACGGCTTATGCCGAAACCAAGCTATATGCTGAACGCATAATACTAGAAACACGAAAACCCGATGGCAAGCCTCTGGGCACGGTTCTGCGCTTGGCGGCCGTTTACGGATCTCGTGTCAAAGGAAATTATCGCCGTCTGCTTCTGGCTTTGGCACAAAAACGGTTCGTCCCTATCGGGCCCGGCACCAATAGGAGGACACTCATCTATGACAAGGACGCCGCCAGCGCTGTATTGTCCGTTCTGAATAATCCAAGTGCGGCAGGAAAAATATTCAATGTAACAGACGGCAAAATTCATTCATTAAACGAAATCATCCAATCGATTTGCGAAGCGTTGGGGAGGAGGCCTCCCCGAGTGCATCTTCCTATAGCCCCCTTACGCGCGGCTGCGAATATCGTAGATAAAGGAACGAGATTGCTCGGCCTCAGTTTTTCGGGCTTTAAGAACGCTTTAGACAAATATGTCGAAGACTTGGCTGTCGATGGGCATAGGATACAAGACAAGATCGGCTTCAAGCCAAAATTTGATCTTCTGTCCGGCTGGAAAGAAGCCATAGAAGAAATGCGCGCACGAGGAGAGTTATAAGATTGCTGATCATGAGTCTTGCCGTTGCCGCAGGCGCGCTTGTCTTATCATACCTGTGCGTCGCGGGATTTCGCCGCTGGGCGGGCGAACGGGTGCTTGATATCCCGGACGCCCGCAGTTCGCATACCCGGCCAACTCCCCGAGGAGGAGGACTAGGTATCGTTATCTGCGTTCTTATCGGAGCCTGGAGCCTATTTATTTACCGAATTCTAAGCATGCCGTTTAAGGAGATTGCGGCGCTCACCCTCGGTGGGAGTATCGTGGCGTTGGTTGGATGGCTTGATGACATCCATCGGTTGCCATATCGAATACGGCTGGTCGTCCAAGCGATAAGTTCGACGATCATCTTAATCATGATCGGCTATTTTCGAACTGTAACAGTCCCCTTCGTTGGTGATATTCATCTGTATTCAATAGGTATCCCATTCGCGCTCTTATGGATTATGGGTTTGACCAATGCTTACAATTTCATGGATGGGATAGATGGGATCGCGGGTGGGCAAGCGCTGATCGCAGGATCGGGTTGGGCAATCATCGGCTATTTGAGCGGCGAAACGTTCGTTGGACTAATTGGAGTGCTCCTGGCAGCAACTAGCCTGGGATTCTTATTCCATAATTGGCCTCCTGCTCGAATATTCATGGGGGACGTGGGAAGCGCATTTATCGGGTTCATTCTGGCTGTTCTCCCCATCATCGCAGGCCATAAGAATCCGCGCTTCATGATCGCTGGGTTACTGATGGTCTGGCCATTTATTTTCGATACTTCTTTCACGTTGGTACGCCGCATGATCAAAAAAGAGAATATTTTCGAAGCTCATCGGTCCCACATATATCAGCGGCTGGTTATTGCAAGATACAGCCATCGTTTTGTCACACTTGTCTATATGGGGTTGGCTTTAACAGGAGCAATTCTCGCTTTTTTATGGGTTAAGGATTCCTATGGATCTGATATTCTCGTTATTCTGATACCCACGTTGCTGTTCTTTGGCTTATGGCAGATCACGATCCGAGCCGAAAAGACCTAACATCCCGCGCTATAGAAAGAACGGCGCTTGCCTTCTGAAAGCCATATGACTTACAATCATCTCGAGCGCGTGGTGCGAACCATAAAAAAGATGTTGCAAAGCGGCTTGATGGGCGCTGCCGAATTGCAAAAACCCCCGGGGGAGGGGTTTCTTTTATTGATTAGAACCGAAAGATGAACTCCATTATCAACCTCGTGCCCCGCAAGCTCAGTCAGGGCATCATGGACCTCATCATCTTTGCCCTTTCCTTGTTTGCCGCCTATTTCATCCGCTTCGAAGGTGCAATACCCGATATTTACCTCAAGCAGATCACTGTCCTCTTGCCTTATATCATTATCGCCAGGTTCATTTCTTTCCAGGCGTTTTTTGTTTATAAGGTCGTTTGGCGCTATATATCCATCCCGGATGCGGTGCGGATACTCAAGGGCGTCCTCCCGATAACCGCAATCCTGGTCATTGCCCGTTATTTCGCCCCCGACCGCCTCGCGATGCTTCGCATCCCCATCAGCGTCATCACCCTCGAATTCCTACTGGTGATCTTGGGGACGGCGGGCATTCGAATGATACGCAGGCTCTCATTGGAGGCGACACAGAGGGAAAGCGCCGCCCGGCGCAGGAATTTCGGGCTTTACCAAGAGGCACTCGAGGGCCTGCCCGGCATCGCCTTCATGCCGGAGGCAGCTTACGGCCGGTCAAACCGCTGGCTGACCTGCGTCACGGTCGAGCGGGAGGAATTCGGGGCGACTCGCGAGGATATCCGGCTGGCGCTCGAGGCGGAGAACATCGAGGCCCGGCCGGTGTGGAAGCCCATGCACCTCCAGCCGGTCTTCGCCTCGTGCCGGAGGCGCGGCGGGGAGACGGCGGCCGAGCTTTTCGACAGGGGGCTTTGTCTTCCGAGCGGGAGCAACCTCGGCAGCGTTGACTTGGATCGCATAGTGATGATTATCAGGAGGACAGGGAAAAAATAGGGTGGTTTTGGACCGCATCTCAAGCCGGGATCAGGGGGAGTTTGATATGATACAAGAAAAGCAGCACGGACTTCTCCAGAAGCTCTTTAGAATTAGCAGGTTCAAAAGGCGGGCCTTTTTTTTTATCGCGGATATTACAATCATCGCATCGGCCGTATTCATATCTTTCTGGCTCAGGTTTGACGGTGCGATTCCAGCGGCATATTTCGACAATCTGAAATACTATATCGCTCTGGCCCTGGCCATAAAGTTGACTGTGCTGATCGCGCACGGCATCTACGATGTCTCCTGGAGATTCTTCGGACTCAAGGATCTTATAAAACTCTTCAGCGCGATTAGCCTATCCTCGTTGGTGATGGGACTGGCGTCATACTTTTTCATGCCCTATTTGCTTTCGCCGACTTTGCCCAGGTCTGTTTTGCTGGTCGATTACATCTTCACATTGGGATCGATCGGCGCGCTCCGCATATCCAAGAGGGCGGCCATCGAATATCTCAGTAAATCGGGAAGGATGAGGCGTGGACGCGCGCGAATCCTGATCGTCGGAGCGGGTTCGGCCGGGGAGCGGATCGGCCGGGAAATGCTGATCAACAATAAATCCAAGTATTTCCCCGTGGGATATATCGACGACGACCTATCCAAGAGGGGGGTGAGCATTCACGGCATAAAGGTGCTCGGGACGAGGGACGATATCCCGACTCTGTTGAAAGCGAACGCGGTGGATGAAGTCCTTATCGCCATCCCGACTTTTCACTCAAAGGACATCCAGGCAGTGGTCGAGATCATCCGGAATGCGGACGGACCGGCGAAGATCAAGATTCTCCCCGGGATTCTAGACATCGTCGACGGGAATGTCGCGCTCTCCGATATCAAGGAAGTCCGGATCGAAGACCTTCTGGGAAGAGAAAAGGTCGAGATCGATTTCGCCGCGATCCGCGCCTTTCTGAACCGGAAGCGCGTTCTGATCACGGGGGCCGGCGGGTCCATAGGGAGCGAGCTCGCCCGGACGGTGCTCCAGTTCGAGCCGCACTCGACCGCCCTCCTCGACATCGATGAAACGGAACTTTTCTATCTGATGAATCATTTCCGCGGGGCTGCGGGGGAAATCATCCCGGTCATTGGGGATATCCGGGACAGGATCAAGATGGAAAATGTCTTCTCGAAGTTCCAGCCCGAGATCGTCTTCCACTCGGCCGCTTACAAGCACGTCCCCGTCCTGGAGAGTTACCCGGAAGAGGCGGTCAAAACGAATATCCTGGGGACGAAGATACTGGGCGAGCTGGCTTTGAAATACAAAGTCGAGAAATTCGTTTATATCTCCACGGACAAAGCGATCAATCCCACGAGCGTCATGGGCTCGACGAAGCGGGTAGGTGAAGAAATGCTCAAAGCCCTCAACAGGCGGAACGGCACGATGTTCATCTCAGTGAGGTTCGGGAACGTTCTCGGTAGCCGCGGGAGTGTCATCCCGCTTTTCGAGGACCAGATCAAGCGGGGCGGGCCGGTGACGGTGACCCATCCCGAGATGAAGAGATACTTCATGGCGACATCGGAGGCTGTGCTACTCGTCCTCGAAGCGGCGGCGATCGGCGAGGGAGGCGAGGCTTATGTCCTCGACATGGGCGAGCCCATCAAGATCCTGGACCTGGCGCGCGAAATGATCAGGCTCAGCGGTCATGAGCCGGATGTGGATATTCCTATCATGTATTCGGGATTGAGGCCGGGGGAAAAGTTTTTTGAAGAGCTTTTAGGCGCGGAAGAGGGATCGGAGCCAACCGGGCTTACAAAAATATTCAAGGTGAAAGATTCAAGGATAAGAGAGAAGGGCGAGGTTATGGATAAAATCGAACGGGTGATAAGCTTGTCTCAAGAAAACTCCAGCCGGAAGGAGATCATTGATTATCTCAGAGAGATCGTCCCCACTTACAAGCCTGATGCAGCAGAGGTTCCTCTCGGCCGTTGGAAGAGTTGATCTGAATTCTCAGGCCAGCTTTTTTACCGGGGCGTAAAGAAATAAAACCGAAATGAACCCATTTCTTTTATCGTCGACCTTTCTATATGGAGCTGGTCTTTATCTTTTTTATATCCGCTATGTGCCTTTGGTGAAATCGTTCCAGACGGCCTTAATACCCATTCTCTTTTTGGTTTTCATCCTCACGGCTTTCAAACTCAGGTGGGGCGTACTGTTCTTTGTTTTCTCTTTTCCCCTGATCAATAATCTTCCTTATTTCTTCGGGATTCACGAGCCTCTCCCGCACGCCCCATCCGCCCTGGTGCTGTTCCTATTCTTTTTTCTTGGCTGGCTGGTCCATCGCGTCTTCTCACAGGAAAGCCTGGATTTTAAGCATCCGGTTTTCAGGCCGTTGATCCTATTCGCCATAATTGTGTTCGGCTCGGGACTCATCACGTTTTGGAAATACGCTAATTTCTTCCCCTTCTTGAGTGATTACGTCTACGAGCTCATTGTCAATGCCATTGGAGGAAGCGCCGGCGGGGCCATCATGAGCACGGTCTTTTTCTCTCTCAATTATTTGACCGGGATGGCCTTTTTCGTCGTTCTTTTCATCGCCGTCCGATCTGGGGAATTTGTCAAGAAGATCGTGGTCGTCCTCGGCCTCAGCACTTTCATTTCCCTGGCGTTCGGTCTATACCAGCGTTTCGGCGACATGAAATTCGGAAACAACCCGATAAGCATCAATCAGGGGCTGATCAACGCCACCTTCAAAGATGCCCTATCCTTCGGAGTGTATCTTGCCGTCGTCACTCCGTTGGTTTTAGGCGGGATGTTTTGCTTCAAGAAGGCCGTGCGTATATTTCCCATTGTTGTGGCGGTACTCGCTCTTTACATGATCTTTTTCACGGGCTCGAAAAGCGGTTTGATGTGCCTCCTGTTATCGCTATTAATCTTCTTCGCCCTGTCGATCAAACGGGGTTTCGAGCTGATGAGGACCGGATCTACAGGACTTAAAAAAGCGACGGGCTCGCTGTTGATTGCCGTCCTGGCGGTTTCGGCCGCTTTTTTTGCTTTTGTTGTTTGGAAAAAAGACATTGCATCTTCAATAACAATTTCGAGACTGGGAAGCACGCTGAAACTGGAAAACGTGAGGTTGACGTTGACCGGTCGAGTCGATGGATTATGGAAATTAGCCGGGATTATGATAAAGGATTATCCCTTATCCGGCGTGGGCGCGGGAGGCTACATTATTGAATCCGCCAACTATGCTCAAAAACACAAGGTAAATCTTGAAGTCCCAGAATCGGCTGAAAATTATCTGCTGCAGGTCGGGGCGGAACTGGGCGTGATCGGCGTTCTTCTTGTTCTCTGGGTATTCTGGGAGATTTCCAGGCAGATGAGGAGGAGTTATCGGAAAAGGCCTGCCGATGACACGAACGCGTATCTTCTTATCGGTGCGATCGCCGGCGTTATCGCCTTTTTCGTGAATATTCAGGCTCATACTTATATTGGAAGCTACGAAATCAAATACACGTTCTGGCTTCTGGTGGGGTTGATTTTCAGTCTCGGGAGAATAGCCGAATCCGAAAATAAAGAAAAAGGCCTCGAAGAGCCTGATTCACCCAAGCAGAAGATTCGTTGGAGCGGGTCGTTTAAGGTGTTCAGTTTAGTTCTTATCCTCTTATACTCTTGCGTCCACCTCTGGAATTCCACCCATTCGCTCTCTCTGAAAAGCCGCACCGAGCTCCTGGAGATCAAGCAAGATTTCGGATTCTACCAGCATGAAAAAACCAATGACGGCCGGGAATTTCGCTGGACAAGAGAATACGGGGGCCTAACTGTTAAGATTGAAAAGCCTGTCATCGAAATCCCGCTCCTTGCTTCTCACCCCGATATCCAGAGAAATCCGGTTAAAGTAAAGATTTACCTCATTAAAGATTTTTTTAAACAGAAAAAACTGCTGGATGAATTGATTCTGAATCAGAGTATCTGGAAAACCTGCGAATATGAAGTGCCTGAGGAACTCGGCGAAGAGCTAATTCTGCTGGTAAAGGTCAGCAGAACCTGGAATCCTCAAAAAGCTCTGGGCACCCCCGACCCGCGGAATCTGGGCGTGGCCCTGGGTAAAATCGAGTTCAAGGACAAGATGGATCCCTAAACTATAGACAATTCAGGATTGACCTCAGCCTAAAGCTCGCCAAATAGAAAAACAGAAGAAGCGGTCCCGGACCGCTTTTTTTATTTCGGAGAGGCGTTTGACATTTCCGATAAATACGGTAAAAATTTAACCGCGTTATGAAATTTCTCGAGCCCGACCGTCCGCCCCGCCGCTCGAACTTCCGCAAGCTCGCTGCGCTGAGCTCGCTCGGTCTGATGCTGCCATCATCCATCGCCGTAGGCCTCTTCCTGGGGTATTTCCTGGACAATCTCCTGGGCACGGCGCCCTGGCTCTTGATCATCCTCACCCTCTTGGGGGTCGTCTCCGGATTCCTCAGCCTCTTCCGGGGTCTCAAGAAGTTCGGACTGGAGAAAGACGATGACCTATGAAGAGAAGGTTCTCCGCCGCATTCCTCTGGAGATTCTTCTTATCGCGGCCCTCATCGCCCTCCTCGCCCTCTTCTTCTTCACCCCTCTGACCAGCCTCTTCATCCTGGCCGGAGGCCTTCTTTCGGCCGCCAGTTTCGTCTGGCTGAAGACAGCCCTGAACCGCTTTCTCGGGCCGGACAGGCGGAGAGCGGTCCGTTCCGGCCTGGTCTTTTACCTTCTCCGCCTTTTCTTGCTATTGGCTGTTTTTTCGATTATAATTCTCCTCTTTCCGAGGATGATCCTGGCCTTCGTGGCCGGATTTTCAAGCCTCATATTGGCCTTCTTGATCGAGGCCGCGCTGGCCGTCTCGCAGATGAAAAAATGGAAGGTCTAGAACACAGCGTTTACGTCGCCGATCTCTTTAACAAGCTCCTCGGCAAGCCCATCCTGGCCCTGCTTCGCCTGCTCGGCATCGAGCCCAAGAACCCCCACGCGCCGGTCCCCGATTATCTCGTCATGTGCATCTTCGTGGCCCTCCTCCTCATCGTTATTCTCGGCCTGGCCTCCCGCAAACTTTCCCTAGTTCCTTCCAAGCGCCAGAGCCTCCTCGAGATGATCCTCCAGGCCTTCGAAGGCATCCTGACGGACGTCATCGGCGAGAGCGGGAAGAAATATCTTCCCATGATCGGGACGATCGGCCTATTCATCTTCTGTTCCAACATGATCGGTCTCGTCCCAGGGTTCATGTCCCCGACAAGCAAGCTCAACGTCACCGCCGGCTGCGCCCTGGCCGTCTTCGTCTATTATCACTGGCAGGGGATAAAGGCCCAAGGCCCCCTGAGATACCTCAAGCATTTCACCGGCCCCATCCCGGCGCTGGCTCCCCTCCTCCTGCCGATCGAGATCATCAGCCATTTTTCCCGGCCGGTATCGCTTTCGCTCCGGCTCTTCGGCAACATCTTCGCCGAGGAGCTGCTGATCGTCATCATCGCCTCCATCGTTCCCTTCGTTCTTCCTCTCCCCTTCATGGCCGTGGCCATCTTCACGGCCGTCATCCAGTCGTTCGTCTTCGTGCTCCTCGCCTGCATCTACATCGCGGGTGCGGTCGTCCATGAGGAAGAGCAATAAATATGGAAAGGAGATAAGACCATGAAGAGAATCCAGGCATTCGGCCTCCTGCTGTTCTTTGTCCTCCTCGCTGGATCCCCCCTCCTCGCCCAGGAAGCGGGCGGGGTGGCCGACAAAGCCCCCCTCTACAAGCTCTCCCTCATCGTCGGCGGAGCGGTCATCACCCTGGCCGCCGCGGCCGGCGCGTTCTGCCAGGCCAAGGCCATCTCCAGCGCCTGCGAGGGTATCTCCCGCAACCCGGGCTCCGCCCCGACCATCCGCTTCATCATGATCTTCGGCCTGGTCCTGATCGAGACGCTGGTCATCTATGCTCTCCTCATCGCCATCGTCATCCTGATGATCCAGTGGGGCAAGTACGTCTGAACGGGGCGGCATCCCCTTCCCTTTAGGACAGCCCGATGAGTCTGACCGTCTTCACGATCCTCCGGGATACGGTCCGGAGGTTCAACGGGGATAAATGCTGGAACTCGGCCATCGTCATTTCCTACTTCGCCTTCCTCTGCTCCGTCCCGGTGGTCTCCCTGTTCGTCTATCTCACGACCAAGATCGTGGGGACGTCCGAGTTCGCCCTGCGCAGCCTGAACCTTTTCTCCGACGAGTTCTTCGCCAAGCTGGACCCGTCCTTCTTTCAGAAGCTCCAGGGTGCCTCCGCGAACATCAGCAACCTCGGCTGGTTCGGGTTGATCGGGACGTTAGTCTCGGCCAGCTTCCTGTTCTCCAACCTCATCCACTCCATCAACCTGATTTTCCGCGCCAAGTATGAGAGGTCCTTCGTCTACAACCGGCTGATTGAGTACAGCATCATGTTCGCCATGGGCATAATTCTTCTCATCTCTCTGGCCATCACGGCCATCTGGACGGCCCTTCACCGCACCCTCCAGGAAAGCACCTACGTCGCCGCCCACCTCAACCCCCGGGTCATCGCCCTCGTCGACAACTTCCTCGTCCAGTACCTCCTTCCCCTGGCCCTGACCTTTCTCGCCTTTTTCACCCTCTACAAGTTCATCCCGGAGGTCAAGGTCCACACCCGATGCGCGGCCCTGGCGGCGGTCGTCGGAGCGGTCCTGTGGGAAGCCTTTAAAAGAGTATTCGCATTCTACGTAGCCCATTTTTCGGCCATCGGTATCGTCCTTTCCAGGCTGGTCCAGGGGACACTGACCTCGATTATCTTCTTCCTGCTCTGGATCTCTTTCTCCCTGGTCATCCTGCTCTGGGGGGCCGAACTGGCGGCCGTTTTGAACGAGAGGCGTCATGCCGGAAACGCCTAAGCCGAGCCCGGGTCCGGGTCCGCTCCGGACGGTCGAGGAGGTGGCCCGCCTCCTCGGCTGCCGTTTCGAGGGAGACGGAAAGAAGGTGATCACCGGGGTGGCCGGCCTGGAGACCGCCGGGGCGGGGGACCTCGTCTTTCTTGCGGCTCCCAAGTTCCGCAGACTCCTGGAAGAGACTAAGGCGGCGGCGGCCATCATCCCCCCGGACGAGTCCTTCCGCGGGATACCGGTCATTTTTTCCGAGAATCCTCACTTGACCTTTATTAGGGCGGTGGAGCTTTTTTTCCAGCCCTACCGGCCGGAGCCGGGGATACACCCCACGGCCGTCATCTCTCCTTCGGCCCGGGTCGGAAAGGATGTCGCCGTCGGCGCCCTGACCGTTATCGGGGACGAGGCCGAGATCGGGGACGGGACGGTCATCTTTCCGTTGGTCTCGATCTACCCGCGGGTGAAAATCGGAGAGGGCTGCGTCATCCATTCCCACGTCTCCGTCCGTGAAGACGTCCGGATCGGAACCCGGGTCATCCTCCACAGCGGAGCCGTTATCGGTTCAGACGGTTTCGGCTATCTCAAGCTTGAGGATGGAACTCATAAAAAAATCCCCCAGAGAGGCACTGTCGTCATCGAGGACGACGTAGAGATCGGCGCCAACAGCGCCATCGACCGGGCGGCCCTCGGCGAGACCGTCATCCGTCGTGGGACTAAGATCGACAACCTCGTCCAGGTCGCCCACAACGTCGAGATCGGAGAAAACGCTATTCTGGCGGGCCAGGTGGGAATCGCCGGAAGCTCCAGGATCGGGAAGAATGTTGTCCTGGCCGGCCAGGTCGGGGTGGCCGACCACGTCAGCGTCGGTGACAACGTCATCGCCATCGCTCAGACGGGTATCGCCCGGGACGTTCCCGCCGGCGCCGTGGTCGCCGGGACTCCCGAGCTGGATGTCCGCGATTGGAGGAAGGCGTCGGTCCTGCGGCCGCAGCTCTACGACCTCGTCAAGGACCTGAAGAAACTGAAGGCCCGGGTCGAAGAATTGGAAAAGGCTTTAAAAAAAGATTAGCCCAGGGACTCCAGGTATTCGTTGACCGAAAGGGCGGCGCTGACTCCGGCGCCGACGGCGGTGGCCACCTGCTTGGGACAGGCGTCGGCCACGTCCCCGGCGGCATAGATCCCGGGCTGGTCTGTGGCCATCCGGGAATCCACTTTGACCTCCCCCCATTCGTTTAGTCCTACGACCCCTTTGACAAACCCGGTGTGCGGGTCCATGCCGATCGAGATGAACAGCCCGTCGAGCGGGAGCGGGAAAGTCCTGTTCTCCTTGACGTTCCGGACCATGACCCGTTCGAGACGACTTTCACCCTCGGCCGATTCCAGTACGCAATTCCAGAGGACCTCGATCTTGGGGTTGGCGAGCACCCTCTCCTGGAGAATCTTGATAGCCCGGAACTGCTCGCGCCGGTGGATGACATACAGCTTCCGGCAGAACTTCGTCAGCATAACAGCCTCGGTCAGGGCGTTGTCCCCGCCTCCCACAACGGCCACCGCAGCGTCGCGGAAGAAAGGGCCGTCGCAGGTGGCGCAGTAGGAGACCCCCTTCCCGGTCAGCCGCGTCTCGTTGGGGATCCCCAGTTTCCGGTAGGCGGCCCCCGTGGCGATGATCACCGCCCGGGCTGCGTATTCCTTGTTTTGACCGACGATCACCCAGAGATCATTTTCGCGCCGCAGGCTCCCGGCTTCGTCGGTCTCGATCACCGCCCCGAACTTCTCGGCCTGCTTCCGAAAATTTTCGATCAGCTCGAAGGGCGCGATCCCGTCCGGGAAGCCCGGGTAATTCTCCACCCAGTCGGTGAGCAGGATCTGTCCACCCGGGATCGCCTTCTCCAGGACGACGGTCTTGAGACGTCCCCGGCCGGTGTACAGAGCGGCGGCCAGGCCGGCCGGCCCGGACCCGATGATGACGACGTCGGAGGCGGCCTCAGCGCTCATAAATGTTTGGCCACGACCTCGATGATCTTGTCCTTCGGCTGAACGCCCACCATCGTCTCTTTGAGCTCGCCTCCCTTGAAGAGAAGGAGCGTGGGGATGCCGCGGATGCCGTATTTGGCGGGAGTATTCATGTTCTCATCGACGTTCATCTTGGCGACCTTGAGCTTTTCTTTATGGCTTTCGGCGATCTCGTCGACCGCCGCGGCGATCATCAGGCAGGGTGCGCACCAGACGGCCCAAAAATCGACCAGGACCGGAAGCGGCGATTTCAGAACTTCTTCCTCGAAGGTGGCGTCGGAAACGTTGAGAATATCTGGAGACAAGTCAACCTCCTCGTTTAAATTCCAAGGCCTGGCGATAGAGCCTCGCGTAGCCGCGCGCTGTCTCTTCCCAGGAATACTCCTGGCGCAAACCTTCTTCCATGAGCCTCCGCCAGTGGGCCGGTTTCTCGCTGTAACAGGCGACCGCCTGCTTGACGGCCCGGACGAGCGACCCGGCCGTGTAATCGCGGAAAACAAAACCGTTCCCGGAGCCGGTCTTCGGGTTGACCCGGCGGATCGTCTCCTTCAAGCCGCCGGTGGCCCGGGCGACCGGGACCGTCCCGTAGCGGAAAGCGGCGAATTGATTGAGCCCGCTGGGTTCGCTGAGCGAGGGGAGGAGCAGGATATCGGCGCCGGCCATGATCTTGTGGATCAGAACCGGGTTCGATTCGAAACGGAAGACGACCCGGCCCGGGAAGCGCCGGGCGGCGGCGGCGAACTCTTTTTTATACCGTTCCTCTCCCTCGCCGCAGATGATCACCCCGGCTTCAAGCGCGACGATCCCGCCCAGGGATTGGACCAGGATGTCCGCCCCTTTGAAGCGCGAAAGATGGGCGACGAAAGCGATTACGGGCCTTTCCGGAGACAGCGAAAATCCCGCCTCCGCGATCAGGTCCCGCTTGCATTCCGTCTTCCCTTCCAGGCGGCCGGGGCCGAAGTTGGCGGCGATATAAGGATCCTTCTCCGGGTCCCAGGCCTCCCGGTCGATGCCGTTGCGCACACTGGTAAAGAACTTTCTCCGCTTTCTCAGGATGCCGCCGAGCTCATCCTTCCCCTTCCTGGACAGGAGCTCCCTCTCGTAGGAAGAGCTCACGGTGTTGATCAGGTCGGCATAGACGGCGCCCACCTGCAGGAAGTTGAGCTTGCCGTTCAGGGAAATCTGCTGCGGATCGAAGAAATCCCAGTTCAATTCCGTCAAGGCCAGGCTCTCGGCCGGAAACTCGCCTTGAAAGGCGGTGTTATGGAGCGTCAAGACCGTGGCCACGGACTTGAGGACAGGATCATCCCGGTAGTGAGACCGCAGGAATACGGGGATGAGAGCGGTCGGCCAGTTGTGACAGTGGAGGACGTCGACCGGCGGGCCGTCCCGGCGCAAAAATTCGAGCGCCGCCCGGCTGAAAAAGACGAACCGTTCGTCGTTGTCAAGATAGTTCCCGGTCGGCGGCCCATAGATGTTCTCACGCAAAAAATATTTGGGGCTGTCGATGAGGTAGATCTCGTAGCCCCTCTGTTCCGCTTTAAACACGGAGGCCTTCACCCGCTCTCCGTTCAGAGGGACGGCGAGCTCGGGATTAACAATGATGGTATCCAGCGAGGCGATCTGGGGCGTGCTGTACTTGGGTAAGATCAGGGAGACCTTCATCCCCAGGGAAGCGAGGTATCCGGGAAGAGCCGCGCAGAACTCTGCCAGCTCGCCGGACCTGGCGAAAGGCGCGGCTTCCGGGGTGACCAGAGCAACACGAAGTTCGTTAGTCATAGGGACAAATCATATTAGCCGCGGGACCCCAAATTGTCAAACAAGGCTCGGGGTAGTGGCCTCGAAACCGCGCCCGCTCACTCCTCATACGGGTTTCTCATGCCACTACCCCTCGCCTGGCCGAAAAAACAGGTGCCCGCTCTTCGCTCAGGCGGATTTCTCAGCATACAGCCCGAGCCTTTTAAGGGAAGGTGGCCCAGCCGAGTTTTTCTTTGAGCAGGTCGAAATAGTTCCTCTTCGGCGAGGAGACGAGGGCGAGCTCAAAAGAGGCCTTCTGGATCTCGACGACATCGTTCTTCCCCAGGGTGATCCCCCTCTGCCCGTCGAGCGTCAGGTAGACCTCCTCGCCGGCCGTGAGGAGCTGGATCCTGACCCGGGAGCTCGAGGAAATGACCATCGGCCGGAGAGAGAGTGCGTGGGGGCAGATCGGCGCCAAGACGAGAGCGGGGACGTACGGCTGAACGATCGGGCCGCCCGCCGAGAGAGAGTAGCCGGTCGAACCGGTCGGTGTGGCGACGATCAGTCCGTCGGCCTTGAGGGCGGCGATCTCTTTGTCGTCGATCCAGATGCCGATCTGGATCATTCGGGCGACGGCCCCCTTATCGATGACGACATCGTTGAGGCAGTAGTAGGTCTTACCGCGGCAGCGGGCCTCGAGGAGCTGCCGCGGACTGATAACGTCCTCTTTGCCTTCGAGAAAAGAATCCAGGGTGACATAGATCTCGTCGGTCGGTACCTCCGTCAGAAAACCGAGACGCCCCAGGTTGACGCCCAGCACCGGGACGTCCCTCTGAGCGGCCAGGTGGGCGACGCTGAGGAGAGTGCCGTCCCCTCCGAGGACGATCATCAGGTCCACCCGGGCCGGAAGCTCCTCGCGCGGCAGTCCATCCTTGAGGAGCAATTTCCGAGCGGCGACGTCCTCAAGGATGCAGCCGATCTTTCTCTTCTCCAAATTCTGCATCAGGTCGCGCAGGATCGATTCAATGTTGGGCGCATGCGGTTTGATGACGATACCGACGGTTCTAATCTTTCGCTTCATGGACCACCTCGCTGACCAATTCAGGGAGCTCTTCCGGAGGCAAGGACGGTTTCCTCAACACCCAGTGGACGAAGAACTCGCGGTTTCCCCTCTGCCCGCGGACCGTGCAGCCGTGAAGTCCCAGAACGCCGAATCCCATTTCCCGGGCTCCCTCCAGCAGCCTGTTCAAGACCTCTTCATGCTGGGCGGGATCTCTGACGACGCCCTTCTTGCCGACCCGTCCTTTACCCACTTCGAACTGGGGCTTGAGCAGGCAGAGCACATCGCCGTCATCCCCGATATCCCGGACCGCCGGCAGGACCTTGAGGACGGAGATAAAAGACAGGTCCATAGTCACGATAGCCGGCTTCTCCGGGAAATCTCCGGGCCTAAGATAACGGGCGTTCTTTTCGAGCATGACCACCCGGGGGTCACGGCGCAGCCGCCAGTCGAGCTGGCTCGTGGAAACGTCGACGGCGTAGACGAGCCTGGCCCCTCTCTGAAGGAGGCAGTCCGTGAACCCGCCGGTCGATGAGCCCAGGTCGGCGGCGACCTTTCCTTCGACCGGGACCGCGAAGGCATCCAGCGCCTCGGCCAGCTTCAGTCCCCCGCGGCCCACGTAGGGGCTGCCTTCGCTCACGGTGAGTCCGGTCTCCGGGCCGAGGAGCTCTCCCGGTTTTTCCACCCTCCGTCCTTCCGCATAGACGAGTCCGGCCATGATGAGCGCCTGGGCTTTCTGCCGGCTCTCGGCCAGGCCGCGGTCGAGGACGATCCTGTCCGCCCTCTCTCTTTTTTTCATGCCTACTCTATGGAAAAAGTCAGGATTATTCGCGGAAAAACCGGCGGACCCGGGCGGCCAGGCCCGAGGCGTCGAGGCCGAACATTTTCTTGATCTCGTCGGACTTCCCTAGAGCATAGATCTCCGCCGGCAGTCCGATCGCCAGGAAGCGGATATCGAACCGCCGTTCCCGGTCGAGGAGCTCCCGGACAGCACTCCCGAACCCACCGCTGACCACGCCTTCCTCGACGGTGATGATCGCGTTCCCTTTTTGAGCATAGGAAAGGATGGCCTCTTCGTCCAGGGGCTTGGCAAAGCGGGCGTTGATCACGGCCAAAGAGAGGCCTTCCTTTTCCAGTTCGGAAGCGGCTTCGAGCGCTGCCGGGACCAGGCTGCCGAAGGCCAACAGCAGGTTTCTCCCTTCTTTGAGGCGTTCGCTCCGGCCCAGCGCGATCTCCTGCGGGTTCTCCTCGAGAACCACACCCCGCCCCTTGCCCTTGGGATAACGGACGGCCGCCGGATGACCGTAGGTGAGCGCCGACTTCAGCATCCGCTGGAGCTCGTTCTCGTCCTGGGGTGCCATGACGATCATGTGGGGCAGGTGGCGCAAGTAGATGATGTCGTTGATCCCCTGGTGTGTCGGCCCGTCATCGGAGACGATGCCGGACCGGTCCAGGGCGAAGACCACAGGCAGGTCCTGGAGCGCCACATCATGGTAGAGCTGGTCGTAAGCCCGCTGAAGGAAGGTGGAGTAGATGGCTACCACCGGCTTGAGGCCGCGCAGGGCCAGGCCGGCCGCGAAGTTCACCGCGTGCTGCTCGGCGATGCCGACATCGTAGAAACGGTCCGGAAATTCCCGGGCAAAGCCGCTCAGGCCGGTCCCCTCCGGCATGGCCGCCGTGACGGCGATGATTCTCTCGTCCTGGCGGGCCAGGTTGCACATGGTCTTCCCGAACACCGCCGAATAAGTGGGCACCGTGGAGCTGCTGAGCGGCTCGCCCGTCGCCCGGTTGAACGGCGCCGTACCGTGAAATCGCTCCGGATTACTCTGGGCTGGAGCGTAGCCACGGCCTTTCTGGGTCACGCAGTGGATGAGAACGGGTCCGTCGTAGGTCTGGGCGTCCCGGAAGACCTCGATCAGGGAGGAAAGGCTGTGGCCCTGGACCGGTCCGACATACCTGATCCCCAACTCTTCGAAGACCAGGCCAGGGAAAAAAACCTTTTTGACAGCATCTTCCAAGGCCCGACCGACCTTAATAAGCGGCCAGCCGACGGCCGGGATGGACTTGAGGATGGACTTGGCGTGGTCCTTGATCCTGAGGTAATGTTGACCGGATACGAGGTAGGTCAGGTATTTGGACAGAGCACCGACGTTCGGTGAAATCGACATCTCGTTGTAATTGAGGACGATGATGAGCGGCTCTCGGAGGAGGCCGATCTGATTGAGCGCTTCCCAGGCGACACCGCCGGTCAGGCCGCCGTCGCCGACGACGGCGATCACTTTATGGTCGTCTCGGCGCTTGTTCCGGGCCACGGCAATGCCCAGAGCGGCCGAGAGGGCGGTCGAAGCATGGCCGGTGTTGTAGATGTCGTGCTCGCTCTCATTCCGGTCGGGGAACCCCAGGATCCCCTGATGCTGCCGCAGTGTGCCGAAACGGTCCCTGCGGCCGGTCAAGATCTTGTGTGTATAGCATTGGTGACCGACGTCCCAAACGATCGTATCGCGCGGAGAATCGAAGACATAGTGAAGGGCGATCGTCAACTCGACCGCTCCCAGATTGGAGGCCAGGTGGCCGCCGTTTTTAGAGACGACTTCGAGAATGAGGGCCCGCATTTCGCCCGCCAATTGGGGCAATCTTTCCGGCGGAAGCTTCTTCAGGTCGCGGGGACTATCGATCTCGTCCAGGAGCTTAGGCATGATCGGCCTCAGGCTCGAGCTCGAGAAGGGACAGGGCGTGGTGCCGGAGTTCGTCCGCCCGGCGCCCAAATCCCGCCAATGAGACGATCGCTTTGCGGATCAGGCTTTCCAGCCTTTTTTCGGCCCTGGCCGCTCCGGCAAAAGCGACGTAATCGGGGCGGTCGGGGACGCCGGCCTTCTTTTTTTGCCGGGCGTCGAGGAGATCGTCCCGGACCTGGAAAGCCAGTCCGACGCTCTTTCCAAAATCTCTGATGGCCTGTCTTTCGGCAGCCCGGGAGTTGCCGAGTAGGGCGCCCACCTCCACCGCGGCGAGAATAAGAGCCCCCGTTTTTTTGTGGATGAGATCCTCGATCTTCGCCCGGGTCAGGCCCTTGGGTTTCAGGGTAATATCGAGCGCCTGGCCGCCGACCATTCCGTCAACCCCGGCGTTCCGGCTGACCATCCGGATAGCCTCCTGTTGCAGCCGTATCTTGTCCCTGGGAACGGGCGCTCCGGCCATCGCCTCAAAAGCCAAGGTCAGCAACCCGTCTCCGGCCAGAATGGCCAGGTTTTCGCCGAAGGCCCGATGGAGGCTCGGCTTCCCCCGGCGGAAATCGTCATTGTCCATCGACGGCAGGTCGTCATGGACGAGAGAGTAGCTGTGGATGAGCTCAAGGGCACAGGCGAACGGGAGAAGGAGCGGCGGAGAGACGCCGAAACAGACTCCCGAGGAAAGGACGAGGAGCGGCCGGAACCTCTTTCCCCCCGGAAAAACGGCATAGCGCATCGCCCGGAAAAGAGGCCCGTCATCACGCTGAAGGAGACAATCGAGGGCCTTTTCGATCAGACGTTTCTTGGCCGCCAGTCCGGCTTCTATACGCATCGGATCAAAAGGGAGTTTCTTCCTCCTCCTCCTCTTCGTCTTCTTCTCCCTTGTCTCCCTTTTCTTGCGGCGAGGAATAGCCGACTTCCCGGTCGAGGTCAAAAGGTTCTTTCCGGACTCCGCCCTTCTCGTCCTTAAGCAGGACCTCGACTTTTCTCTCGGCCTTCCCGAGCTCTTCCCGGAGATACTTGGCCAGCTTGACTCCCTTCTCAAAAAGGGCCATCGATTCATTCAGGGAGAGGCCTCCCTTTTCCAACTTCTGGACGATGCTCTCCAGGTCGGCCAGGGCCTTTTCGAAGCTCATGCCGGTCATTTTTTCTCCTTTGCCAGGCGGTCCTCCAGCCGCGTCTTCCGGTCGATCTCCCTGACCCGGCAGGTGAACGCGCCCTTGTAGAAAGAAACGGTGACGTCCGTGTCCGTCTCGACGTCCTCGACCCTCCGGATTAGCTGCAAGTCGCCCTTCCAACAGAGGGTATAGCCTTTTTTCAGTATATTCAGCGGGCTGAGGTTGTGCAACTCAAGGGAGAGTCTCTCCCAGCGCGCGCCCAGGTTCTGGAGGAGGCGGCGAACGTTCGAGGTCATCTTCTCCTCGAAGAGGGTCACCGCGGCCCGGTTCTCGGCAAGGGTCATCTTTCTACGACGGAAGACGTCCCTCGCTCTCTCCTCGAGGTCGTCGACCCGCTGCTCCAGGTTGTAAAGGGCCAACCGAAAATTCTGGAAGACGCGGTGACGACTGAGGTCGGAGACGAGCTGCCTGCGCCCCTGCAGAAAAAAGAGCAGGTTCTGAGTTAGCCGCTTGCTCCAGCCATCGATCCGGTCGACCAGAGCCTGTTCTTCCTTAATCACGATCTCCGCCGCCACCGACGGTGTCGAGGCCCGGATATCGGCGACGAAATCGGCGATGGTGAAATCGACCTCGTGGCCGACCGCCGAAATGATGGGAATGGGACAACGGAAGATGGCTCGGGCCACTTTTTCCTCGTTGAAAGCCCAGAGGTCCTCGATCGACCCGCCGCCACGGCCGACGATGATGACATCGATGTCCGGCCGGCGCCCCAGGTAATCAATCCCCTCGACGATCTCTTCAGCGGCACCCTCTCCCTGGACCTTGACGGGATAGATGAGGATGTGGAGACGGGCGAACCGCCTCTCCAGCGTCCTCAGGATGTCGACGATGGCCGCCCCGCGGGGGGAGGTGATGATACCCACCTTCTTGGGAAAGAGGGGCAGCGGCTTTTTATGTTTGGGATCGAACAGTCCCTCGACCCGGAGCTTCTCTTTGAGCTGCTCGAAAGCGAGCTGGAGGGCTCCTTTCCCCTTGGGTTCGACCCGCTCGACGACGATCTGGTATTCGCCGCGGGGCTCATAGACGTTCAGCCGGCCTCGGCAGATGACCTGGAGTCCGTCCTTCAGTTCGAAAGCCACCCGCCGGGCTTCGCCCCGGAACATCACGCCGCGGAGTTGACTGCGCTCGTCCTTCAGGGTGAAATAGAGATGCCCGGAGCTGTGGCGGTGAAAGTTGGAGACCTCCCCTTCCACCCAGACAGCCGGGAAGGCGTTCTCGAGCTCCAGCTTGACCAGCTTGGTGATCTCGGAGACCGTGTAGATCCGGTCGGGCTTCACCAGGCCTTCGTTATTCACCGGCCTCCTCGACGAAATATTCCCGCCGGATCGAGAGGGCCCGGCCGGTTTCGGCATTCACTTCGATCAAGACCGAAGAAAAGACGAGGCCTTGTTTCTCCGGCTCGAAACGCTGCGGCCGCGCCGTCAGAAAGCGGGCCACGGCCTGTTCCGGCCGGATACCGATCACGGATTGGTATCCCCCCGCCATGCCGGCGTCCGTGATATAGGCAGTGCCACGAGGCAGGATGCGCTCGTCGGCGGTCGGGACATGGGTATGCGTCCCGATGACCGCCGAGACTTTCCCGTCGAGGTACCAGCCCAGGGCCTGCTTTTCCGAGGTCGCTTCGGCATGGAAATCGACGATAACAATGGGTGTCACGGAGCGGAGCTTCTCAACCTCTTCGTCGGCCACCCGAAAGGGACAGTCGAGCGGCTCCATAAAGACCCGTCCCTGGAGGTTCAGGATGGCCGCCTTCCAGCCCTTTGGGCTCTCCAGGATATACGAACCTTTTCCTGGATTCCGGGGAGGATAGTTGGCCGGACGTAGAAGCCTTGGCTCGCGGTCGAGATAGGGCAAGGCCTCTTTCTTATCCCAGATATGATTCCCGGAGGTGAGGACATCGACCTGCCCGAGGAGCTCCGCGCCCACATCCTCGGTGATTCCGACACCTCCGGCCGCATTCTCGGCGTTGGCCACGACGAAATCAAGAGAGTGCTTCTCCCTGATCCGGGGCAGAAACCTCTTCAGCGCCCGGCGTCCCGGCTGACCGATGATATCACCGACAAAGAGGAATCTCCGTCTATCTGGCATATTCGACGGCCCTCATCTCGCGGATGACCGTAACCTTGATCTGTCCGGGATAATCGAGTTCGTTCTTGATCTTCTGGGCGATGTCCTTGGCGACCAGGGCGGCCTGGTCGTCGGAAATCTTCTGGCTCTCGACGATGATCCGGATCTCCCGGCCCGCCTGCAGGGCGAAAGCTTTGGATACACCGTCGAAGGAATGGGCGATCCCCTCGAGCTTCTCCAAACGCTTGACGTAGGCCTCGAGGAGCTCCCGCCGCGCGCCCGGCCGGGCCGCCGACAGCGTGTCGGCCGACTGGACGAGCACGGCCTCGACCGATGGGAAGTCGATGTCCCGGTGATGGGAAGCGATGGCCTGGGCCACTTTATCCGACTCGCCGTACTTCTTGACCAGCTCGACGCTCAGCTCGGTATGGGTTCCCTCCACGTCTTTATCGACAGCCTTGCCGATGTCGTGCAGCAGACCCGCGCGCAAAGCCACCTGGGTGTCTAGCCCCAGCTCTTTGGCCATCAGAGCGGAGAGCATGGCCACTTCCTTGGAGTGCTGGAGGACGTTCTGGCCGTAACTCGTCCGGTATTTCAGCTTGCCGAGGAGCTTGACCAGCTCGGGGTGGATATTCTGGACCCGGAGCTCGAGCATGACCGACTCCCCTTCCTGCTTGATCTTGTTTTCCAGCTCGACCTTGATCTTCTCGACGATCTCCTCGATCCGGGCCGGGTGGATCCGGCCGTCGATGACGAGCTTCTCGATGGCCAGCCGGGCCAGCTCCCGGCGGATCGGGTCGAAGCTCGAGAGGATGACCGCCTCGGGCGTGTCGTCGACGATGATATCGACGCCGGTGGCCAGCTCCAAGGCCCGGATGTTCCGGCCTTCCCGGCCGATGATCCGGCCTTTCATGTCCTCCGAGGGAAGGTCCACGACCGAAACCGTCGTCTCGACGACATGCTCGGCCGCCGATCTCTGGATAGCCTGGCTGATGATCTCCCGGGCCAGGCCCTGGCTTTTCTCCCGTGTCTCTTCCTCGATCCGGCGGACCGTCTGGACGGCTTCGAGCCGGGCCTCGTCCTCGATCTTCTTGATGAGCTGGCTCTTGGCTTCCTCCTGGGTGAGCCCGGAGACACGCTCCAATTCCTCCGTATGCTTCTTGATCAGCTCGACGATCTTCTCTTCCTGGAGGTCGAGGTCCTTCTCCCGCTGATAGGTGCGGCGCTCCTTGGCCGAGAATTCCTTTTCTTTTCTTTCCTGGTTCTGGAACCTCCGGTCGAGGTTTTCCTCTTTGTTGACCAGCCGCCGTTCCATCTCGTTGATCTTTTTCCGCCGGTCCCTGGTCTGCCGGTCAAACTCCTCTTCGAAGTTCCGGGACTTCTCCTTGACCTCGGCGTGAGCTTTCTGCGTGACCTGGTTCGCTTCCGCCTTGGCCTTTTCGAGCATGGCTTTGGCCTCTTCCCGGGCCCGGAACAGGCTCGCCGTGACCTGCCGCTTCCGGAGAAAATACAGGACGACGGCGCCGGCCCACAAGACCAGAGCGGCAACGCCGATGATGAGTTCTAAATTCACGTTCTACCTCCTTCAAGGAGGGGCGAAAGAGAGGAAACGGGGGAGGATTAGGAAACTACATGGAAGAGACGTGCATCCCAAACAGCGATTGCGACCGGTTTCCGTGGGCCGATCGTTTTATGGAGTTTTCTCCAAATCATCATAGTCCTTATCCTGCTTAAAAAGATGGGCGTCCAGACTCCCGATTTCACTCTCCATCTGCCCGATGACTTCATTCAGTTGATCCAGCTTCTTCCGGCTGAGGAAATATTCGTCGGCGATGTTCATGGCCGCGAGCACGGCGATCTTCAGCATATCCGCCGACTTCGATTTGACTGCCACTTCGCGCATCTTTTGATCAACGTAAGAAGTCAGATGATTTATATATTTCTCATCCTCTTCTCCTCTGACTCTGATACGGTATTTCTGACCGTAAATCTCGACTTCGATGATGCGATCGATCATAACCCCAGCTTATCGATCTGGCCGATGATGGTCTCGATCTTGTTCTTGATAGCGTCCCTCTCGCTTTCGTAGCGTTTCAGGTCCTCCTCGACCCTGGCCGTTTTCTTGGACTGATCCTCGTAGTCCTTGATCCCTGCCTTGAGCTCTTTGACCTGCTGTTTGAGCTTGTCGTTTTCGGCGCTCAGCTTGGTGACGTAATCGATGACCTGGGAAATCTTTCCTTCCAGTATTTTAATTCTTTCCAGTTCGGTTGTCAATTTTGCCTCCTTCTCTGAGTTGGACTCCAAAAGCCCGCTTCAATTGATTGAGAACCTGTTGTTCCGCCTTATCCACCTCCTCGGCAAGGAGTGTTCTCTGGAGATGGCGGTAGATGAAGCGGAACGACAGACTGATCTTGTCCTGGGGAACCGATTCCCCGGAATAGCGGTCGATGAGCTGGACTTCCTCCAGGATGGGGAGAGGAAGCTTTTCAACCGCCTTCCGGATGTCCTGATAGGACACCTCCCGGGGAACGAGCAAGGACACGTCCCGGGTGATGCTCGGATACTTGGCCACCGGCTGATAAGTGAACGGCCGGGGCTGTTTGCCGAACAGGAGGTCGAGGTCGATCTCGGCCACCCAGACCGGCTGTTTCAGATCAAAGGCATCCCGGATCCTCCCGGCCACCCGGCCTAAACAGCCGATCTTTTCCTCTTTGAAGGTTAGGGTCAGGCACGATCCGGGCTCAAAGAACGGATGCTCGCTCCTTTCGAAGGAGAACGGTTCGTAACGAAGCTGTTGGAGAAGAGCTTCGCATTCCCCCTTGAGCTGGAAGAAATCCGCCTCCCGGCTGCTCCTCCTCCAGTACGGCTCATCGCGCCTCCCCGTGCTCAGCAATCCCAAGGCGAACCGTTCTTTGAAACCCTGTTCCTCCCGGCAATAGACCTTGCCGATTTCGAAGACCTGAATAGCCTCCAGACCGCGGTTTCTGTTCCAGGCCGCTGTCTCCAGGAGGCCGCCGAGGAGGGTCGTCCGCAGAAGCGAGGTCCTGGCGGAAATGGGATTGCGAATCTCTATAGGCTCGAGCCCCGTCGCGAACAACCGCTCCCTCTCGGCATCGGAAAAGCTGAAGTTGATGACTTCGTTGAATCCGTAATGAAAAAGGAGCGGCCGGATCTGTCCGGATCTCTCCCTGATTTTATCGGGGATCGGATCGACGATCTGGAGGGGAGGGAGGATGGACGGGATCTTCTCATAGCCGTAGAAGCGGGCTACTTCTTCGATGAGGTCGGCCTCGCGGTCGATGTCCACCCTCCAGGTAGGAACCCTGACCTGCCAGACGCCGGACTGCTGGGGCTCGAGGCCGAATTCCAGGTCCCGGAGGGTCTTCTGGACAAAATCCTTGTCGACCTCGACGCCGAGCAGGTCGGCGATGCGGCGATGGCGGAGGACAATCCCCTTTTTTTTCGGGGGAAGCGGAAAGACGTCGACCGGCTCCCTGCAGACCCGGCCGCCGAATTGAGCGAAGAGCGAGGCCGCCATCAGGGCCGCCTGGGGCGGAAACGCGATATCCGCTCCTCTCTCGAACCGGTAGGAAGCGTCCGTCTGCAGGCCGGCGGCCTTGCGGGTCTTCCGCACCGAGACCGGATGGAAATAGGCGCTTTCGATGAAGACGTCTTTGGTCTCCTCGGTCACGGCAGACGCCTGTCCTCCGATGACGCCGGCCAGGGCGATCGGCCTCGTTTCATCGGCGATGACCAGCATATCCGGTGCCAGGCTCAGGTCGCTGCCGTCGAGACAGAGGAGCCTCTCCCCTTTCATCGCCCGCCGGATGATCACCTTGGCCCCGCCGATCTTGTCCAGATCGAAGGCATGGATGGGCTGTGAGGTCGAGAAGAGGACGTAATTGGTGACATCGACGACGTTGTTGACGGGGTTCAGCCCCATGGACTCGATCCTCTTCCGCAGCCAGGCCGGCGACGGTCCGACTTTGATCCCCTTGACCACGGCGCCGCAGTACCGGGGGCAGAGGTTCTCGTCCCAGATCTGGACATCCACCAGGTCCGCCGTCCGGGCGGAGAGCTCCGAAAGGGGCCAGAGTCTTTCCTCCAGGCGCAGTCCCAGGGCGGCGGCCAGTTCCCTGGCCATTCCCAGATGACCGAGAGTATCGGGACGATTCGAGTAGGTCTCGACCTCGAGGACGATGTCCCCGTCTTTTTCCTCCCGGCCTTCCACCATCAGGCCGATTCGCTCCAGGGTTTCGACGACCCGGGGCGCAGGGATATCCGCCTCCAGATATTCCCTGAGCCAATCCAAACTGATCTTCATTTCAGGTAAAACTGCCGGGTAAAGCGGAGGTCGTTTTCGTAAAAGGTACGCATGTCGGTGATCTGATAGCAAAACATGGCCGCGCGCTCGATGCCCAAGCCGAACGCCCAGCCGGAATACCTCTCCGGATCGATATTGACATTTTTGAGGACCTGGGGATTGACCATGCCCGCACCCAGGAGTTCTTTCCAGCCTGTGCCCCCGCAGACGGGACAAGCCTTATCCTGGCCGCGGCAGATGAGGCAACTGATGTCCACTTCGGCCGACGGTTCGGTGAACGGAAAGAAGCTCGGCCGGAACCGGATCTCGATCTTGTCCCCGAGCAGACGCTTGAGAAAATGTTCGAGCGTTCCCTTGAGATGGGCGAAGGTCACGCCTTCATCCACCAGCAGCCCTTCGACCTGGCAGAACATGGGAAGATGGGTGGGGTCGATGGCCTCGCGCCGGTAGACTTTGCCGGGGATGATAATACGGATGGGCGGCTTGTGTTTCTCCATCACCCGGATCTGCATCGGCGAAGTATGCGTCCGCAGGAGAAGATTCTCCCCGAGGTAGAGAGTGTCCCAATCGTCCCGGGCGGGATGGTGGGGGGGGAAGTTCAGGGCCTCGAAGTTGTAATAATCGGTCTCGATCTCCGGGCCTTCGGCGATGGAGAAGCCCATGGTTTCGAAGATCCTCTCGATCTCCTCCTGGAAAAGGACGACCGGGTGGGGCGCACCCCAGGCCAGCTTCTCGCCGGGAAGCGTCAGGTCTATCTGTCCTTCTTGTTCCGTGATAACCCGAGGACTCTTAATCCCGCCCCTTAATTTTAATGGAGCCGGCTTAACCAAAACGCCTCTATCGAAGCTCTTTAATTGATCCTGGACGTAGAGTTTCAGGCCATTGACAAGTTTGCCTGCGAACGGTTTTTCCTCGGCAGAGAGCGACTTCAGCTCTTCAAAAAGAAGGGTGATATGCCCGCGTTTCCGGCTCAAAAATTCATGGCGAAGGTCATCTAACGATCTCTGGTCATTGACACGGGCCAGGGATTCTTCGAACGTCTTCCTGAGCGCGTCGATGCGGCTCTCCAGCGTCTTCATCTCACGTCGCGGCTTCTTTGACCTTCCCGGCGAGAGCGGTGAACGCCTGCGGCGAATGGACGGCCAGGTCGGCCAGGACCTTGCGGTCGAGCTCGACGTGCAGTCGCTTCAAGCCGTTGATGAAACGGCTGTAGGTGATCCCGTTCCGTTCGGAAGCGGCCTTGATCCGGATGATCCAGAGGCGCCGGAAATCTCTTTTCTTGTTGCGCCGGTCGCGGTAGGCGTAGAGGAGGGATTTCTCCACGGCCTCCTTGGCGATCCGGTAATTATGGCTCTTGGCACCCCGGTAGCCTTTGGCCAGCTTCAGATATTTGGCCCGGCGGGCCCTTCTCTTGGTTCCACGCTTGACTCTCGGCATCTTGAACTCCTTCTGTCGCCCTGGGATCAGAATTCGTAAGGCAGCATCTTCTTGACGGCCGCCCGGTCGGCCCGGCTCACCACCACTCTCTTGCCCAGATGCCTTTTCCTCTTGGCATCCTTGGAAGACAGCAGGTGACTCTTGAAAGCCTTGCTATGAACGATCTTCTTCTTGGCTGTGACCTTGAACCTCTTTTGGGCTCCCTTGTGCGTCTTTAGCTTTGGCATCTTTTCCTCCTGACCTGACGGGGACGAGAATGGCGGATACGGCCCAAGCCTGTTTTCTCATGGTTCCATCCTGGCGGCCGGATGAATAGGCATCCTCCATGATCCGGCTCATGAGCTGATGGGCCAACTCCGGCTTGGCCCGCTCCCGGCCCCGGATCATGATCGTGATCTTGACCTTGTTGCCTTCCTCAAGGAACCGCTGCACGTGTTTCATCTTGAAGGTATAATCGTGGATGCTGATCTTCGGCCGGAACTTGATCTCCTTGAGCTGGACCTGTTTCTGGTGCTTCTTGGCCTCGTGCTCCCTCTTGTGCTCCTCGTACAGGAACTTGCCATAATCCATAATCCGGCAGACAGGCGGGTTCGCCTCGGGGGCGATCTCGACAAGGTCGAGCCCTTTCTGTCCGGCCAAAGAGAGAGCGTCGGGTACAGGAAGGATCCCGACCTGCTTCTTTTCCTCGTCGATCACTCTGATCTCTTTGGCGTGAATCATTTCGTTGATCCGATGCAGTTTGGCTTTCCTGGGTCCTGGATAGAAATGGTGTCTTCTAAAAATTCTCGGCCTCCTTAAAAACTCAACGTCAAAGATCTATTTTTATTCAAATCAGCGATTTTTTCAAGGAATTTGGCGATCTCGACCGGCCCCTTGTCCCCCTGGGTGTGAACCCTCAGCGCGGCGGTCCCATCGGCCACCTCTTTATCGCCGACGACCAGGATAACAGGAACCTTCTGATTCTCGGCGTCCCTGATCTTGTAGCCGATCTTCTCCCGCCGGGTGTCGGCTTGAGAGCGAATCCCCTGCTCTCTGAACCGCCTGTCGAGGGACAGAGCGTACTCTTCATGTCTCTCCGAGATCGGCAGGATGATGACCTGGACGGGGGCCAGCCAGAGCGGGAAATTTCCCCTATAGTGCTCGATGAGAATCCCAAAAAAACGCTCCAGCGAGCCGAGGATGGCCCGGTGGACCATATAGGGCCTGTGGGGCTGGTTGTCTTCACCGACGAAGGTCATGTCGAACCGCTCGGGCATATTGAAATCGAACTGGATCGTCGTGCACTGCCAGAGACGGCCGAGGGCGTCCTTGATCTTGATGTCGATCTTCGGCCCGTAGAAGACGGCCTCACCCTCGATCCTCTTGTAGGAGAGCTGCCGGGTCTCCAGAGCCTTAACAAGGGAGGCCTCGGCCTGGCGCCACATCTCTTCGCTCCCCGCATACTTGGCCGGGTTCCCGGGGTCGCGGACAGAAAGCTCTATTTTGTTATCCCGGAAGCCGAAGTCGGCCAGGATGCTGATCGAGAAATCCAGGACCCGCAGGATCTCGTCGTCGATCTGCTGCGGGGTGCAGATGATGTGGGCGTCATCCTGGGTGAAACCGCGGACCCGGAGGAGGCCGTGGAGCACTCCCGACCTCTCGTAGCGATAAACGGTGCCCAGCTCCGCCCAGCGCAGGGGCAGGTCCCGGTAGGAGCGGAGCCTGGTCTTGTAGACCTGGATGTGGAACGGACAGTTCATCGGCTTGAGGTAATAGTCCTGCTCGTCGATGTCCATCGGCGAATACATGCTCTCTTTGTAGAAGTCGAGATGCCCCGACGTCTCCCACAGCTTGGCACGACCGATGTGCGGAGTATAAAGGATATCATAGCCGCCCGCCCAATGCCGTTCGCGCCAGTGCTGTTCGATGACGGCCCGGATTCGGGCGCCCTTGGGGTGCCAGAGGATAAGGCCGCCGCCAAGGTCGTCACAGCTGCTGAAGAGGTCGAGTTCCAGGCCCAGCTTGCGGTGATCCCTTTTCTTCGCCTCCTCGAGAAGAGTCAAGTAGTCCTTGAGCTGCTGCTTTTCGAAAAAGACGGTCCCGTAGATGCGCTGGAGCTGCCGGCCCTTTTCGTCACCTTTCCAGTAGGCACCCGACACCGAGAGGAGCTTGAAATGCTGAATGTAGCCGGTCGAGGGGAGGTGGGGCCCGAGGCAGAAATCGACGAAGCCGCCCTGGGCATAGCAGGAGACGTTTTCGCCGCCCTTCTCCTCGATGAGCTCGACCTTGAGCGCCTGGCCCATCTCCTGAAACTGCCGGAGGGCCGCGGCCTTTTCCTGGACGATCTTCCGGATCGGGATGTTCTGCCCGGCCAGCTCCCGCATCCTGTTCTCGATGTCCTTCAGGTCCTGGGGCGTGAACGGGGTATCGCGCAGGAAATCGTAGTAAAAACTGTTCTCGACCGCGGGACCGATCCCGACCTGGGTCCCGGGAAAAAGATCGAGGACGGCATGGGCCATGAGATGGGAGGTGCTGTGGCGGAGGATATCGAGGCCCTCATCGGAATCCGGATAGATCAGGTGGACCCGGCCGTCTTGGACGAGAACGTGGTCCAGGCCGACGACCTCGCCGTCGACAGCGGCCAGGACCGGTTGACGCTCCAACTTGAGCGAACGGATCGCCTCCCTGAGGAAGGTCCCTTTCTCGACCGAAAGGACAGACCCGTCGATACTAATGCTGATCTTTTCCGGCATCTTTTATACTATGGTATCCAACAGGTAGTGGGGAAAGAACCCCATCCTCTTTGCGTCCTCTTGAATACGCACTCCTTATTCGATGGTAGGCGCGGAGGGAATCGAACCCACGGCCTCTTCCGCGTCAAGGAAGCGCTCTACCACTGAGCCACGCGCCTGTTGCCTGGCCGAACGGCTAGTATAATAAAGAATTTAGCCTGGAAGTGTCAATACCAAGCTCTTTTTAGTAAGCATCTCTGTTTTCGTGATTCCATCGGTCGCAGGAAGCCGCCCTTTGGCGATTACCATCATTTGAGATGATCGCCGCTCCGCTGGCGTCTGAGATTTAGGAGATAGTTGACCAAGGTAGGGCCGCTTGACTATACACAATATATGTGCATAATGAGTGTATATTCAAGGAGGCCGCGGAAATGCAAGTGCGACACAACATCACCATCGACGCCGAGGTTTCAAGGGAACTCGAGAGCCTGGCCGAGGAGCTCGGCGAGAAAAAGAGTTCTCTGATCGAAAAAGCCCTCACCGTTTATTTTGACCTTCTCGACCTCCAGGTCGCGCGGAAGCGTCTGAAGGAACTCGAGAAGGGGAAAGCAAAGCTCATCGATGCCGAGGATGTCTGGAAAGACCTTGGGATCTGAGTGTACAAGCTCGTCTTTCTCGATAGGGCACTGGATGAACTAAAAAAAATCGATCGCGCTAGGCAGAAGCTGATCAAGGCAAAACTTTTGATCCTGGCCAGGAACCCGGCCGCGCTGAAGAACAACATCCGGAGGCTCAGCGGACCGGAAGAAGCGCTTTATCGACTCCGCATCGGAGCCTATCGGGTGATCTTCAAGAAAGACGAAGACCATCTCGTCATCCTGGTTGTGCGGGTCGGGCACCGCAGGGAAATCTATACCGAATGATTCCGCTATTTCTGCAGGAAGTTTAAGCGCTGACGCGCGTCGTCGACTTCGGGGTGCCCGGGATCGGCGTCCTTCCAGAGATCGAGGAAGCGCCCTTTTCAGCCGGGGCAAAAGTCGCTATAATCGGTCAGAGGAGAAAAGCGATGATCGGGGTAATGTCGGATTCGCATGACAACGTAACGCAGATCCGCAAGGCGGTGACGCTATTCAAGGACGCCGGGTGCGATCTGGTCCTCCACGCGGGCGATGTGGTGGCGCCGTTTGCCGCCCGGGAGCTCGCCGCACTGGGATGCCCCGTCAAAGCGGTCTTCGGGAACTGCGACGGCGAAAAACAAGGCCTGGAAATGACCCTGGGAAAATTCGGGAAAATCCAGGACGCACCGCTCCTCTTCACCCACGGTGGCCGCCAGATCCTCCTCGTCCATTATCATTTTTCGGTCGGGGCCTATGCTTCGTCGGGGAAATACGACGTCATCATCTTCGGCCATACCCATAAGCCGGATATCCGGCGGGAAGGCAAAACGCTCCTCCTCAACCCGGGCGAGGCCGGCGGCTGGCTCACCGGCAAGAGCACCGTGGCGCTGCTCGACCAGGAAAAGCTCGGAGCGGAGGTCGTTCCCCTTTAACAAGGGATGATGGTGTTCAAAAAAAGAAGCCAAAATGGGACGGTCCTGTTTTTTTCACCCTCTCCCTCCACCCTCTCCCATCAAGGGAGAGGGATTTTCGAAAAATGAGACTGTCCCGAATTATTCCAATTATTTTTGAATGGCAAGATAAAAGAGGGACAAATGCCGCATCAAGTTAACCGGCGCCAGAAACCGGCCTGGAAACAGGTCCGGCGGCCGCTTCCTCCTCCCAGCAAGCCCCACTCCACGAAAAAGGGAGGGAAAGGCTACGACCGGAAAGACAAGGGCTGGAGAAAGGATGTCTGCTAACTCCTCGATAGAAGCATCTCCAGATATGTGATCTTTGTAATGGGCGCAGGGGATAAGGGCGGCCTCCTGCGCCCAATGGAATTACATAAACGGAGATGCTTACCTCTGCTATTTTCTCGTTGCTAAAGGCCTGAGAAATCGATATCATATCCCACTCATTGCGGACCCGTGGAGTCAAGAAACGTGAACATCTGGATCACCAAGACACCCGCGCAAATCAATGAAGCGTCCGAACAGACGCAACTCAAAAAGAACCTAAGGGCCGTCGACCTGGCCGCCTTGGGGATCGGCTCGGTCGTCGGGACCGGCATTTTCGTGGCCACGGGTCAGGGGGCCCATCTGGCCGGACCGGGAATCCTCCTGTCGTTCATCATCGCCGCCGTCACCTGCGCTTTCTGCGCTCTGACCTACTCGGAGCTGGCCTGCATGTTTCCCGTCGCCGGAAGCACCTATTCTTACTCCTACGTGGCTTTCGGTGAGGTCATCGCCTGGATCATCGGCTGGGACCTGATGCTCGAGTACTTGGTCGCAGCCAGCGCCGTTGCCTCCGGCTGGTCGACCACCTTCATCCCGCTGCTCACCCAGATGGGGCTCAAGCTGCCGAAGGCCTTGCTCACCCCCCCTCTGATGACGTCCGAGGCGGGGAAGGTCGTTTTTTCCGGCGGGGTCGTCGACCTCCCGGCGATCCTGATCACCATGGGCATAAGCTGGATTCTTTATATCGGCATCCGCGAGAGCGCCAAGATAAACAACATCATCGTCGTCATCAAGATCGCCGTGATACTGCTTTTCGTCTTCCTGGGAGTGACCCACGTCGATTTTACGAACTTCCAGCCGTTCGCTCCCTTCGGCTGGAAGGGGATCATGGCCGGCGCGGCCATTATCTTTTTCGCCTATATCGGGTTCGACGCGGTCTCCACCGCCGCCGAAGAGACCAAGAACCCGAAGCGCGACGTTCCGCTGGGCCTCATGGTCTGCCTGGGAGTCATCATTATCCTGTACGTCGCCGTGGCCTTCGTCCTGACCGGCATGATTCCCTTCAAGGAGATCGACATCGGAAATGCCCTTCCGGCCGCCCTGGCCAGGATCGGCATTCGATGGGGCGGCGCCCTGGTCGCCACGGGGGCCGTCATCGGCATGCTCTCGACCCTGCTCGTGACGCTCTACGGGCAGGTCCGGATCTTCATGGTCATGGCCCGGGACGGCCTCCTGCCCGCGGCTTTCTCCCACGTCCATCCGGTCCACAAGACCCCCCATATCTGCACCTGGATCACCGGGACTGCGACCGCCCTGATCGCCGGCTTCTTTCCCTTGAACATGATCATCGACCTGTGCAACATCGGCACCCTGTTCGCCTTCGTGCTCGTCTCCATCGGCGTCATCGTCCTGAGAAAGACACGGCCGGAGGTCGAGAGGAAGTTCAAGACGCCGGGAGTGCCCTTCACGCCGCTGATCACGGTCGGCTTTTGTTTCTACCTTATGTACAGCCTGCCCGTCGTGACCTGGATCCGCTTCGGCGCCTGGCTACTCGCCGGCCTGATCATTTACTTCGCCTACAGCGTCCGGCACAGCAAGCTCCAGCACGGGCTGAAAAAATAGGAGCCGCTAACGCCGCATATGCATTGCTT
>DATKXS010000058.1:0-11293 GCA_035528895.1 Candidatus Desulfaltia sp.
AATCCCGCCCTTTCGTGATAGCCGCCGAAATACTCGTCGTATTCGCCGAGGATGTGGTAGGATTTGCTGCTGCCGAAGTCGTTGTTTTGGTAAATAGAAACATCACGCCCGTTCTCGACGACCGGCCAGGGGTGGACATCTCCGCCGTGGCCGATATGACGCGTGCCGGGGTAAAAGAATTTCAGGTCTTCGCCCCCATCCTGGGCCGAGGTCAGCCAGTTGTAGAGGGAGTCGTGGAGTGAGGTCGGGTTGAACCAGAAACACTCGGTCTCGAAATAGGCGGCGTCCTTGGGAAGGCGGACGTTCACCCGCCAGACCGTGCGGCTGGGAAGGTCGATGGCTCCGACAATGCAGCTCACGCTCCCGTCGGCGTTCTCCTGGATGAGGTAATCCACCGGTGTCGCCGTGGTCGGGGCGTGGCCGATCATCCCGAAGTTGAGCTCGATGCCGCCCGATGTCCAAGGCCCGCGCATGGCTATCTCCCGGAACTTGACGACCGGATTCAGGTAGATGAACTCCCGGCCGGTCGATTTTTCGACTGCTCCCCAGACTTTGCCGCCGATCTCGGGCGCCACGAGGACCTTGACGTAGGGATTTTCCAGCTTCACCATCTTCCAGTCCTGGGGACGTCCATCGAGGCTGTAGCCGTGGAAGCGGAAATAGGGATAGATCGGGCCGATCATGGGCATCGGGTCGGGATCCGAGTATGGATAGGTCTTGAAACTCGTCCTCTCTTCCTTGACCGTCGCCTGCTGTCCGGAAACCGAAAGAAAACCGGCCAGGATGAAAAGCAGTGCAGGAATAATCGACTTTAGCCTCATCTTAACCTCCGCCGGATGGAGTTTTGGGATTTTCAGTATATACTGTCCGCATTCCCGCCGCCAAGAAAAATGTGGGAGCCCGTTTCAGGGTCTTTAGGCGTGCAATCATCACTACAAATTCGGAAATTGATATACTGTCACCATTTCTTTCTTCTCGGCCTTCTTGACAGATGCGGCCTCATGCAATATCCTTGTTGAGCGGTTATCCAATAGAGCTACAGGAGCAAGGATAATTTAATGGCGATGGGGGGCTATCGAGGAAGGCCCGATCAGAAATGGATAAATCGTTAACGAGCGCGGAACGCATTCAGTTGCGGCGACGGGAAGCGGAGCTTCTCCAGAAGATCAAGCGGTTGAAGAAGGCGATGAACGAGACCAAGGAGCTGAACACCTTGGCCTTTAAGTCCAAGCTGCTCAAAGAGGCTCAGGAAGAATTGAGAAGGCTCCAGGAGAAATTGGCCGGCGTCGGCACTCGAGAGAATCCGGAGTAGCTTAAAGAGACCTGCTGAAACCTTTTCAGGAATATGACAAGGGGTCGCCTTCGGGAAATGTCCCCATCTCTCCTGAGCGTGCCGCGCCGTCAAAAGGCGTAGACGAGCTGAACCAGGACGCGCCCGACATCATCCAGGCTGTCGGGGCTGCATTTATCAGGCGTATCCTGGCTCGTATGCCAGTAGGGGTAATCCAGGTCGATGAGGTCGATCGCCGGAATCCCCAGCCGCAGGAAGGGGATATGGTCGTCCATGACCGCGGGGCCTCTTTCGGGAAGGAATGACTTTATCTTCAAGGCCGCAGCGATCCCCCAGACCTTTTCCATGAACGCGGGGCTACGTTCTAGGCTATAGGCTTCCCGGGTAATGGCCAGGTCCCGGTCGCCGACCATGTCCAGCAGGATGACGAACTTGGGGTAATCCTTCTTCGGAAGATGTCCGGCGAAATACTGGGATCCCTGGGCCCAGCTCCAGGTGTTTCCTGTGTCGCCGGCGTCTTCCCCGTCGAATAAGACCAGGTCGATCCCGCCCGGAGGCGATTGGGCATGGAAGATGTGGGCCATTTCCAGCAGGACGGCCACACCGGAGGCGCCGTCGTTGGCGCCGAGGACGGCTGTGGGATGGGACTTGGGATCATGGTCCTCGTCCGCCCAGGGACGGGAGTCCCAGTGGGCACAGAGAAGGATCCGCTCGGTGAGGTCGGGACGGAATTTCGCGATGATGTTGAAGGCCTCGACGTCGCGGGGCGGCCGCCCATAGCTTAACCGGAACGGCTGGACCTCGACATCGTCGGAGTATCCGGACAGCGTTTTCACCAAATAATCCCGGCAGCGAAGATGGGCCTCGGAACTCGGCACCCGGGGGCCGAAGGCGCACTGGGCCTCCAGGCGGGCAAACGCCGCCCGCTTGTCGAAGACCGGGACGGTTTCCGCGGAAGAAATGGCTGAGCGCAACACGACCAGGGGCATCAGCATAAGAAGAATCCACTGTGCCGGGTGCCTGCCGGGCCGTCCTGAGAGGATCTTCGCCTGCCGCATTCTCGGGCTCCTGCCTATCTTTCTTATATCCTTTTATATCACATCCTAAGGAGATCCCGCTACGGGTCTCCCCCATTCCCGGACGCTGCAAAACTCCTTGATTCAGAACCATCCTTCTGACCCGCCTACAACATCAACAGCAAATAGGGCCCATTCAAATGGAACGCCATCACGGTCGAGATCCAATAAGGGGCTTGAACACATTCTGACCGTCGGCGCGCTCAGGTCTCGGAAATCAGGCCGGCTTCGCGCCAGGCACCCGTCCGTTCGATGCGCAGCGTCTTGATCTCGAACGGCTTGAATTCGAGGTTGATCACCCGTAGTGGCTGTCTCAAGATCAAACGCGCGTCCGTCGGCAGTCCGGCCGTTTCATGAAGCCGGAGGACGAGCGCCTTCCCATCCCAAGAACGCTTGCAGGCGGTCAGGCGGATGCTTGCCGGATCGAGAAAGAGGAGGCCGAGCCCATCGGCATCCCCATCATAAGCGGGATCTGTTTGACGGTCCCCGTGCTTCTCCGCCGCCCCGCCTCCTGACCCCCCAAAAGGAAGATGGGCCAAGGCAAAGGGTGGAGAGGCCAGCCAGTCAGCCAGCGCGGAGACCGACCGGCGGACCCTCCCGGGATCGCCGGCCGTGACCAGAAACCGTATCTCATGGATGCCCTGGTCCATGAGTTTCCGGGCCGGAAATTCCGCCAGTTTGAAACCGCGTTCGTGGCAGTAGGCCGCGCTCCGGAGGACGGAGACGCGCAATTCCCCATTCTTGAAATCGAGCCCGTGCGGGCCGCAGCCGATGACCGCCAGGGACACTCGGCGCCCTCCGGTCTCTCCCTCGACCAGCGCCCACCGACCAAAGACGTGTTCTTCGCCGTCGCCGGGGCGGCGGATAGCTCCTCCAGGGATCTCGCAAATAAGGACGCCCCGGCGAAAAACGGCCGGCACGGCCAGCTTGAGCATTTTCCGCTCTTCCTGCCAGTGGATGCGCAGCCGGAACTCGATGGCCTGCCAGGAGCGGTAGCCGATCGTGTGGAGGACGATCCGGCTTCTTTTGTAAGCCAGGACGGACTCCGTGATGGTCCGGACCGGCCCATTTTCGATGATCTTCAAACTCCCCGGCACGAGACGGAATCGACCGGCGACGGCGCGATACGACCAGCATCCGGTCCCCCAGGAATCGCCTTCATCCTTGATGACGAGCGGCTCGAGCAGAGGCCCTCTGAGAAGCTGCCCTGAGTTTCGCACGCGGAGAGAGGTGATGAGTCCCCTTCGACGATCGATTTTATAATTTATATCGGGATCACCGGGAGAAGCGTTCCGCGGTTTTCTCTTCCCCGGATTGACCTTCGCTTCGAAATGGGCGGATCCGAGGCCCGGAAGCTCGGCCATGAAACAAAGCCTTTTCCTCCAGTTGAAGGGGAGCAGCGATTCGGGTTGCTCCTCTTGAGACGGGATCTTGCCGCCGTCGGGCCCCAGAACAAGGAGATGCCTCTCCCCCTTCCAAATGGGCCGGTAGTCGGCCATGAATTCCACTTCGACCGGAACCCGGGTCAGGGACGGGTCCGTGTTCAACACGGTAATGGGCAAGGAGCCACCCGAACGCGCCGGGAGCAGACGATTGAAAGCGGCCGCCGCCCTCAATCGCAGGCGCCTCGCTGTCCCCAGCGTTTTGCCGTAGAGGTCGAGGGCGTCCTTTTCCGCCGGCTCGGTGCAGGAGCCGGTCAAAATATCATGAAAATCATTGAAGAGATGGCCCCGCCAGGCATCGCTCAGCCCGTCTTCCGGATACTCTTCTCCCGTCATCCACCAGGCCGCCGCCCGCAGCGTTTCCGTCTGGACGAGTGTTCCCAGGCTCTCTTCCGCTTTCCGCTTGATCCGGGCCAGAGATGTATAGCAGCCGGTAAAAGTGCGCTGGAGGTCTCCCTCGACGACCGGGGCCTTTCGGCCCGCCTCTTTCAGCGCCTTATACAGCCGGTCCGGGGTGCTGTGCAGGACTTCGACCCGCTTCTCCCGGACAATGAACGCATCGATCGCGGCCAGCGCTTCCCGCGTCGCCCCGCCGCCGTGATTCCCCAGGCCCCAGAATACAGGAACATCACGCCCGAGTCGCAGGGCCATTTCTTTCCCCTCCTGGAGTCTCTGCTCGATATTCTCGCGCTCAGTGTGGTACAGACCTACGGCGATACGCAACGCCAGGACCTCCGACCCGTCAACTCCCCGCCAGCGGTAGAGGTCGGACGGCAGGCTGAGCTCCTCTTTCTGCGGCCTCATGTGGATGTACATCCTGTAGCCGGCGAGTCTCAGGACCTGGGGCAGCCCGCCGCCGTGGCCGAAGGAATCGAAGTTATAGGCGACCCGCGGCCGGACCCGGAATTTTCTCCAGAAGTATCTTCTTCCTTCGGCGATCTGGCGGATGAGCGATTCCAGCCCCGGCATATTGACGTCGGGCTGGAGATACCAGCCGCCGCTGATCGACCAGCGGGCTTCCTCGACCAGTCTCCGGACCTCTGCGAAAAGCGCCGGGTCATATTTCTCGACCCAGCGGTAGAGCACCGCCTCGTTGTGGTTGAAGATGAACTCTTTGTGCTCGCGGAGCAAGGTCGCGGCGTTCCGGAAAGTGGCCAACGCCTCGGCGGCACCCTCTTCCCAGCGCCACTGCCAGACCGGGTCAAGGTGGGCGTTGCAGATGAGATGAAGGCGCGGCCGGGACATCGCTAGCGTCCCGTCTCGAAAATCTCTTTCCAAAGTCCATCGCATAGACGGGCCCCTTCCAGGGGGGAGTCAAGCCCCCCCCTCGGCGCTTCGCTGCGCTCCGCTGACCCCCTGAGGGGAACGACGCCGTCCCCCTCAAACTCCCCCGCGGCGGTGCGTCCTTTCATGTTTCGTTCCTAAGTCAAATCATTTGCGAGACGCACCGCTAAACCTCGTCCTTCGCCGGCAGTGTCTTATACCAGGTGAAGTAGAGGATGAGGGCCAGCCCGAAAACCAGCCCCACCGCGATCAGGAAACTCGGCCAGCGGCGGAGAAAAAAGTAGAAGACAAACAGGGCGATCGAAAACTGGAAGACCGCGGTCAGCAGGCCGTTCAGGGCATCGATGGCCGGCATCCGGTCCCCGGCCGGGACAAGGCCGCGCCGCACGGCCTCCCGCCTCACCGGACCCCACACGCCCCACGGCCGCACCCGACTGTAAAATTTCACCAGGACTTCCATGTCGGTCGGCTTGGTCAGAGCGGCGGCGATGAACGTGGTGACCAAACATAACCCGACGTCCATGGCCAGCGATGCGTGGGCCGGAAGATGCGCCAAGGCGACCACCCGCGATAGGACGAGCACGACCGAAACCGCCATGCTCCAGACAAAGGCCTTGGCGCTGAACCGCCAGTAATGCCAGCGGAGTGTCGCCGGGACGAGGATGACCGTGACCCAGACGAAGACCATGGTCTCCCAGGCGGTGACGATGTGGGAGAACGACAGGCTGAAAATGAAACCGATGAGCAGCGCGACGACCGAAGCGAGCTGTCCGAGCCGGACGAGCTGCTTCTGAGTGAACGGCCGCCTCACGTACCGCTTGATGAAATCGTTGGTCACCACCGAGCTGGTGACGTTGACCATGGCGCTGATGGTCGACATCAAGGCCGCCAGCAGGACCGCCATGAACAGACCGCGCATCCCCAGCGGCAGTTTCTTGAGGACGAGCGGCATGATCTTTTCGGCGTCGAACCCGGCCTCGGCTCCCAGGTAGAGGATCCCCAGGACCATGAAGGCGCAGCCGATGACCCAGCGGAGCGTATAGCCGACCGTCCAGAGGCCGCCGGCGAGAGAGGCGTCCCGCGGCGAGCGCGTGGTCAGGAAGAACTGGAAGTCCCAGACGTTCGGACCGGCCAGAACCCGGAAGATCATCCACAGGAACCCGGCCGCGAGGATCGGGCCGAAAGGATAGAAATGCTGGTAGCTCAGGGCCGTCTCCTGCAGGAAGGAAGGCCAGAGATGCCAGGTTGGAGCGAGCGAACCCCAGGCGGCGTCTTTTTGCGCTAAAAACGCGTCGGGAGGGCCCGCGCGAAAAACCATCACGATGAGGACGACCGCTCCGACCGCGATGAGGACGGTCTGGAAAATGTCGGTCAGGATGACGCCGAAAAACCCGCCCAGGATGACATACACGCCGACGACCGCGAAGACGATCAGGGTCGACTCCCAGCGGTTGAAGGGCAGGAACTCCTCGGCAAACTTCCCCGTCCCGACGGCGATAAACATCAGGTTGAAGACCATCAGGACGAGGAGGAAGACGGCCGCCGCCACCCGCGCCGCTTCGGCGTCCCGGGTCGCCCCGAAGCGCGTCTCGTTCCACTCGGCGAAGGTCATGACTCCGGAGCGCCGGATCCACTTGGCCTGGAAAGCCATGTAGAAACAGATGATGAACCATCCCCAGAAGATGTGCGTCGCCCAGAGTGACTTCAAGCCGAGATAGAAAAGGATGCCGACCATCGACATCGTGCCGCCGATGTCGATATAGCTCGAGCAGCCGGCGAGGCCGAGCATCCACCACGGAACGTTACGGTCGGCGAGGAAATAGGATTCGATCTTCTTGGTGGCGCGGTTCTTGATGATGAACCCGACCATGGCCATGAGGAAGAGGTAGACCGCAATGATGGCCAGGTCGACGGGATGGAGGCTCAAAATGGCTCTCTCTCCAGGCCGTCTATATTATCAAAGAAAGCGGCTGTTTCTCAACGCAAACATCTCCATATTAACAAGTGGGCCGAAACATGCTAAAATAAACTGTCCAAAAGGAAGAAGGCTATGCCGCGTAAAAAAAATATAAACATGAAGAACATCCTGTTCTGGATCTTCGCCGGGGTGATCATCATCACGGTCATGAGCCTCCTCCAGTCGCCCAACCTCACCAAGAGAGAAGTGAACTTCAGCCAGTTCATGGGCGACGTCGAGGCCAACCGGGTGGAAGAGGTGACCATCACGGGGAACCAGATCAAGGGCAGGTACAGGGATACCGAGGAGACTTTCAAGAGCGTCACCCCCACTCAGTATGACGACCTGGTCAAGATCCTGCGGGAGCATCAGGTCGCCATCACCGTCCGCGATATCAACCGGAACTCCTGGTTCTCCTACCTCTTCACCTGGTTTCCGATCATCCTGCTTATCCTCTTCTGGGTGTTCTTCATGAGACAGATGCAGGCCGGCGGCAACAAGGCCCTGTCCTTCGGCAAGAGCCGGGCCAAGCTGTTCTCCGGGACCCAGAAAAAGGCCACCTTCAAGGATGTGGCCGGGGTCGAGGAGGCCAAGGAAGAGCTCATGGAGATCATCGACTTCCTGAAGGATCCCCAGCGTTTCCAGAAGCTCGGCGGGCACATTCCCAAGGGCGTCCTGCTCGTCGGCGCTCCGGGCACAGGGAAGACCCTGCTCGCCCGGGCCGTGGCCGGCGAGGCCGATGTCCCCTTCTTTTCCATCAGCGGCTCCGATTTCGTCGAGATGTTCGTCGGCGTCGGCGCTTCCCGCGTCCGCGACCTCTTCGACCAGGGCAAGAAGCACGGCCCCTGCTTGATCTTCATCGACGAGATCGATGCCGTCGGGCGGCAGAGAGGCGCCGGATTGGGAGGCGGCCACGATGAGCGCGAGCAGACTCTCAACCAGCTCCTCGTCGAGATGGACGGTTTCGACTCCAACGAAGGCATTATCCTCATCGCCGCCACCAACCGGCCCGATATCCTCGACAGCGCCCTGTTGCGGCCGGGCCGTTTCGACCGCCGCATCGTCGTCAACATGCCTGATGTCAAGGGTCGTGAAGAGATCCTCCGGGTCCATGTGCGCAAGATCCCCCTCGATCAGGATGTGGAACTCAAGTTGCTGGCCCGTTCGACTCCCGGGTTCTGCGGCGCCGACCTGGCCAACCTGGTGAATGAGGCCGCCCTGCTCGCGGCCCGCTATGGTCAGGCCAACGTCACCATGAAGGACATGGAAGCGGCCAAGGACAAGGTGCTCATGGGCGTCGAGCGCAAGAGCATGATCATCTCCGAGGAGGAGAAGAGGAGCACGGCCTACCACGAAGCCGGCCATGCCCTGGTCGCCCAGCTCATTCCCCAGGCCGACCCCATCCACAAGGTCACCATCATCCCGCGCGGGCTGGCCCTCGGCCTCACCCAGCAGCTCCCCCTCGACGACCGCTATACCTACAGCAAGGATTACCTCGAAGCCCAGCTTTCCGTGCTGCTCTCCGGCCGGGTGGCCGAGATCCTTCTCCTCGACCAGACCACCACCGGTGCGGCCAACGACTTCGAGAAGGCTACCGAGATCGCCCGCAAAATGGTCTGCCTATGGGGCATGTCCGACCTCGGGCCGCTCACCTTCGGCGAGCGCGACGACCTCATCTTCCTGGGCCGCGACCTGGCCGTGAACAAGAACTTCAGCGAGCACACGGCCGAGCTCATCGACGAAGAGGTCAAGAAGATCATCACGAGGTGCTTTGCCCGTTCGAAGGACCTGCTGGAGCACAACCAGGACAAGGTCGTCGAGATCGCCAAGGCGCTGCTTGAGAAGGAGGTCCTGGACTCGGACGAGATCGAGAAGATCGTCGGCGTCAAGAAAGCGTCCCGGGCGAAAGAGGAACCGGAAAGCAAGAATCCCACTCCCCCGGCAGCGCCGGTTGAAGGCAAAGAAGAGGAGGCCGGAGAAGCCCCGGCGGTCAAGCCGCCGGACAAACCGGACCTGGCGAAAGCGTAAACTTTGGGAGAGACACACCGATTTCGAGCCAGAGGCAAGGCCTTCGACCTCGGCCCCAGAACCTGGCTCATCGGTGTCGTCAACGTCACCCCCGATTCCTTCTTCAACGGGGGACTGTATTTCGAGCCGGCCCGGGCCATCGAACGCGCCCTGGCACTGGCCGCCGAGGGAGCGGACATCATCGATATCGGCGGCGAAAGCTCCCGGCCCGGCTCCTCCCCCATCCCGGCAAAGGAAGAAAAAAAACGGATCCTGCCCGTTATCGAGGTCCTCAAACAGAAGAAGGATATCCTCATCTCGGTGGACACGAGCAAGGCCGAAGTCGCCGAATCGGCCCTGGCCGCAGGGGCCGACATCATCAACGATATCAGCGCCGGCCGTTTCGACCCCCGGATGCTGCCTCTCGCCGCCAGGAGCGGAGCCGGGCTCATCCTGATGCACATGAAAGGCACCCCCCGGACGATGCAGATCGCCCCCCACTATGACGACCTGATCGGCGAGGTCAAGGCATTCCTCAAAGATCGCCTGGAGGCCGCGGAATCCTGCGGCGTCCCCCGTGAGAATATCATCGTCGACCCGGGAATCGGGTTCGGTAAAACGCTCGAACACAACCTCGCTCTTCTCAACAACCTCGGCCAGCTCGCCGACCTGGGACGGCCGCTGCTCATCGGTGTCTCCCGCAAGTCGTTCATCGGGAAAATCCTGAAGCTTGAGGCCCCGGACAGGCTCGAGGGCACGATCGCGGCTTCGATCGTCTGCATCCTGCGCGGCGCATCTCTCCTGCGCGTGCATGATATTCAGCCGGTGAAGCGGGCCGTCGCCGTGGCCGAGGCCATTCTGGGTCAGGCAGCGGCCGGGCCTTCGGCGGAGGGAAGGGGCAAACCCTATGTTCACTGATATCCTCAGCGCCCTGGCCCACATTACCCTGGCGGATGTCCTGGACATCCTCCTGGTCTCTTTCATCCTCTACTCTTTCTTCCGCCTGATCAAGGACACACGGGCTTACCAGATGGCCATCGGCATCGGCATCATCGGGCTCTTCTACCTGATCACCCAGTGGGCCAAGCTCATCGTCTCCCACCGCCTGATCAAGAGCTTCACCACTTATTTCATCATCGCCATCATCGTCCTTTTCCAGGGGGAAATCCGGCGGTTGTTAACCGGGCTCGGCTCGCGGACCTTCCGCCGGCCGTTCTCGCTCCGGTCGTTGGAGGAGAAGCTCGAGGACCTTTTCCTGGCTGTGGAATATCTATCCCAAAAGAGGATCGGAGCCCTCATCGCCGTGGAAAAAGACATCTCGCTCAAGGTTTACGCCGACCGGGGGACCCGGCTGGACGCCTTGATCTCCAAAGATCTTCTGGTGAACATCTTCTTCCCTCGCTCACCTCTGCATGACGGAGCCATCATCCTCCAGGGGAACAAGATCCTGTCCGCCGGCTGCCTGCTGCCGCTCCCGGCCTCGCACAACCTGGGAGAGGAATTCCTGGCCCGAACCCGCCACCTCGCGGCCCTGGGCCTCTCCCAGGAGACGGACGCGGCCGTCATCGTGGTCTCCGAAGAGACGGGGGCCATCTCGCTGGCGACCAAGGGCCATCTGGCCAAGGTCCAGGACAAAGACCAATTGAAGGAGGCGCTGCTGCGCTATCTGGGCTAGACATGATCAAGATCATCCGCAACCTCTTCCTCCGCAACTGGGAGCTCAAGCTCCTCTCTCTCCTCATCGCCTTCTTTGTCTGGCTCTCCCTCATCCCCGAAGAGAAGACGTTCTCGGAAAAAACGCTGAACATCCCCCTGGAAACGCACAACATCCCGGCCGATATGGAGCTGGTCGAGAAACCCGACCCGACCGTGGACGTCACTATCCGCGCCCCCAACCGGATGATCGACGAGATCAGCGCCGCCAACGTCTTCGCCAAGCTCAACCTCAGTCGGGCCTCCATCCTTCAACAGGAATATCCCCTCAACGAGACGATGATCAGCATCCCGACGGGCGCCGAGGTGGTCCGCATATCCCCCGCCATGGTCCGCCTCAAGCTCGAGCGGACCAGGGAAGTCTCTCTCGATATCGTGCCCAACATCATCGGCCAGGCCAAGGAGGGTTACGGCATCGCCAAGATCGAGGTCTCGCCGCCCCGGGTGCTGGTCAAGGGCCCGGAGAGCAAGTTCGGGCAAAAAGACAGGGTCTCGACAAGCCCGGTGGATATTTCGGAATTGA
>DATKXS010000059.1:0-2674 GCA_035528895.1 Candidatus Desulfaltia sp.
GAAGTCCGGGTTCTGGAGGTCGATCTCCCGAATCCTGACGGAGTTCGTGATGGCGACGACGTGGTCGTCAGGGACCCGGCGGGCCGCCCAGATGGCGCCCGGCTTTCCGCTATCGGGCGTCCAGCGCGGCCCGACGCTGAAGATTTCCATAACCCAGAGTTCCCCGGGGTCGGCGATGCAGAGGGCTTCCGCCCCGCCGCAGGACGGGAGAAAGCCGTATTTTTCCATCAGGTCGGCGATCAACCGGACGGCCTCCCGCGCGGTCCGGCACCTCTGGAGGGCAAAGACCTGGGCCTGTTCCACGGTCATGATCTGCTTGGTCAGGCCCTCGACAAAGGGGACATGGAGTGCCCGGAGCTGGGAGCAGGTGCTCTCGCCGATGGCCAGCTGGTGCTCATTCATCTGTGAATAGCCCGTGTGGAAATAGGCATACGTGTGCTCGACCTGGGGGATATGTCCGATCACCTTGCCGTAGTCGCCGAGAGGCAGGGCGTGACGTTCGTCGCCGTTGCCGAAATAGACCATTCCCCAATAGACTGGGGCCACGGTCCCCTCAGGATACGTTTGGGCGGGCACCACGTGGACGCGGCATTCGCTGCAACAGTCGGTGTGTGAGGTGATGACCGATCCGTCGGTCGTGGCCAGGCGGCCCACCCCGATCACGGTACAGCCTTCCGGCCCCTTCTCGTTGAGGGAAGCGGCCGGAGGAGCCACGTCGGGGGATGATGGAGCCGGCCGAGCCGACAGAATCAGGCAGGCCAGGCCCGCCAAACAGACATAGAACATCGTCAGGATGATCGAAGATCTTTTCATGCGGTCCTCCAAATTATGAAAGTCGGGAGATGTCTTTTCAAAACAGCGAAGAGGCTCGTTCTAGCTGTCCTAAAAATGGGTACCAAACAAATCATCGGAGGGGATTTCGACTCTGTGCGGACTTGGCCATCCAGTAGGGAATGCTTGCATACATCAGCCCCGAGCCGATGGCCAGATAGATGATGGCCAGGACTTCCCGGGCGACCGAGGAATGACGCAAGATGATTCCTATGGCCATCATCCCGAAAATTACCAGATAAGCCTGGATCGCCTGAAAGGCAAAAAGACAGATTTTTTCCTTGTGCGGGGAGAGGCCGAGGATCCGCTTGATGTTCCGTCGCGCCATCTTGGAGAGAAGGAAATGCCCCTTCAAGAAGCCAATGACGAGAGCCAGGACAACCATCCAGGAGACGGTCCGAGGGGAGGAGCGAAACCAGAGAACCGCCCGGAACGACAGGAAGGCCCCGACGAGTGCCCAGACCACAGCGGCCGAGAGGATGAGTGTTTGTCTCCGGACGGCCGGTTCCGGTATGTGTTTGTACAGACTCTTCCTATTCAATGCCATTCACCCGATGTCCCGACCGGATCAAAACATCGATCGAGCGCGCGAGATTCTCCTCTTTGACAAGAAGATAGTCGGTATCGAACGTCGAGACGGCGAAAATATTGATACGCGCCGCGGCAAGGGGATTCGCCAACGATGCCAGCACTCCCGTTAACGCCAGATCGAGGGGACCCGCCACCTGGAGACAGCGCCAGCCCCGGTCCGATCTCACCTCCTCGGGCACATCGGCTTCGGCACAGACGATCGAAAGCTCATCGTTTGTCCGGGTGATCGAGAGGATGCCGCCCCCGGATGCCCATTTGGGAATGCCTGTGTCCGGAGGCAGTCGGCAGATCGCCAATTTGTCAGGCAAGAGCGACAGGGTGATGTTCATGCTGATAAATTCAGATCAGCGACCGTCCAACCAAACTATATTTTGGCTTCTTGAAAGGGCACGGCCGCAGCCTCTCATGCTCTAGAACGGCATAAAACCCGTCGACCCGGCAGCTTCTGCGGCCCGCGTCTTCTCCAGCGTCTTCATGAACGTGCCCGAGAAGAGATTCGCCAGGTCCTCGTTTTCGTATTTGGCCCTGAGCATCTCTCCGACGAGGTCGATCATCTGCTTTTTCCCTACATTACCCCAGAGACAATTCTCGGTGACGATGGAAAGAGTCTCTGTCCCGACCACCTTTTTCGCCTCGTCCAGCTTCTTGAAGTAGGCCCCAGCGTCCTCGTCCTTGCCGAGGAAAAATCCCAGGGCAGAGCCGGTCTTTTTGACGAGTTCAAGAACATCTTTTTCCGGCAGGCTGTCGACCACCAGAAAAACGGGTTTCCTGGAATTCTCCAAGAGGGCCTTGCTCTGCGCAGAATCCGTTCCCCTGACGATGAGCAAAAGGCCGGCTTGGCCAAGCGCAACTACGGTCTTTTCCCCTTCTTCACTTAGGCCCTTGTCGCCGAATAAGAACTCCGGCTGATCGAGATAGACAAAAGTAACTCCCTGCTTCGAGAAAACGGCCGCCCAGCTCAGGTCATCGGCCAAAGAAGCCACTCCCTTCAACCCGATCAGGACCGTGGTCTTGGCCGGCCCTCGCCCAAACGACATCCGGCGTCCGGTCATCGCCTGGCCGGCCGGGTCATATAGCACAAGCCCTTTGCTCTCCTTGACCTTCCCCAGGTCGGCAAGCAAATTTTTCATCACTTCAAGCCTCAGGCTGTCTCCGGTCACCCCATCTTTCTCAGGCAGAGTGGACAACTGGACATCCACGTCGGGGTCCTGGACATCCTTATGCCCGGCGATGACCTTTTCAAGAGGAGGGA
>DATKXS010000060.1:0-13925 GCA_035528895.1 Candidatus Desulfaltia sp.
TCTCTCTCTCTGCGGAGATCACTTCTGACTGCGCCTGAAGACGAAAAAGAAAGGGATCCCGATGAGGGCCATCCCCAGGGCGATCGAGGATTCGACAGGCCGCTCTAAGAACCCCAGCACGAGGATAGCACTGCCGGCCAGGATATAGATCAGCGGGATGACCGGAAACCCGGGCATCCGGTAGTCGCTCCCCCCCTCCCGCCTGAGCTTGAAGACTCCGATGATGGAGAGGATCGGGAAGAGCCCCAGGGAGAATCCCATATAGGTCAGGATCTGGTCGAACGTCCCGAACAGGACCAGGACGGCGGCGATCAGCCCCTGGAGCAGGATGGACTGGGATGGAACCTTGTACCGGGGATGGACGACGGCGGCGAAGGGGAAAAAACAGCGATCGCAGGCCATCGCATAGTAAACCCGCGGCCCCAGGATGATGAAGGCGCTGAGCGAGGAGAACAGGGCCACGGCAATGAGGACGGACAGGGCGCTCTCAAATGACGGGCCAAAAAGGTTCCCCACGGCCAGACCGCCGATCGAGATCACTCCGACCATCTTGTCGGGCGGAACCGCGTAGACATAGAAAACGTTCATCAGGATATAAAGTACGAGGACGATCCCCGTCCCCAGGATGAGAGACCGCGGCAGATTCCGGCGCGGGTTCTTGATCTCCGAGCCGATGTAGGCCGAGGCGTTCCAGCCGCTGTAGGCGAACATGATCCACATCAGGGAGAGCCCGATCGTTTTGAATCCGCCGAAATTGAAACTGAAGCCGCCGCCCCGGAAGAAATTCCCGAGGTCGCCGCGGCCCAGGGAAAATCCCAGAACGATCAAACCGACGATCAGGAGCACCTTCAAGAGCGTGAGAAAATTCTGGACCCTGGCCCCGACCTCGATGCCCCGGGCGTGGATCAGGGTGAAAACCAGGATGGCCAGTATGGAGAGGGTCTTTTTGACGATCGTGCCCTCGGCCGAACCCTCCGGCTGGCCCAGGCTCAGCAGACCGGGGAAGGCCCGGGTTAGGTATTCCGAGAACCCGATGGCCGAGGCGGCGATGGGCGCCGAAAACCCGGCGAAGAACGACACCCAGCCGCTCAGGAACCCGAAAAGAGGGTAGAATAGCCTGGAGAGGAAGGCATATTCGCCGCCGGCCCGGGGAATGGCCGCGCCCAGCTCCCCGTAGGCGAGGGCACCGCAGAGGGCGATGACCCCTCCGACCGCCCAGAGCCCGAGCATCAGCAGCGGCTCCCGGAGGCCGGTCATCAGGAGTCCGGAGGTCGTGAAAATCCCGGCGCCGATCATGTTGGCGATCACGATATTGGTCACCGGGAAGAGGCCCAGTTTCCGCTCCAGCCCGTTTTCTGGTCGTGTCTTTTCCATCGTCTTCAATCTGCGCATTCCCGATGTCGATCCATCGGAATCTAGCGCTGGAAACTCCGGCCGATGAATTTCAGCCCCTCGACAACACCCGTCCGCCAGTAAACCCAGGAGTGACCTCCGGCCCGGACCCGGAACTCATCGGGGATTTTGCGGGCCTTCAGGGTGACATGAAGTGCGGCGTTGCCCTGGATAAGGAAGTCATCGTCGCCACAGTCGATATAGAAGCGCACTTTTTTGAGTGTTTCCAGGGGCAGCGTTTTGGCCAGGTCGAGCGGATTGTACTGCCGGAAATGCGGATTGAGACGGTTCTTCCCGGCCGGCTTGGCCCCGAATATTTCCGAAAAAAACCGGTCGTACATCGGCTGCTGGATGGAGATGATTTCTTCATCCGGCCAGACCGCCGCGCTGAAGGCGGCGCAGGCGGCGAAATCACCGGGATGACGCATCGAGAACATCAGCGCTCCCCAGCCGCCCATGGAAAGCCCGGCGATGCCGCGGAACTCCTTCGCCGGCCGTGTCCGATAAGTTTGATCGATATAGGGAATGAACTCCTGGATGAACATGTCCTCATACCGCACCTTGCCCTGGAGGTCGTTGATGTACCAGGTGACGCCGCCGTCGGGCATGACGATGATGAGCGGCGGGATTTCCCGCTGGGCGATCGCCCGGTCGGCCGCCAGGTTCACTTCGCCGAACTGGATCCAGGCCGATTCGTCATCGGTGAAGCCGTGGAGAAGGTAGACGACCGGATAGCGGCGGGTGGACAATTGATAATCCGGCGGAAGGTAGACGTCATATCGTACCTCCCGGCCGAGGACGGCGCTCGAAAAACGCAGCCCTTCGAGCACCTGTCCCTGGAAAGGGACGAACGCAACCGCACTTTCCTGGGCCAAGGAAGGGATAGCCATGAGTCCGATGAACAGGATGAAGAAGGAAATCAACCCGCGGTTTTGTCTGTTCATGAAAGCTCCTTATTTTCCGATTCCTAGCTCCTGCAACATATTCCGCCGCTTCAGGATCAGGCCGGGGGCTCGAGTTCATGGAAACGGACCACCACCCGCCAGTCGGCGTTCTCTTGGAGCATGACCTCTTCCGCTTCCTGGACCAGAGGCAGAAAGGATTCCAGGTCCTGCGCTTCCTTCATCCTTGCCTTCAGCTCTTGGAGATGGCGGGCCATCTCCTGCGACCGCTGGGCGTTTCGGAGGTATTCGCGGTGGGTCCGGACGGCACCCAGAGAGGCGGCGACGGCGGGGGAAACGATGGCTAAGAATAGGAGAAGCCGCCCCAGGAACTCCCCGCCCAGGCCGATAAAATGAAGGAACGCCGCCGCGAAGGTGAGGCCGAACAGGACGTTGCCTATTCTGGCCAGGCGGCGATGGCGGCGCCGGTGGCGCCCAGCGGTCCCCTGATGGTAGCGGATCTGATCTTCGATCCAGGCATCAAGGATGAAGGACCGCAGTCTGGCAAAATCGGCGCGGCCGAACGGCTTCAGCCGGGGAAGTCCCCTCCAGAAGGACATGAAAGCGGTGATCATCCAATCTTTAGATGAGTAGGCCAGGCTGAGATGGCGGGGAGGCCGGGGGGCCGTGACTTCGACCCGGGAAAGGGCTAGGAAGAAGGCGGAGCGGAAGCGTTCGGCCAGGAAGCGGTAGTCGATCCATTTGGCATGCCAGCTCCGGCGGTGGCCGAGCCAGACGATCGCCAGCACCGCCCCGATCAGGACGACTTCGACCAGGGCAAGGTGCGACCAACCGGGAAAGAAGAGTGCCTGGAAGGCCGCCGTGGCCACGGCGCCTGTGGCCAACGCATAAACAAAGCTTCCTGCTTTATAATGAATGTGTTGATAACGAAGCGCGAGGATATCCGTCCTGAAGTAATGAGAGAGGACGTCGGAACAGGTATCGTGCACTCGGCCGAGAGGGAAACCCGTGTCTCGGGCCTTTTTTTGCAGGTCGGCGCAGCGCTCTCTGAGTTTTTCTCCAACCCGCCGCTTGTCCACCCTCTCTGAGTTGAATGCGTCCAGGTCCTCGAAGGTCCGGACATTGATACCGCGACCCGGCTCAAAGGTGGTCTCGGCGCGGCCATCGGCGCGAATCCAAAAGAGGGGACATTGCTTAGTCCTGGCGTAGCTGACGACCTCCCAGGTTCCACCCTGTCCGTTGCCGGCCTCGCCATCCCAAATGGCGATGAGGACGTCGCAATGGTCGACAGTATAGCGGCCCGCCCTTGCGTAGGCTTCGGTCCGGGACGGAGAGGGTGAAAGCTGCCGAGACTTTCGAGACTTTGCGAACAGCTCCTCGAACTCGGCCTGCGAATCCGGAAGAGTGAAATCGGCGGCGTAATCCTCCTTACCCATGGGCAGGATCACATCCAGCTGAGCTCCGGTGGTCCCGAGGATGACCTGGGCCATCAGACGGTCGGCTCCTTCGGCCAGCGGTGAGAGGACCGTGAAGGCAACTGGTGTCCTCTTGAGCGGTGGAAGGAGGTTTTTTATCTTCTCCAGGACACCGGCCACCTCCGAAGCCAGGAACGCCTCGTTTTCCAGCCGGCGGTGGCCGGTGACACCGATGACGATGCGGGCGGGAATGGCCGTCTGTCCGGTCATGCTGCTCACAGTAGCATCAGACTATACCATACGGCAAAGCCGGATATCAAAACGATACAATGGGGATCAATCGGACACGCCTGTATCTAAGAGACCTGGTGAAACCTCAAGATGAGGGGCGCTTGTCGGACTCCTGGCTGAGAAGCGAGAAAAGCTGGCTGATGGCCTTGACTCGCTCGAGGTTCTGACGTGCTTCTTCCCTCTCCTCGGGCAGTCCCGTCACGGAATCGAGTATCACTCTATAGCAGCCGATCGCCCGGGGGAAATCGAGCTGCTCTTCAAAACGAGCGGCCTCGCTCATGTATTTCCGGATGACCCGGCGTTCGACCTCCGGCAGCTTCTCTCTTGTCCTCTCGACCTTCCCCCGGTCGATCCATCTCTGGAGCGCATCATCGCGCTCGATCCGGAGATAACTCTTCAGGGCGATCAAGGCACGGACATCGTCGCCCGCGTTCTCGAATCTTTGCGCCTCCTGGAGAAGCCGAGTCGCTCGGAAGGAGACCCCGAGATTCTTATAAGCCCGATAGAGAAGAAATCCCAGAATCAGGGAGCCGATTCCATATCTCAAGCGTGAATGGGCGTAATAAGGCGAAAGCGACAAAGCGAGGAATCCTGTCAGGACGACAGCCATGGAGACCAGGATCTTTTTTGACCGGGCCAGTTTAAAGGCCAGCAAGGAAGTGACCACGGTCAGGAGGAGGATCAGCCATTCCAAATTCCTCTTAGCCCGGAACCAATCTTCGCTCTGAAAAAGCAGCGATTTTTCCTCGGTCCCCGAGAGCTCCGCCGTAATCAACGCTCTGCTGATAAAGGCCCCCAACATCTCCCTGCCGAATTTTTCCCTGAGGAAACGAAAGACGCGATGATACTTCAGGTAATCTTCCGGCGAGGTCAGGGTCAGGATGAACGTTCCCGTGGCGTCCTGGACAACGTGGTGGATCTGCGTCTGCCCGCTCAGTTCCATGGCCACTCCCTCATGGAACCAGAGAGGCAGCCGGCCGATCCGGGAGAACCCCAGGACTGTGTAGCAGAACAGGTGAACGATTTCATGGGCCAGGGTGTTCTCCAGCTCCTGGCGGACGAGGTTGCCGGCCAGATCGAGGCGCAGCGCCGCGGCGATATACCGGCAGGGAAAGGCGACCCCCATGGTCGTGACTTCCAAGCCGTAGCGGTTATTCATCTCATCGGGAGAGGCGAAAATCTTGAGGAAGATATACCCGGGAGGCACCGGAAGACCGGTCCCGTGGCGCCACTCTCTAGTCACCCTTTCATAGGACCTCCGGGCGATTCCGGCGATCCTCTTCTTCATATCGGCGTCAAGGGTGGCGGGGAGGTTGAGGATGATTCCAGCCTGGTCAAAGTTGAGTTCGCGCTGCTCATGATTCGGGATCTGGAGAGAAAAATCCAAAAAACGGACGATCAATGATTGGGCCAGAGTGACGGCTTTCTCGGCTTCCTGGTCAGTGTCCTTCTCCTTTTGGGCTGATAACTTGCGGGCGGCGATCCGGATAGCGAGGGAATCATACTTGAGGACGGCTTTTTCCCAGTCGGCCTTGGATGAGAGGACTGGATTGGCCAGATCATCGACCGCCGGCAGGCTGCGGACAAAATCCTCTTGAGAAATAGCGGGCCCGGGAAAGCCCGCGATGAGCAGAAATCCCAATACAAGGAAAAGGACCCTTATCGGTGTTGGACTCCCTCTCGTTTCAGACATGTTCCTCTGCGTCCCCGCAGTCGAGAGCTGCCAGGAGCTTGATGAGCACGGACCGGATCCAGGCGGGATCGATGATCGGAATTTTTTTGGTTTTCCCATTCCTTCAAAAAAGAAGGATCATCGTTTCCGCTTATCTATTTAGTCTTCAGACGGTAGATCTCGAACCCGGCCGAGGCCAAGAGCTCCGGGATCTCGCTGACGGCCTGGCGATCGAAGTCCTTGATCTCTTCGGTCAGGTCTTCCCAGGCGACGAGGTAAGGGCTGGTCTTTCTATGGACATCCCGCGGCCCGAAGCTGAATCCCTGGAGGAACTTCTCGGCCACCCAGCGGTCATGCTCTATCTCGGCCATGACCTCGATCTCCCGGTCGCTGAACTTGAGCGGCTTTGGTTTGGAACGGACGACCGGGGCGAAATCACAGCCGACCGCCTTGAGCTTTCGGGGAATATGGTCGGCCTGCTGGCGGTTGGATTCCTTGACCTCCTCGAGGAGTTCGTCCCAGGGCTGCATCGAGGGGTCGTCCGGCGACCGTTTGTCCCGGTTGTCGAGGCGGTATTTCTCGTGGATAGCCCGGGCGAGGAGCTCCCGGGCGCTTCCCAGGAGCACATCGCGCACCACCAGGCGGGAGAACATCTCCGCATCCACATGGAGCTCGAGCTGCTTGGGCGATGTCAGCGCGGCCTGTTCGAACGTCTGCCGGCCCGAAAGCAGGCTCATCTCAATGACCGCGACCATCGACCGGATGCCGTGCCGGTAGCGGGGCACTTTGATCATCGCCCGCAGCACTCCGGGATCGATCCGGCAGTTCCCGCCGCCGTCAAAAATCTGCCTGGCGTTCTTCTCCAGTTGGAAGCGCAGGACCTGGGCCCGGCGGATCAGGAAGAGGCGTTCCTCCCCGTCGACCGGGTTCGGACCCTTGATGTCAACGTAGCCGCGCAGTCGGCTGATGAAGTCCGGGCCTTTGGCCGCTCTGAAGTCAGGGTCCTGGCCGCGGCAGCAGAACTCCTCGTAGGTGCAGCAGGTGCCTCCGGCGAAAACAAAGATGGCCCGGCCGATGGGATGGACGGTCTGGCCGTCGCTGAAGACGCCGTCCTGCATCGGCGCCAGGAAATACTTCAGCCAGCCCAGCTTCCCTTTGAAGTCGGAGTCGAACTCGTCGAAGAAGACCATCGGGATCTTCCCGCCGAGGGCGATATCGCGCACCTTGTGGAAGGCGGCCACCAACTCCTCGATGGAATTGAACTGGGAGAGGTTGAATTCGATCTTCTTGAGCCGGCCGGGAGCGACGCTCTCGGCGACCTCGTTGACCCCGAACGACTTTCCCGAGCCGGGCGTGCCGAAAACAGATATGGACAGCGGTCGAGTGATGTCGGCGTTGGCCAGGTACTCGTTGATCAGGTTCTTGATGCTGCGGAAGCTCTCGATCTCCGAACGGTCGTAGGCCTTCAAAAACCGGAACTGGCCGCAGGGCACCTGGTCGAGGAGAGGGTCCCTGCCCTTGAGAACGAAATTGTAGGCGATGCTCTCCAGGTCGGCCCGGGAGAGATCATCGAGAATACACCAAAAGTCCGGGTCGGCCGGCTCGGCAGCCGTCGGTTTGGGCACCTGGATCATAGCCAGCGGGTTGTCATTGGGCTCGAGCGGTTTGAAGACCTCCAGGTCCGGATAATCGAGGGCAGTGGCCTCCGAACGGAAGCCCTGCTGCCACAGGCGCCGGGCGGCAGCCAGACCATGGATGACGCTCTCCTTGATCCCCTCCAAACCCCCGCGGGCCAGACGGCCAACGATCCCGGCCACAAAAGCGCTGCCGCAGCCGATCATCTCTCCGGGATAGACCTCTCCAAAACCGTCCTCGCCGATCTTCGGGTCATAGAACAGCCAGGATTCCACTTTACCATGGAAGCGCGAATAGAGAATGGCCCCTTCGAGGCCGAAGCGGACGACGAGGTTGACACATGAGCTCAAGGGCAGCAATCGCGGGTTGGAGGCCATCTGCCAGACGAATTCCTTGGCCGTCCTCTCCCAGGACAGGCGCCGGCTGATCTTGATCCCTTCCTGGCGGAGGTCATCGGCGTTAATGACGATGACGAGCCGCTCCCGGTGACGGGACCGGACTTCCTCGAACAGCGCGCCGGCGGCCAGCGGCCGGTTCATCTTGACCACGACGACCGGCTTTCCCGGCTTTTTCAGGGCCTCCGGCCAGAGCTCTTTGTGGTCGCGAAATCCGTTCCCCGCATCGTCGATGACGATCATGTCGGCGCGGGCGGGAGCTCCCGGGAAAGGCAGCGCCGAGGGCCGCCCGTCCTGGGGGCCGTCGAAACCGCTGGATGATTTAATCCTGTAAATCCAATTCTTTTCGTCCTTTTTGGCACTGGAATAGGGGAACCTGTCGAGGGTAATGAACGCCTGGATAAGCTCGGTCGCGGGGATCCTTTCGATGTGCTTGGCGGAGAGAGAGTGGACGACCGCCGTGTCTCCTCCGGCGGCCCGGACAAAATCAGCCAATAGCCAGGCTCCACCTGGCTTGGCAAATCGCCTCACATGATGAAAGGACATCCAGTTCTGGAAGGAGGCCGCGCCTCCCCCGGAAGGCGCCTGCGGCGCCCGAGAGACCTCGAACCAATCGATGGACAGGTCACCGGCAACGACGATCGTCGCTTTTTTCCCGGAATCTCTGGTATGCGCCATGGCTGCCTCCTGGTCGGTCTGTTCCGTTTTTTATATCGCGGCCGAGAGGACAAAGTCAACTCGGAGGGGGAACCGCTTCGCGTTCCCCCTTCCGACGGTCAACCTGACCTTGACGGGAGTTTCGGGCGTGTGATAATTTCGCGGAGAGGTCCGAGCGGTTGAGAGCGCGATCCAGAAAAAAAGCCCCGCAGATCGCCGGGGCCGGAGTCTGCTGCCTGGACTATATCTTTTTCGCACCCCAGATCCCCTGGGGGGAGACGGCTCAAGTCGAGGAGAGCCGGGTGCAGGGCGGGGGGCTTGTCGGCACGGCCCTGGTCGCCTGCGCCCGCCTGGGCGCTTCCTGTCTCCTGTTCAGCTTCCTCAGCCATGACGAGGTCGGGGTCCGGATCGCCTCGGAGCTGGCTTCGGAGGGGATCAAGCTCGAAGGGGTGGCCGGAATCCCGCAGGGCGCAAGTCCCTTTAGCTTCATCCACGTGGACAGCCGCTCGGGAGAGAGGACCATCTTCCACCGGGCCGCTTCCGGTCTGGAACGGGCGGTCCTCCCCGACCTCGGCCGCATCCCGGATTGTGACGTCCTCCTGGTCGATGACTACTACCCGGAACTGGCCCTGGCCGCCGCCCGAACGGCGGGCCGGAAAGGGATTCCCGTGGTCGCCGACCTGACGATGATGCCGAAAAAAAACCTCGAGCTCTTCTGCGAGATCAGCGTGCTCATCGCCCCCCGGTCGTTCGTCGCCCAGATCGGGTATGCCGACGACCTCCCCGGCGCCCTCCAGGCCATCCACTGGCTCGGGCCGGAAACGGCCATGATCACCCTGGGAAAAGACGGATATGTCTATTCGTCGCCGGAAGGTCGGGGCCGGGGAAAAGCCTTCAAGGTGGAGGTCGTGGACACGACCGGCGCCGGTGACGCCTTTCACGGCGCCTTCGCTTACGGTCTGGCCCGCCACTGGGAGATCCGGAGATGCGCCGAGTTCGCGGCCGCCGTGGCGGCGATCAAGTGCACGAAACCAGGCGGAAGGACGGGGCTGCCGACGCTGCCGCAGACGATCCACTTCCTGAGGAGAAATGGGCGCCTTGACTGGTCGGGGTTCGACGGCTAGGCGAGGCAATAAAAATAAAAGCGTTAGGACCAAAGCCATGAAGAGAAGGAATTTCTTAAAAACCCTTGGAGGCGGATCCCTGGCAGCTCTCTCATCCCCTGGAGCCGCGGACAGGTTCGCCGGACGACAGGAAAAAAATGCCGGGGGAAGCGCGCCGCTGACCGTTTCTGGCCATCGGGACCCCCGGATCGAGGTCAACCTCGATCATATCGTCTGGAATCTGGCACAGCTCAAAAAGCGGGTGAAGGTGTCCGTCATGGGAGTGGTCAAGGCCAACGCCTATGGCCACGGGCTCGTCGGTGTCGCGAAAGCCCTGGAAGCGGCCGGGGTGGAAGCGCTGATGGTCGGGAAGCTCCGGGAGGCCGTCGCTCTTCGAGAGGCCGGCATCAAGTGTCCCATTTTGAATTTCGGTCCATTCGATAGGCACGACAGCGACGAGATCGTCGGCCGGAATATCAGCCAATCGGTTTTCACGGAAGATGCGGCTTATCTCGATGAGACGGCCGCCAGGCTGAAAAGGACCGCCCCGGTCCACATCGACATCGACACGGGGATGGGCCGCACGGGAGTCCTCCATGACCGGGCGCTTCCGTTGATCGAGAAAATCGCATCTTTTCCCCACCTCAGGATCGAGGGTGTCTGTACGACGCTGACCGAAGATCCCGAGTTCGATAAGGAACAGCTGCGGCGTTTCCTCGACATCTGCTCGGCCGCAAATAAAAGGGGCATCTCTTTGGGTTGGAGGCACGCCGCTTCGAGCGCCGCCGTCTTTTACTCTTCGGATTTCTACCTCGATATGATCAGGCCGGGAATCACGCTCTACGGCTATTATCCCAATGCCCGGACGCGAAAAGAGGATGCGCTGAGCTTAAGGCCAGCCCTGAAGTTCTCCGCCGCCGTCATTTTCATTAAGGACCTGTCGCCGGGCGAATCCCTTTCCTACTTGCGCGTCTTCAAGGCCGGAAAGAAAATGCGGGCGGCCACGCTCGGCGTCGGCTACTCGGACGGCTACCCCTTCTTGTTCGGGGGCAAGGTCTCGGTCATGATCAGAGACAAGAAATTTCAGGTCTTGGAGGCGGTGACCTCAAACCACGTCATGGTGGACCTGGGAGATGATCGGGAGGTCCGCATCGGTGACGAGGCCGTACTCATCCATCCCGACAAGGGTCCGGGGTTGACCGCTGACGCCCTGGCCGAGCGGAGTGGTGTGCCCGACTATAAGATCCTCATCGGCCTGAGCCCGTTGACCCAGCGAGCCTATTCCGAGGCGCGGCTCTCTTCCTGAAGTGATTAAGGCCGGCTCCGATTGACCTTCCCCGCCAAAGGCATTATAATCGCTGCCCGTTCAGCTCCGCTTGGAGATTGTGAGGTTCGATCATGCAAATCACGCTTTCCCAGGACCAACTTGAAAAGCTCATGCATCTCGCCTATCTGGGCAACTGGCTGGTCAATTCCTACCGCGGCGACCGGCGTCTCGAGGAATACGACAAGCTGGCCGAGACCATCCTCTCTTTCGCGCCGTCCGCCGGCCTCCAGGACAGGGTGGAGTTCGATGAGTTCGAGGGCAGCTATTACCCCGCCCGGAAGCTCGAAGACGAGGTGGGCAAGTTCTGGGAGGAATACGACGAGGACGTCTTCTGGAACATGCTGGTCGACGGGCTGGCCGAGAGGGACTATATCCGCGAGCATGGAGAGGAGAATCTTGAGGCTATCGACTTGGACGACTATAACAAAAGACTCGAACCTTTCCTGAGAAAATACGAAAAAGAGATCGACGAACACGGCCTGGACCGCCTGGAGGTCTTGCTCCCTTCCTGAAGGCCTGTGGATTATGCCACCAGAAGTCCCTCAGCCAAGGTTATCCCCTCGTCCTTAATCTCGCCTCTTCCCTGGACCTGATGCTGCTGACCAGATCTTTTCTCAACAATAACCGCAAGAGAAAGAGGATGCCGGCGGCCAGGAAAAGGAGGCCGAAGCCCACGTAGGCGTCCCAGGGCAACAAGAGGACGACGTTGGCATAGATGAACATAGACAACCAATAAGTCCACCACCGGCGCCGGAAAAAGAGGCCGCCGGCGATGATCAACAGGACCGCCGTCAACCCCACTAATGCGGCCTGGAGATCGGATGTCGCTATGATGATCAACGCGGCATAGATGAGGGGGAGAGCCAGCCAGGGCCGTTTTCGGCGTTTGGAAAAGACAAAAAGCGCGCTCAAGAGCGCGGCCAGGATAAACCCGGTCGTGGCCAGGCTCTGCCCCACGCTGCCCGTCCCCAGGGCTCCTTCCGCCCGAACCTTGACGCCCTTCATCATCTGCCGCTCCATAGCGAAATGGCCCGGCTCAAAAAAGATGCTCCACAAGATCCGCCCCGGAAGGGACATCGGCTGTGTGGGATCGCGGACGATGAAGCGGGTCTTCCCATCCTCCCGCGGCTGGAGGACAAAGCTTCCCCACCCTTCAAGAACGATGACCTGGTTCGGCTCGAATCGCCGGATGTGCGGCCCGACACTTCCTTCTTTCCACTTGACTAATCCCAGCGGATAGTTCGGGGAAGTTAAAGGAAGAAGTTCGCCCTCGCGGCGGGTCTGCCATTCGGGGTTGATGGTCCCGGCATTGTGGATGTCGGCCAGGATCAGGTTCTCGAACCAGGAGTAGCTGTAGAAGCCGCCGCGGTCCTGGCCGAACTGAGCGAGCCACGGCCAGACGTCTTCCACCGGGGCTTCGATCGTCAGGGCGCGCGTGCTGCGGTAGCTCGGGTTCGGCACGACCTCGTCTCCGGGAAGAGGCATGGCCGATTCGGCCTCTGTCGCCCCCCAGTTCAGCATCCAGGGAAAAACGAACCAGAAGTAGATGATCACGATCAGTATGAAGATCCCGAGAAAGGCGAATATTAAGGTCCTCGTCTTTCGAGATGACACGATCGACTTCCTCCCCGATGGCAGCCGGGATGCCACCCGCCCATTCCCGCTCGAATATACCGCTTTGGCTGATCCGGTGTCAACGAGAATCAGACGTCCGCCGCCGATTTAAAAAAAAGATGACGGGATTCATTTTTCTGAATTACAATGGGTGTCACGTCTCAGGAGGAACGATGAACGAACCCATCGACAATAAGCTCCCGCCCCAGGGACGGCTGATGTCCCTGGATTTCTTCCGCGGTCTCACCATGTTCCTGCTCATCGGCGAGGCCACGCACATCTATTCGCTGCTGGTCGTTCCTTCTCTCCAGGGGACGATCATCGGTGTTATCGGCCAGCAGTTCCATCATCATCCCTGGAACGGGCTGCGCTTCTGGGACCTCATCCAGCCGTTCTTCATGTTCATCGTCGGCGTGGCCATGCCGTTCTCCATCGGAAAGCGCTGGGAGCGTGGAGACACCTGGAAGGCGACCTTCCACCATGCCCTGCGGCGATCGCTCATCCTGCTCACCCTGGGCTGGGCCGTCTATTGCATCGGCCCGGGCAAACTGACTTTCGAGCTCTGGAATGTCCTCGCCCAGCTCTCCGTCACTTATCTCATCGCTTTCCTGATGATGCGGCGGTCGACTTCGACCCAGATCATCTTCACCTTCGGCCTGCTCATCCTCGCCGAGCTTCTCTACCGTTTCTGGCCGATGGCCGGATTCAATCAGGCCTTCGTGCCCGACCACAACTTCGGATCCTGGGTGGATATGAAGATCATGGGGAAGCTCTCCGAAGGTCACTGGGTCGCCTTTAACGCCATCCCGACGACCGCCCACACCATCTGGGGTGTCCTCGCCGGCCAGCTCCTCAGGGGTGTTCTCCCGGCCGGCCGCAAGATCCGGACGCTGGCCGTCGCCGGAATCATCGGTGTCGCCGCCGGATACGCGCTCGACCCGCTGACGCCCATCATCAAACGGATTTGCACGAGCTCGTTCGTTATCGTGAGCGGCGGCTGGTGCCTGCTGGTGCTCGCCCTGTCCTACTGGCTGATCGATGTAAAAGGGCGGCGGAGCGGGGCGAAATTTTTCGCCATCGTCGGGATGAACCCGATATTCATCTACTTATTCCAGGAAACAGGCGGCGCCAGGTGGCTCGACCGGCTGGTCAGGCCCTTCACGACGGGCTTTTTCGGCTGGACGGGCCAGCTCCCGGCCGAGATGCTCACCAGCATCGGCGCCTGGGCGCTCATGTGGCTGATGTGTTACTGGCTCTACAAGAAAAGGATTCTCATCAAGATATAGGAGAAAAAAGCCAAACGTCCGGCGCTAGATCAATATTTCCTTTCGTTGTCCGGCGTTCATCGGTGCCATGAACGCTCATTTAGCCGGCACGCCAAAAAACGAAATGTTTATTTTTAAGCGCAGCCAAAATTGCTTTTCAAGCATTCTCTGGTCTCTTCTTCCCTTCGCCAGGATGAGCCTAGAATAGAAACTTGCAAGAAAAGAATTAAATTTGGTTTTCAGAGAGTTCGACATCG
>DATKXS010000061.1:0-31098 GCA_035528895.1 Candidatus Desulfaltia sp.
TCAAGGTCCCTCTCCAGGCGGTCGCCGACGAGAAGCGTCTCGAGATCATGAAGCGGGCCCATGACGCTGCGCTCGGTTACGACGCCCGGATCAAGATGGCCTCGATCGATTACTACGACGAAGTCCGCGGCCGCATCATCGCCAACAGCGAGGGCCTTACCCTGAGCGACGAGCTGCCCCTCATCTTCTTTATCGTCCAGACTCTCGGCGTCGGCAACGATACTTCTCACATGGGCCGGGAAAGGCTGAGCCGGCACTCCGGGAGAGAGATGTTCGATGAGCTCAAGCCCGAAGACGCGGCCCGGACCTGCGCCCGGGAATCGATCGTCATGCTGGAGGCCAAGGACGCGCCAGCCGGGAAGATGGACGTGGTCATGCAGAACGGCTGGGGCGGTGTGCTCGTCCACGAGGCTGTCGGTCATCCGCTCGAGGGCGACAACATCGCCCGCCAGACCGGAGTGTTCGTCGGCAAGCTCGGGAAGAAAGTGGCCAGCGAGAAATTCACCATGGTGGACGACGGCACCCTCCCCTGCTTCCGGGGCACGACCAACTACGATGACGAAGGCACCCAGATGAAACGCAACGTCCTGATCCAGGGTGGTGTCCTCGTCAAGTTCATGACCGATATCCTCTCGGCCAAACAGATCAAAATGGAGCGGACCGGCAACGGCCGCAGGGAGAGCTTCCAGCACCTCCCCATCGTCCGGATGACCAACACCTTCATCGACAACCAGAACGACAGGCCGGCCGACATCCTGGCTTCGACCAAGAGCGGACTCTACGTCCAGAGCCTGAGCGGCGGCAGCGTCAACCCGACGACGGGAGTTTTTAACTTCACCTGCCGGGAAGCCTACCTCATCGAGAACGGGAAAAAGACGACCCCGGTCAAGGGCGCCACTCTCATCGGGAACTGTCTCGATGTCATCCAGGGGATCGACGCCGTCGGGGATAACTTGGATTTCGGCCCCGGGATCTGCGGCAAAGGCCAGGCGGCCGAGGTCACGGCCGGTCAGCCAACGGTCAGGATCCGGGGGATCAACGTCGGCGGGTCACGGGCCAGGTAAAGCCGGGATAACAGGGAGAGAACCATGGATTACAAAGGATTAGCCGAACAACTGGTCAAGAAATGCCGGGAGCGCGGAGCCGACGCGGCCGAGGTCTATATCGAGACCAGCCGGAATCTCCGCGTCGAGGTCAGGAAGGGCGAGATCGAAACCGTCCAGGAGGCGGCCGGATACGGAGCCGGGTTCCGCGTCTTCATCCAAGGCCGGATGGCCTTCGCCAGCTCGAACGACCTCGGCGAGAAGGCCCTGGACGATGCCATCGGACGGGCCATCGGGTTCGCCAGGATCACGACGGCGGACCCGAACAACGTCCTGCCGGAAGACAAGGGGATAACCTCTGTGGCCGGTCTGTACGACCCTCAGATTGCCGAGGTCAAGATCGAAGAAAAGATCGACCTGGCCAAAAAGACAGAAAAACTGGCTATGCAGGATCCCCGCATCACCAAGAGCGATGGGGCGAGCTACAGAGAGACGGAGGGAGAGGTTTTCATCGCCAATTCCAACGGGCTGGTCAAGAGCTACAAGCATGGGGGCTGCAGCTTTGGCGTGTCGGTGGTGGCGGAAAAAGGAGAACAGAAATCATCGGGCGGCGAGTCCTGCAGCCGGAGGTTCTATAAGGACCTCAAGCCGGCCGAGGAAGTGGCGGCCAAGGCGGCCCGCGACGCCTATGAGATGCTCGACCCGAAGCCCGTGAAAACACAGAAAGCGGCCGTCATCTTCGACCGGGAAGTCGCCCGCGCGCTTCTGGGCGGGATTCTGGGCGCCGTCAACGGTGAGCGGGTCCTGCAGGGGGCGAGCTTTCTCGGTAAAAGGCTGGGCCAAAAGATCGGCTCGGAGCTCATCACCCTCATCGATGACGGGACACGGGAGAAAGGATTGGCGTCGGCGCCTTTCGACGGCGAGGGCGTGCCGACCCAGAAAAGGGTCATCGTCGACAAGGGCGTCCTTAAAGGCTTCATGTACAACACGATCGTCGCCCAGCGCGCCGGGGTGAAGTCGACGGGGAATGCAACCCGCGCCGGATTCACCAGCCTGCCGGGGATCGGGCCGCACTGTTTTTACATGGCGGTCGGGGAGGCCAAGCCGGAAGACATCGTCAAGGCGACCAAGCTCGGTTTCCTGGTCAAAGAGGTTACCGGCTACGGCATCAACCCGGTCAACGGCAATTTCAGCGGCGGGGCGGCCGGATTCTGGATCGAGGACGGCCGGATCGCCTTCCCGGTCAAGGGGTTGACCATTGCCGGTACGGCCGACGAGATGCTCAACGGTATCGACATGGTGGCCGACGACCTCGACCTCAACCGGACGCTGACGGCTCCGACCTTCCTTATCAAGCTTCTCCAGATCGGCGGGGAATAAACCCTCAGGGCAATGACCAAGATCGGCCGGATGAACATTCCTGGCGGCCTGTTCGCTGTGGCCCGGTTCGAGATCGCCCCTACGGAATTCGGTGATGCTTGGAACGCTTTGATGCGCGACTGGCTGCCCGAGAGCGGCTACCAGCCCGACGACAGGATGTGCTGCGAGGTCTATCTCAACAATCTTAAGGAGCATCCGCAGGGAAGGTTCATCATCGAGATCTGCGAGCCTATCAGGCCCCTTTGATCGCGGAATCTCTTAAGAACGTTGGAAAGGCTATTTTTTGGGGGCATAGGAAAGATCGGGGCGGTAGCGTCCGGTTTTTGATTCCATCCTTCTGATCAAGACTCGGGTCCTCTTCGACAGCGCGGCGCCCTCCTCCCCCATCGTCTTCCAGAATTTCTCTTCCGTGACGGCATAGTCCGCCGCACTCTTGCCGTACTCGAACCAGACATAGACCGGAGACTTCGTGCCCAGGTCTCCCATGTAGGTTAAAAAAGGATCCCGTGCCTTCTTGGCCGAGCTGAGGATGATCCACTCCTTGTTGATGGCTTCGAATTCCGCCTCTTTCCCCGGGATGAGCCAAACGAAATCCCAGGTGTAATAGCCGATTTCCTCCGGTTTCAACCGTTCCTTCTCCGGGAGAAAAGAGATATCCGGACGGAAGCGCCAGAACGTATAAGCGCGTTCGATCTCGGCGGCGACGATGCGGCCATGGATGGCCTGGAGGTTCTCCGGCCCCATCTTTTGGGCGAGCTCGCCCCAGGCTTTGTACCAGAGATCCACGTCGGCATAGTTCTTCAAAGGAAAGACGACGTAATAATGACTATCGTCCGTGCTGTAAGTATCGAGGCGAAAGGGGAAGCCGTGCTTTTCCAGGTTATTTATGAGATCTCTAATGGCCGCTTCATATTCGGCGACCCTGGAAACATCGACCAGAAAATCGCCCATGAGACAGAGCTGCGGCTGAGTCTCCTGGGAACAGATATGAGCGGGCCAGGCGCCGAGGAATACGGCGAGCCCCAAGATCAGGGTAATTGGTCGGCTCTTTTTCATGAAGCCCTCCTTCTTTTGGCAAGCATAACTCTTTTATTCAAAGTGCGTCAAACTCTTTGTCTACGCCGAAAGCATTTCCGTTTGGGGTGGTAGGAGGCCGCCCTTGGTCCGCACATCGGGATTATGGAAAAGGCTTCTCAAACAGGATAGTCCCTGGCAGCTTTGAACATCGCTTCAAGGTTCTCGGCGGGAGTTTCGAGCGCCAGGGTGCAGCCGGAGCTGAGGACGAAACGGCGGCGCCTTGGAGTGACCAGCTGACAATCTCCTTGGGAATCAATGGACTTTCGGGGAACCTTGTTCGGCCGCCGGGGCCCACAGCCGGCGAAAGATCCGTCTCAGGAAGAAACCGGCCACCAGGAAGAGAACGCTCCAGGCAAACCCGGCCGGTGTTTTTCCGTAGAGGAAGCTTCCCGCTCCGAACAGGGCGGAATAGACGAACACGCAGCCGGTGATCCAGCCCAGAAGCGCCTGGGTAAGGTAACCGGGTTCGTCGTCAACTCCCGCCTCTGCCCTGACCGCCCTCCATCCCGGGCCCGCCGGACGCACCAGGCGGCAGAACTCGTGGAGCTTGGACCTCTCCACCGGTTTAGTCAAGAAGGTCGTCAATCCCCAGGCGACTGTGGTGATGGCGACCGTCAGGATGAGAGAAATATGCGCCGGCATCTCCATCCCCATCTTGCCGGCGACAAAAAATCCCGCCGCGGCCAGGAACGAGCTGGCCATGGCGGCGATCTCACTCCAGCCGTTGATGCGCCACCAGAACCAGCGGAGGAGATAGATCAATCCTGTCCCGGCTCCCACCGAAAGCATCAGGTTGAACGCCTGGCGGGCCGAATCAAGGACGAAGGTGAACAGCGCCGCCAGGACCATCAACGCCGCCGTGACCAGGCGGCTGATCAGCACATAGTGCTTCTCGTCTTTTCCCGGCTTCAGGAAGCGCCGGTAAAGGTCGTGGACCAGGTAGGAGGTCCCCCAGTTGAGGTGGGTAATCAGTGTCGATACATAGGCCGCCAGCAGGCCGGCGACCATCAGGCCGAGGAAACCGGCGGGCAGGAACTTGAGCATGGCCGGGTAAGCCATGTCGTGGCCGATGAGCCGCGGGTCAACGTGGGGCAGGGCGCGCTGGATGTCGCTGAGCTGCGGGAAGACAACGAGCGAGCAGAGGGCGACGATAATCCAGGGCCAGGGCCGGGCCGCATAATGGACGACGTTGAAGAGGAGCGTTCCCGAGAGCGCGTCCTTCTCGGTCCGGGCGGCGAGCATGCGCTGAGCGATGTAGCTGCCGCCGCCCGGTTCCGCGCCCGGGTACCAGACGGACCACCACTGGATGGTGATGGGGATGATGAAAACCGCCAGAGCGGCATCCAGACGGCTGAAGTCGGGAAGGACGTTGAGGATCGCCGGGTCGAGCTTGGACAGCAATCCGCCCAGGCCGCCCACTTCCGGCTGCTTCAGGGCAAACCAGGCCGCGGCGAACGCCCCCGTCATGGCGATCCCGAATTGGATGAGGTCGACCACGAGCACACCCCACAGGCCCGAGGTGGCGGCGAACAGAACGTTCAATCCGGCGCAGATGAGCAGGGTCTTGGCCATCGGCCAGCCGAGGATGACGTTGGCGATCTTGGCCGCGGCCAGGTTGACAGAGGCCATGATCACGCAGTTGAAGAACAGGCCGAGATAGACGGCCCGGAAGCCGCGGACGAAGGTGGCCGTCCGGCCGGAGTAGCGGAGCTCGTAAAATTCGAGGTCGGTGAGGACACCGGAGCGTCGCCACAGCCGGGCGAAGAAGAACACAGTCATCATGCCGGTGAGCAGGAAGGCCCACCACAACCAGTTGTTGGCCACCCCGCGCTCCCGGACGATGTTGGTCACCAGGTTCGGGGTGTCGGCGCTGAAGGTGGTCGCGACCATGGAGATGCCGATGAGCCACCACGGCGCCGCCCGGCCCGAAGTGAAGAACTCGGCCGTGCTCGACCCGGCGCGCCGGGCCATGAAAAGGGCGGGGATGAAACAGACGACGATGGAGACGGCGACGATCGCCCAGTCGAGCAGGGTCAGGCTCATGGGGACGCTTTATATATCAGCGTTCGGAGATGACTGTCAATAGGACATGGTTCGGGGGGTGTCGAGGGGCGGAGCCGCTCCTATCCTCAGCGTATCCGCTTCTTCAGCTCGGCCCGCATCTCGCGGTCCAGTTCCCGTTCTTTGATGGCCCGCTTTTTTTCGTAGGTCCTTTTGCCCTTGGCCAGGGAGATTTCAACCTTGACCCTCCCCTTCTCGTTGAACATCACCTTGGTCGGGACGAGGGTGTAGCTTTTTTCCCGGATCTTGCCGATAAGCCGCTTGATCTGCTGGCGGTGGAGGAGGAGCTTTTTCTCCCGGAGCGGATCGTGGTTGAAGATGTTGGCCTGTTCATAGGGACTGATGTTCATGTGGAGAAGGAAGACCTCGCCGTTGCGGATCTCGGCGTAGCTGTCCTTCAGGCTGACCCGGGCCTCCCGGATGGACTTCACCTCGCTCCCCAGCAGGGCGATACCCGCCTCCAGGCTCTCGATGATCTCGTAGTTGTGATAGGCCTTCTTGTTCGAAGCGACGATCTTCATGGGCTCACCCGCCGGTGCCGGGACCAAGGGTGATGTGCACCAGGCTGATGTGACGCTTGTTCATCCGCTCAACGATGAAGCGGTTCCCCTGGAACTCCAGGCTGTCCTTCTCATGCGGGATCCTCCCGAATTGGTAAAGAAGGAAGCCGGCCAGGGTGGTGAATCCGCCCGTTTGGGGGAGGCAAAGAGGCAGCCGCTGGCAGAGTTCTTTTATCGAGGTGTTGCCTTTGACGAGGTAGATGTTCTTTTCCACGGCCTGAAACCACTCTTCGGCCTTGTCGTCGTATTCGTCCCGGATCTCGCCGACGATCTCCTCGATGATATCCTCCAGCGTGACGATCCCCTCCAGGGTGCCGAATTCGTCGACGACGAAAGCCAGGTGGACGGTCCTCTCCTGCATCTGGACGAGAACCTTTTCGATCGAGGCCGACTCCGGGATGAAGAGGGGCGCGCGCAGGACGTCGTTGATATTAAATTCTTTATTATCAATAAGATAAGAAATAATATCCTTAGTGTGGATGAGACCCTCGATGTTGTCCAAACGTCCCCGATACACCGGCAGGCGCGAATACTCGGTGGCCAGAATGGTCTTCAGTATCTGAGCAAAAGGGGTGTCGATATCGATGGCCCGGAGCTCCTGGCGGGGGACTATGATCTCCTTGACCGGCCGCGCGCCGATGTCCAGCACTCCCCCGATCATCCGCCGGCGGAGAGATGACATCCCCTTGACGCCCTTGGTCAGGACCAGCCTGACCTCCTCTTCGTTCAGGGCGCTCGACTTGCCGCCCTCTCGTTCCGGGGAAGCGCCGAAAAGAAGGCGGGGGATGAAGGTCAGCACCTTGACGAAAGGATAGAAAAAGATAACGAATAAGCGGAGCGGGTGGACCAGGAATTTCGAAGTCTTCAGCGGAAAATAAGCGGCGAACGTCTTGGGGTTGACTTCGCCGAAGATAAGGATGAACAGGGTGGTGGTCAGGGTGGCCAGCAGGGCGGCTTTGTTCCGGTCGTCGGGCATGACGCTCAGGAAGAACAGCGTGGCGATCGAAGCGGCCGCGATGTTGGCCAGGGTGTTGCCGATGAGGATCGTGACCAACATCTGGTCCAGGCGGGCGAGCAGCCGCTTGATCAGCCGGGCCCTCCGGGAACCTTTCTGTTCCAGGAGGTCGAGAGAGTAGGGATTGCAGGAAAGAAAGGCCGTCTCCGAGGAGGAAAAGAAGGCGCTCAAGAGCAGAAAGACGACGAACAACAAGATGAATGTCAGTATCATCGGAGCGGGTCAGATCTCGACGTTCTGCTTGAGGCTCTTGGCGCAGACGGTCAGGGTGTCGGCGAGCCTCTGCTCGATCTTTTGCAGGGAGAGATCGGAGACTTCGGAGATCTCGGCGACGAGCAACTCCTTGACCTTTTCCAGCATCTTTTTCTCGCGGAAAGAGAGGGTCTTGGTCAGGCTCAGAAAATAGAGGCTTTTCAGAACGCAGGCCATGTCGAAGATCGTCCCCGAGCGCATCAGGCTGACATGCTCCTTGTACCTCCCCTTCCAATCGGTGCCAACCGCCACCCGGTGTTTCTTCAGGAATTTGAAGATGTCCTCGACCGAGTCCTCGGCGATCGGTCGGCGGATTCCGATCTCCTCGGTGTTGGCGGAGGGAACCATCACCAGCGTGTTGTTGCAGAGAATGCGGACCCGGTAGACCTGGAACATTTCGCCGTAAAGAAGTTCTTCTTGGATGTCTTCGATGATCGCGAGACCCTGATTGGGATAGATGATCCTATCCCCAATCTTGAAGGAATTCATTAGCCTGATTATAGCCGAATCCCCCCTGGGAGTCAACTCGGAGGGGGAACTCCAGCTCAACTTCATCTTGACAGAAGAAGCGGGCTCGATTAACATTGTTGTCCTGAAGTGAGTTGAAACCATGAAGCCGACGTTCCGACCCAATGTCAGAAAGCGGAAGAAGACCCACGGTTTTCGCGTCCGGATGAAATCCAAGGGCGGCCAGAAGGTCATCAAGAGCCGACGGCAGAAGGGCAGGAAAAGACTTGCCGTCTGATGGCGGAAAGCCTAGCTCCTCGCGAGAGGGTCAGAAAAAAGAAAGATTTTTTAGTTCTCTATAAAAAAGGTTACCGGTACAAGAGCAAATATTTCAGCCTCATAGGCCTGTCTAATGCCCTGACGTATTCTCGGGTGGGCGTTGTCGCCTCCAGGAAGGTCGGGAATGCCGTCACCCGGAATAGAGCCAAGCGGTGGATGAGAGAGCTTTTCCGGAGGAATAGGGATTTGCTCGAGCATCCCGTCGATCTCCTTATCGTGGCCACGGCGGCGATGAAGGAGGCCACCTGGGCGGAGTTGAAGGAGAGCTACCTCCAAGCCGTCGGGAGGATCTTCGAGAAAAAGAGGGCGCGATGAAACAAGCGGCGTTGTTGGCCATTCGACTCTATCAGCTCGTCATCTCGCCGCTCCTGGGCGGGCAGTGCCGGTTTCACCCGAGTTGCTCGGCCTACATGCGGGAGGCGATCGAAAAATACGGTTTGGCCAAGGGCGTATCACTCGGCGGCCGAAGGCTCCTGAAGTGCCATCCTTTCCATCCGGGCGGAGTGGATATCGTTCCTTAAGAGGTCTGTGCAATGGAAAAAAGACTGATCCTGGCCATCGTCCTCTCTTTTCTGGTCCTGGCGCTCTATAACATGATTTTCATGAAGAAGAAGCCCCAGACCGAGCCTCAAGTCCAAACCGAGATTCCGGCTCAGACGGCCGAACCGGCGCCCGCTCCTGCCGCAACGGAACCCCAGCCGGAAGCTCCTCCGGTCGCGGCTCCTCTCTTTGAAGAGGCCAGGGCCGAGGCAGAAAGGCAGGTGGTGGTCGAAACATCGCTCTACGATGCCATCTGGAGCAACCGGGGTGCCTCGCTCCGCAGCTGGAAGCTGAAGGCGCATCTGGACGAACAGAAAGAAGGTTTGGAGCTTGTCTCCCGGCGGGCGGAGAAGGCCGGAAGATACCCCTTTTTCCTCGACATCCAGGATGCCGGGCTGGACAAGACGGCCAATAGCGGCCTGTTCATCCCCTCGGTCTCCCGGCTTTCCCTCAGCGACGGCGAGACGGGGGAGCTCAAATTCTATTATTCCGATGGGAATAATGTAAAAATCGAGAAGCTCTTTATTTTCACCGGAGGAACGTACCACTTCGACGTCCAGATCAGCGTCTGGAAGGACGGCCGCAAGGTCGAGCCGCGGGTCATCTGGGGTCCGGGGATCGGCGACCCGGTCATCACTTCGAAGAGGCAGCAGTTCGGCGGCGGGAGCGGAGTGGCCGTCCTGGCGGCGGACCGGGTTTACCGGATCAACGAAAGAAAGTACAAGCCCGAGGCCAACGCTTTCAACTTCGCCAACTGGGCGGCTTTCGAGGATAACTACATGGCCGCGATCTTTATTACGCCGCCGCAACAGGGCACGGCCCTGTTCCTCAGGGAAGCCCGGGACGAGGGGACCGCGGACTTCTATCTTTCCGTGAGCATACCCCAGACAGCCTATATCGGGCCTAAGGAGTTCGACCGGCTGCGCGCTTTCGGACACGATTCCAAGAAACTCATCAACTTCGGGTTCTTCGGGGCGATCGCCGAGATCCTTCTCATCTCCATCAAGACCATTCACAAGACCATCCCCAACTGGGGCTTCTCCATCATCATCCTGACCTTCCTCATCAAGATCATCTTTTTCCCGTTGACCTACAGCAGCACCAAGTCGATGTCCAAAATGCAGGAGCTCCAGCCGAAGATCAAGGCCCTGCGGGCAAGATACAAGAAGGCCAAGCAGGATATCAACCAGCGCCGCCAGATGAACGAGGAGATGATGAAGCTCTACAAAGAGCACGGCATCAACCCGGCCGGAGGGTGCCTCCCTATCCTGGTGCAAATCCCCGTTTTCTGGGGATTCTTCCGGATGTTGGTCGTGGCCGTCGAATTCCGGCACAGCCCGTTCATCCTCTGGATCAGGGATCTGTCCGTGCACGATCCATATTATGTGACCCCCATCCTGATGGGCGCCACCCAGTTCATCAGCCAGAAGATGACGCCGACCTCGGCCGACCCCTCCCAGGCGAAAATGATGCTCATCATGCCGGTCATCATGACCATCTTTTTCATGAATTTCCAGAGCGGGCTGGTCCTTTACTGGCTGACCAATAACGTCCTGCAGATCGGTCAGCAGTACATCATGAACCGGATGATGGCCAAGAAAAAGAGAGAGTCCCATGGAAAACGAAAAAAATGAACCTTTGCCGGAATTCAAGGGGAAGAACCTAGACGAAGCCCTGGGGCACGCCGAGCATGTGCTCAAGATTCCCCGGGAGAAGTTCGCCTATGAGATCGTCACCGAAAAGACCAAGCTCTTCGGGATAAGAGGCAAGGAGATCGTGATCCGGGCCTGGCCCAAGAAGGAGCTGGACACGAACCCCGTCACCCGATTTCTGGACGCCCTCCTCCCCCATTTTCCTCTAGAGCTGGAGTACCAGGTCAAGAAGAAGAACGAAACCATCTATGTGATCTTCGAGGGCGAGGATAAGAACCTGCTCCTGCGCAAGGACGGCTCTCTGCTCCTGGCTTTCCAGCACGTCCTCAACAAAGTCTCTCCCCATAAGGTCCAGGTAGACTGCGAATTCTACAGGCAGAGAAAGGAAAAGAGGCTGCGCGAGTATGCCCAGCAAGTCGCCCGTCAGGTCAGCGACACCGGGAGAAACGAGGTCCTCGACCTGATGAACCCGTACGAGCGGAGGATCGTCCATATCGCCGTGAACCAGGTTCCCGGGATCACCAGTGAAAGCATCGGCGAAGGCTTCTTGAAAAGGATCAAGGTCTTCCCCATCGGAAAGCCTTGAGCTAAGGCTTAATAAAGGACCCGCGATTCGCCGTTTTTCGCGATCAGCTTATCGAAGTAGGAGACGATCAGGTCTCGGCGGGACATCAGGGCATCGATCTCCCATTTGGTTAGATGATCGCCGGCTGCGCGCGCGACATCATCGCGAACCAGCTCGCAGAGTCTATCAAAAAGGGTTCGCTCGCACTTGAGCAGCTCTTTCTCCTCTTGAAGTTGGCGAATGGTCCGGAAAGCCCGCGAAAAATCGATCATCCAGATCTTCCAGTCTTCCGAAATCAGGATGTTCTGAACGTTTCGGTCTGTATCATAGACGAGCTGGGAGAAGAGGCGGACCTTGTACATCTGCCGGTTCCAGGCACGCGTGTCGGGAGGCAAGATCCCCTTTTTCAATCGCTCCTCTTCGTCCGTCTTGACGTCGACCCACCAGCTCAATGAACCTTTCTTCCCATGCCATTCTCTTTCCACGGTGACCGGGACCATGTCATCGATACCGAGCAGGCAAGCCAGCTCATAAGCAGCGATGTTGTAATGGAAGGAATCGCTGAAGTTCAGCTCCCGGCCGCCGCCGGCGAAACCGGCCTCCAGGGTCCGGATGTCGACGTCTTGGAAGGAGGCGTCGTGGATCAGGTTGCCGTCCGTCAGCGTCAGCCGCCAGGGGCGAGTCAGACCTTTGCCGATCTCTTCGCTCTTGATAATCTCCCCAGTGAGGAGGAATTTGCGTACGTCCTCTTTGGCCAGGAGGGTGGATTGTTGCACTCCGAAGAGCCGGACGGAGATGAACAGAATCAGCATTCCGGCGGCGACCACAAAGGATCGTCCAATACGCCCGGGGACGAGGTTTGTTTTGCTTGGAAATACATTCATGATCATCGCTCCCTCATATTAACATACTATATCGCCCAAAAAGATCTCCTGTCAATCGAAGGAAACATTTCTTCCAACCTTGGCGAGCTCGAGCCGGGTATAGGGGGCCGCCATTAAGCCCCCGTAGCGGAAGGGGGACCCGTCAGTTTTCTGACGGGGGGAACCGACGGGACTGGTTCCCCGGGGTGCGGGGGCTAAGGGCGGTCCCCTATACCCGGCGGAGGCGAGAAGGAGAAATGCAGACTGCGTCCGGGGCCCCATTTACTATTTTGACCGGCTTCATTAAAATGAAGCTCACCACCTCGAGGACAAGAAAGCGGCCCGGCAGTGTTGGACGATACGATCATTGCGATATCCACTCCTCCGGGGTATGGAGGCATCGGTATCGTCCGGTTGAGCGGCCGAAGATCCCTCTCGATTGCCAAGAAGATCTTTCGGCCGCGCCGAAAAAACTGGCGAGACATCGGCCCACGAGTCTGCATTCTTGGAGATCTCTTCGACAACGAGAGAAATGAACTCGTCGATGAGGCCTACTTGTCCTATTTTCCAGCGCCCAGGTCTTATACCAAAGAGAACGTCGTCGAGATCAGTTGCCACGGCAGTCCGGTGGTCCTGGAAGAGACGGTCAGGCTGGGAGTCAGGGCCGGCGCACGGCCGGCCCATCCGGGGGAGTTCACGCTCCGGGCCTATTTCCGGGGACGGATCGACATCATCCAGGCCGAAGCGGTCAACGACCTAATAACGGCGGTCTCCCTCCAGCAGGCCAAGATATCCCTCGGGCAGCTCCGGGGCGGGTTGTCACGGCACATCGATTCCCTGCGCAGTCAGGTCATCGACCTCATCTCGCTCCTCGAAGCCGGTATCGAATTCCCCGAAGAAAACCTGGGGATCTCCCCCGGGGAAACCGCGCGCCGTCTGGAAAGTGTGCTCCGGGCCGTGGAAAGACTGATCGCCAGTCATGAGACTGGACGGGCGATGACCGAAGGGCTCAATCTGGCCATCGTCGGGCGGACGAATGTCGGGAAATCAACGCTGTTCAACGCTCTGCTTGAGCATGAACGAGCGATCGTCAGCCCCTACCCCGGGACCACGCGTGACTATCTCCGGGAGCGCATCAAGATCAAGGATTCTTTTTTCCACCTGATCGATATGGCCGGGCTGGAGCGTCCTGCGCATCCCGTGGAAAGAGATGCGATCAGAAGAAGCCGTAAGCTGGCCTCCCGGGCTGACGGCATCCTCCTGGTCCTGGACGGTTCCCGGAGGGAAAGTCCGGCCGACCTCCGGCTCATCGAGAAGTTCAGGAATAAGAAGATGATCATTTTGTTCAACAAGGCCGATCTTCCCGCAAAAATCGACCGGAGGAAATGCCGGGGGGGCAGCCCGTTCAGCCGGGCAATCGCAGTCTCTGCCCTGAAAGGGACAAACATCCCCCGCTTGAAAAACGCGATCCTGGCGACTTTTGTGCCGAAGCAGGACGGCCAGGAAGAGGTGATCCTGCATATGAGGCAGAGGCTGCTGTTCGAGCAGATCGCCTCCGCCCTGGAGAAAGCCTTGAAGCGGCTCCGCGAGGGCTATTCGGAAGAGGTCTGCGCCGAGGAGGTCCGCCGGGCCCTGCCATTGCTCGGCCAGTTGACGGGGGAAGTCCGGGTCGACGAGGTCATGGCCAACATCTTCAGCCGGTTCTGTGTGGGAAAATGAGCAAGAGGTCCGCCGCGGGACTGGATTACGATGTCATCGTCGTCGGGGGCGGACATGCCGGTTGTGAAGCGGCCTCCGCCGCAGGCCGCATGGGCTTCAAGACCATTTTGGTCACCATCCACCTGGAAACGATCGCCCAGATGTCCTGTAACCCCGCCATCGGCGGCCTGGCCAAAGGCCATCTGGTGCGGGAGATCGATGCCCTGGGCGGGCTGATGGGGCTCCTGGCCGACGAAACGGGCATCCAATTCCGGCTTCTGAACCGCAGCCGGGGAGGGGCCGTCCAGGCTCCTCGGGCGCAGTGTGACAAAGCCCGCTACCGGCTGATCATGAAGAAATGGCTGGAGGATACCCAAAACCTGACTGTTTTCCAGGGAATTGTCACAGATTTGCTCGTTTCGAGAGGAAAAGCCCGGGGAGTGAAGACCCAGGACGGCCAGTGCATCTTCGGGAAAACAGTGATCGTCTCTCCGGGGACATTCCTGAACGGCCTGATCCACATGGGACTTCGGTCGTACTCGGCGGGAAGGGCCAATGAACCGGCAGCCGTTTCATTGAGTGAAAGCCTGGGCAGGCTCGGCCTGAGGGTGTTTCGCCTGAAGACGGGTACCCCGATGAGGCTCGACGCGCACACGATCGACTGGGGGGCGTTTACACCTCAGCCCGGGGATGAGGTCCCCGTCTCCTTCTCTTTCCGGACACGCCGCCCTCTCGAGAACAAGGTCCTCTGCTACCTCGGGTACACGAATGCCATGACCCATGATGTCATCCGGAAGAACCTGGCTGCATCCCCCCTTTACAGCGGGCTCATCACCGGAATCGGGCCTCGTTACTGCCCTTCCATTGAAGACAAGGTGGTCAAATTTCCCCACCACGATCGCCATCAATTCTTTCTCGAGCCGGAAGGGCTGGAGACATCGGAGATCTATGTCAACGGGCTGTCCTCCAGCCTGCCTTATGATGTACAGGTCAAGATCCTGAAGACCATTCCCGGTTTGGATCAGGCCAAGATCTTGAGGCCGGCTTACGGGATTGAGTATGATGCGGTTTCGCCCACGGAGTTAAAGGCTTCTCTCGAAGTCAAACGGGTTGAAAACCTCTTTTTAGCCGGGCAGATCAACGGGACCTCGGGATATGAAGAGGCGGCAGCGCAGGGCCTCATGGCCGGGATCAATGTCGGCCTGAAGATTCGGAAGGAAGATCCGTTCGTCCTCCGTCGCGATGAGGCTTATGTCGGCGTCCTGATCGATGACCTGGTGACCAAGGGAGTGGAAGAACCGTACCGGCTCTTCACTTCCCGGGCGGAATACCGATTGAGCCTGCGGGCGGATAATGCCGACCGGAGGCTGATCCGCTATGGACGGAAATACGGGCTGATCGGAGAAGAGGACTACTCGGCTTTCATAGCCAAGCAGGAAAAACTCCAGAGGCTGTTTCTGTTCCTGCAAAAAGAAAAGCTGACCCTCGAGAACACAGCCCGAATATCCCTGAAAGAGTGGCTGAAAAAACCCCATGTTTCTCTGCAAAGTGTGTTAGAATATAAAAAATATCCGGAGGCTTTGACGGACGAAGAGATGAGATATACGGAAGCCGAGGTGAAATACGAAGGATATCTGCGGCGGCAAGAGAAAGAGATTGAAAGAATCCAGCGGATGGATAGCACTAGAATACCCGATGGGACCGACTTTCAAGATGTTCCCGGCCTGACCAGAGAGGCGGTGGAAAAGCTGAAAAAATCCCGGCCGCGAACCATTGGCCTGGCCAAGAGAATCCCGGGGATGACACCGGCGGCCGTTGTCAATCTCAGCCTGTACCTCAAGGCCCGGAAAAAAGCTAAGAAAGGCCGATGTTCCACGTGAAACACTGAGGATGCATGGGCAAGATCATCGCTGTTGCCAATCAAAAGGGAGGGGTTGGAAAGACGACGACCGCCATCAATCTTTCGGCAGCCCTGGCCATGAAGAATAACAGAGTCCTGGTCATCGACCTGGACCCCCAGGGGATGGCCACGGCCAGCCTGGGAAAGGCCAAGGAAGCCCGCAAGGGCATTTATCAGGCATTGATGAATGGTCAGGATCCCATGGGTCTCATTCTGGGGACAGAACTCGATAATTATTATATTTTTCCTTGTTCGCCGGAGCTTTCGGGCGCCGAAGTCGAGCTCTTTTCCAAGGACGACCGGGAAAAAAGTCTCCGGGATGTTGTCGGCAAGCTCAGGCGGAATTTCCATTATGTTTTCATCGACTGCCCGCCCTCCCTGGGGTTTCTGACCATCAACGCCCTGGCGGCAGCCGATTCCGTCCTCATCCCGATCCAGTGCGAATTCCTCTGCATGGAGGGAATCCCCGACCTGCTGGCGACCTTTGACGAGGTCCGGACATATTTCAACCCTTCTCTTTCCATGGAGGGGATCGTCCTGACCATGTTCGATGAAAGGACCAACCTCTCCAAACAGGTGGCCGGGGAGATCAGGCGATCGCTCAAAACAATTGTTTTCGAAGTCGTCATCCCCCGGAGCGTGCGGGTGGCGGAGGCGCCGAGTTTCGGCAAACCGGTCGTTCTTTATGATGTCAAGTCCAAAGGGGCAGAGGCCTATCTGAATCTGGCACAGGAGTTACTCAGGAAATGACCAAGAAAGCGTTGGGAAAGGGTCTGGGCGTGTTCTTGCCCGATGATTACGGGATTATCAAGAACGAGCGCTATGCCGAGGTGGCTATCGATGAGGTTGTGCCCAATCCGCTGCAACCGAGGCTAAAGTTCGACCCCCAATCGATCGAGGAGCTGGCCCGGTCGATCCGGGAAACGGGAGTCATCCAGCCCATTCTCGTTGTCCCCGAGGGCGATACCTACAAGATCATTGTCGGGGAAAGGCGCTGGAGAGCGGCTCATAAGGCCGGCTTGAAGAAGATTCCCGTCCTCATTCGGCAGATACCGATCGGACGGCAGCTCGAGATCTCCTTGGTCGAGAACTTGCACCGGGAAGACCTCAACCCGCTGGAGATCGCCCATGTCTATCAAAGACTGGTCGAGGAGCTGGGCCATACTCAGGAAGAAATCGCCACCAGGGTGGGCAAGGACCGGACATCGGTCGCCAACTATCTTCGGCTTCTCAACCTTCCCCAGGTCGTCCAGGACTATCTGTCTGAGAACAAGATCACGATGGGCCACGCCCGGGCGCTCCTGGCGCTCGATAATCCGGATTCTCAGATCGCCCTGGCCGGGGAAATCGTCAGCCGGAATCTCACCGTCAGAAATGTCGAGAGGTTGATTTCCGGCCGCAAGGGGAGGGCGGCCGCCTCCAAAAAGCCGGAGTTCGATCCCGACCTCCAAGCTCTGGAGGAAGACCTCGTTCGGATTCTAGGGGCCAAGGTGACGATCGCCGGAAGTCGAAAGAAGGGGACGATCAAGATCCAATATTTCTCTCTGGATGACCTCAACCGCATCTATCGAACAATCAAAGGAGGAGCATGATGAAAGATAAAGACAAAGAAAGAAAGAGGGAATATGACGAGCAGAAGATCACGGGTTTCTTCGACAAGGATACCCGGTTCAAGGGCGAGCTGTCTTTCAAAGGATCGTTCCGCATCGACGGGCATTTCCAGGGCAAGATCGTTTCCGACTCGATGCTGGTCATCGGCGAGCAGGGCAAAGTCGAGGCCGATGTCCAGGTCGGATATATCGTGATCAACGGTGAAGTCAAAGGCACGATCCGGGCCGACGACAAGGTCGAGATTCACAGCCGCGGCCGGGTTCTCGGCTCCATCATCACCCCCAAGCTGGTTGTGGACGAGGGCGCTTATCTAGAGGCTAACTGCCAGGCCGGCGAACAGATCGCCGCGGCCTCTCCCCAGGAAGACAAGCCCAAGGAGGGAGCGTCATCTTGAAGCGGGCTGCGGCGGTCATCCCCGTCCGATACGATTCCAATCGGTTTCCGGGGAAAGCTCTGGCTCCGATCCTCGGGAAGCCGATGATCCAGTGGGTTTATGAAGGAGTGAAACAAGCCCGGCTGGTCGACAGGGTGATCATCGCGACCGACGATAGGCGAATCCAGGAAGCCGCGCGGGGTTTCGGTGTCGAGGCGGTCATGACCTCCCGGGACCATGGATCGGGCACGGAAAGAACCGCAGAAGTTTCGCAAGATATTGATAATAAAATAATTATAGACATCCAGGGGGATGAGCCGATGATCACCGGCCGGCTTGTCGATAGCCTAGTTGAAGTGCTCCAAGACGAGGTCATCTCCATGGCCTCGCTCATGACCAGGGTGGATGATCTCGGCCTGATAGATGACCCGAACATGGTCAAAGTTGTGGTCGATAGGGAGGGATACGCGCTCTATTTTTCCCGCTCACCCCTCCCCTACCAGGCCACCGATTTTTTCTATCTTCATATCGGTATCTATGGATTTCAACGGGATTTCCTTCTCCGGTTTTCCGGCCTGCGGCCCTCCCGGCTCGAGACGGCCGAAAAACTGGAGCAGCTCCGGGTCCTGGAGAACGGGTTCCGGATCAGGATGATCGAAGTTTCGCATCCCGCCTTGAGCGTGGATACGCCGCAGGATATAATCAGGGTCGAAGAGATCCTGAGAAAGAAAGGCCATGACTAGAACAAAATACATCTTCGTCACCGGTGGAGTCCTTTCCGCGCTCGGGAAAGGGATCGCGGCCGCCTCGATCGGCCGCCTGCTCGAAAGCCACGGCTATCGGATCACCCTGCAGAAATTCGACCCCTACCTGAACGTGGACCCGGGGACGATGAGCCCGTTCCAACACGGGGAGGTCTATGTCACCGATGACGGAGCGGAGACGGACTTGGATCTTGGCCATTATGAGCGATTTACCTCCACTAGAACATCCAAGGCGCACAACTGGACCGCCGGCAAGATTTACGAGGCGATCATCCGCAAAGAGAGAAAGGGAGAATTCCTGGGCAAGACGGTCCAGGTTATCCCCCACGTCACGGATGAGATCAAGAACGCCTTCTGTGCCGTCGCCGAGGGCAATGACATCGTTATCGTCGAGATCGGCGGGACGGTGGGCGACATCGAAAGCCTGCCCTTCCTCGAAGCGACCCGCCAGATGAGGCTGGAGCTGGGGCCAGAGAACGTGCTTTTCGTCCACCTCACTCTTGTCCCCTACATCGGAACCTCGGGTGAGCTGAAAACGAAGCCGACCCAGCACAGCGTCAAGGAACTCCGGGCCATCGGAATCCAGCCCGACATCCTGCTCTGCCGGACCGACCGCTTCCTGACCACCGACATCAAAGGAAAGATCGCCCTGTTCACGAACGTCCCGCTCGAAGCCGTCATCACGGCCAAGGACGTGGACAATATCTACGAGATCCCGCTCCTGTTCGCCCAGGAAGGATTGGATAAATACATCCTCAAGAAGCTCAGCCTCCCTCCGAAGAGGCGTCATCTGGCCCCCTGGCAATCGCTCATCAACAGGATGAATAAGCCCAGGGATGAAGTGACCATCGCCCTGGTCGGAAAGTATGCGGGGCTCCAGGACTCCTATTTGAGCCTGAAGGAAGCGTTGAAACACGGAGGGGTGGCCCACGGGCTCAAGGTCAACATTTGCTGGATCGAGTCAGAAAACCTGGAGAAGGGGAGGCTCGAGCAGGTCCTGGGGGCCCAGGACGGAATACTCGTTCCCGGCGGGTTCGGCATCCGCGGGATCGAAGGCAAGATCCGAGCCGTCACCTACGCCCGTGAAAAAAAGGTCCCCTATTTAGGGATCTGCCTAGGGATGCAGTGCGCGACCATCGAGTTCGCCCGGAACGTGGCCGGGCTCGCTCAGGCCAACAGCACGGAATTCGACGCCCATACTCCGCACGGGGTCTTTTTCCTCTGGCGCGAGCTCAGCCCGGAGCACGACATCGGCGGGACGATGCGGCTGGGCGAATACGTCTGCCAGGTGGAGAAGAAATCTTTTGCCTACAAAGCCTATCGGAAAAACCTGATCCTGGAGCGGCACCGCCACCGCTACGAGTTCAATCCCGCCTACAAGGAGAAACTGGCCCGGGCAGGGCTGTCGTTTACCGGTCACAACCCTAAGCTCAACCTGGTCGAAATCATTGAGATCAAGGACCACCCCTGGTTCCTGGGCTGCCAGTTCCATCCCGAATTCAAGTCCAAGCCTTTGAGCCCTCATCCTCTCTTTAAAGCGTTTATCGGAGCAAGTTATGCCCATCGCCTCCAAGAAGCCAAAGTCCGTAAAGATCGCTAGAGGGGTCACGGCCGGGGGGACGACGCCTCTCTTCCTCATCGCCGGCCCCTGCGTCATTGAAAGCGAGGACGACGCCCTCTCTCTCGCCCGCCGGATCAAGGCGGTTTGCGCCGGCCTCAAGCTGCCGTTCATCTTCAAGGCTTCCTATGACAAGGCCAACCGCACTTCGATGGGATCCTACCGCGGGCCGGGGCTGGAGAAGGGGCTGGCCGTTCTCAGGCGCGTTAAAGAGGAGCTCGCCGTCCCTGTTCTTTCCGACGTCCACGAGACCTGCCAGGTCGCCAGGGCGGCCGAGGTGCTCGATGTCATCCAGATCCCGGCCTTCCTCTGTCGCCAGACCGACCTGATCATCGAGGCAGCCAGGACCCAAAAACCGATCAACTTGAAGAAAGGCCAGTTCCTTTCTCCGCTGGAGATGGAAAACGCCGTAGAAAAGGTCCTCAAACAGGGAAACGACCGCATCCTGCTGACAGAGCGCGGGACCTTCTTCGGCTACCACAACCTCGTTTTCGATGTCCGCTCCATCCCGCTGATGAAGCGGTGGGGGTTTCCGGTGGTCATTGACGCTTCTCATGCCGTCCAGAAGCCCGGGGGCCGGGGGGTGGCTTCCGGCGGAGAGGCGGAGTTCATCCCCTTGCTGGCGCGGACCGGTGTAGCGGCCGGCGCCGACGGCCTTTTTCTGGAGGTTCATGAGAACCCGTCGAAGGCCCTGTCCGATGGAGCTAATTCATTGGTATTAAATAAATTAGAAGGTGTCCTGCGCACCGCTCTCCGGGTCAAAAAGGCCCTCCGGGAGGAGGAGCCGAGGGCGAGGTCTTGAGCTCATGAAGAAGAACGAGATCATCAAGACGGGCCGGGAAGTGCTGGAGATCGAAAGCCGGACGCTGTCCGCACTCGTCCCCCGGCTGGATGAAAATTTCGCCCGGGCGGTCGGCCTCCTGGCCAGGAGCAAGTCGCGGGTCATCGTCACCGGCATGGGAAAATCCGGATTGGTCGGCCGCAAGATCGCCGCCACCCTGGCGAGCTGCGGGACGCCCGCCCTTTTCATCCACCCGGCCGAGGCCGGCCACGGCGACCTGGGCATGATCCTCAAGAACGATGTCATCCTGGCCATTTCCTACAGCGGTGAGACCAAGGAGATCGTCGACCTGCTCGAGTTCATCAAGAGGATCGGCGTCAAGCTCATCACTATCACCGGCAACCGGAAATCGCGGATCGCCAAGTACAGCGATATCGTCCTCGACGCCAAGGTCGAACGGGAGGCGGGTCCGAATGACATGGTGCCCACGGCCAGCTCGACGGCCGCTTTGGCCATGGGTGACGCGCTGGCCATCGCCCTGATGAAGGAGAAGGGCTTTAACGAGGAGGACTTCGTCCGCTTCCATCCCAAAGGCCAGCTCGGCCGGAAGCTCATCCGGGTCGAGATGCTGATGCACGGGGGAGCGGAGATCCCGTGCGTATCGGCGGCGACGCCGATGATCCAGGTGATCGAAGAAATGACGCGCAAGAAGCTGGGCATGACCTGTGTTCTTGATGAGGACGATAAGCTCCTCGGCATCATCACCGACGGCGACCTGCGCCGGACGATGAGAAAACACAAGGAGCGCCTCTTCTACAAGAGCGCCGGGGAATGCATGACCGTCCGGCCGGTCACGATCGATAGAGAAGGGCTGGCCGTCGAAGCTCTGAACCTGATGGAGGCGCGGAAGATCACTTCGCTGGTCGTCACCGCCAAAAACGGAAAAGTCGAGGGCATTATCCACCTCCACGATCTCTGGCGTACGGAGATGTTCTGATGACGGACGGACGGACCAGAGCGCTGCGGATCAAGATGATCATCATGGATGTCGACGGCACCCTGACCGACGGAACGTTATCCATCCTCCCCGATGGAGAAGAGGTCAAGTCGTACCATGTCCGGGACGGCCTGGGTATCCTGCTCGCCCACCTGGTCGGGTTCAAGACGGCGATCATCACCGGCAAGACATCGCGCGCTCTGGAGAAGAGGGCGGAAAAACTCGGCATCGAAGAGCTCCATCAAGGGATCCTGAATAAAAAAAGAGTGCTTGACGGCATCCTGGTCAAGCACGGATTGCAGGCCGACGAAGTCGCCTATATCGGCGATGACCTGGGCGACCTCGAGGTCATCAGGGCGGTCGGGCTGGCCGCAGCCGTGGCCGACGCTCATCCGGAAGTCAAGAAGCAGTGTCATTTCATCTCTCAGCATAACGGCGGGAAGGGCGCCGTCCGGGAGCTCATCGAATTCATTCTCGGAGCCCAGAATAAGTGGCCCGAGGTCGAGGAAAAGGTCAAAGACCTTTCGACCTGGAGGAACAGGCAGAGAGAGGCCGAAGAGAAAGACCGCTGATCAGACAGGGAGGCGAACATGAACATCAACCCGAAAATCTTCAGGGAATATGATATCCGGGGGATCGTCGACAAGGACCTGACCATCGAATTCGTGGAATACCTGGGCCGGGGAGTCGGAACCTTTTTCCGCCGGCACGGCAAGAAGCGGGTCGCCCTGGGCCGCGACGCCCGGACGAGCTCACCGGCCTACGCCGAGGCCATCACCCGGGGCCTTCTTTCCACGGGATGCAACGTCGTCGACATCGGGCTGGTCCCAACTCCGCTTCTCTATTTCGCCGTCTACTACAAGAAGAACGAGGCGGCCGTCATGATCACCGGCTCGCACAACCCTCCCGAGTACAACGGCTTCAAGATGATGGTGGGGGAGGAGACGCTCTACGGAGAGACCATCCAGGAGGTCTACCGGATCCTCAAAGAGAAGACGATGATCACGGACAAGGAAGGGACGCGCTCATCTTATGACGTCATCCCCGAATACGAGGATTACGTGTTGAAGGATATCCGGCTCCGCAGAAAGCTGAAAGTCGTCCTCGACGCCGGGAACGGGACCGCCGGGTTCGTGGCCGTGCCGATCTTCAAGAAGCTGGGTTGCGAGGTGACCGAGCTCTACTGCGAGCCGGACGGACGATTCCCCAACCATCATCCCGACCCGACCCTCCCCGAGGCCATGGAAGACTTGATCAGGACTGTCAAAGAAAGGGGCGCCGACTTTGGTGTCGGCTACGACGGCGACGGCGACCGGATCGGGGTGGTCGACGACAGCGGCCGGTTGCTCTGGGGAGACATGCTGATGATCGTCTTTTCGCGGGACATCCTTCCGGCGAACCCGGGAGCCGCGGTGATCTCGGAGGTCAAGGCCTCGAAGCTCCTCTACGAGGAGATCGCCAGGCTCGGCGGCCGGCCGATCATGTGGAAGACCGGTCATTCCCTGATCAAAAAAAAGATCAAGGAAGAAAAAGCCCTCCTGGCCGGCGAGATGAGCGGGCACATCTTTTTCGCCGACCGCTTCTTCGGGTTTGACGACGCCATTTATGCTTCGGCCCGGCTGGCCGAAATCCTAGCCCGCTCGGAAAAAAAACTCTCGGAGATGCTGGCCGACCTTCCCCAGGCATTCTCTACGCCGGAGATCCGGGTCTATGCCTCCGACGAAGTGAAGTTCCGGATTGTCGACGAGGTGAAAAAGGAACTGGCCAAGAAATACCCGATCATCGACATCGACGGGGTCCGGGTGAGCTATCCCAAGGGGTGGGCGCTGGTCCGCGCCTCCAACACCCAGGCCGCCCTGGTCCTCCGGTATGAGGCCTACACGCCGGAAGACCTCGAAGCCATCAAGCAGGAAGTCCGGAAGACCCTCGAGCGGGCCATCAAGGGGCTGGGGAACGCATGATCCGGCGGTCGCGCGTCTGCGCCGTGATCATGGCCGGGGGAAGCGGCACCCGGTTCTGGCCGCTCAGCCGGAAGAGCCGCCCCAAGCAGTTCCTGCCCATCGCCGGCCGGATGACGATGATCGAGGAGACGGTGGCGAGGCTCCGGCCGCTCCTGCCTCTCGAGGCGATTTACACCATTTCCGATAAGACTCAGGCGGCGGCGATCCGGAAACTGGTTCCCGGGCTGAAGGCGGACAACGTCCTGGTCGAGCCGGTCGGAAGGAACACGGCCGCCTCGCTCATCCTGGCCACGGCCCGGATCTATCTCCACGATCCCCGGACCGTTGTCTTCGCGATCCCGGCCGACCATTTGATCACTCGACCGGCGCGGTTTATCAAGAAGCTCCGGGCGGCGGCTGCGGCGGCGGCCGAAAAGGATATCATCGTGACCTTCGGCATCCCGCCCGCCTATCCCTCCACGGGTTTCGGCTATATCCATTATTCCGGCCGGAAGCGGGAAAAAATCGCGGGGGAGATTTTTTATCCGGTCCTCCGGTTCAAAGAAAAGCCGAAACTGGGTCAGGCGAAGAGATTCCTGGCGCAGGGGAACCATGCCTGGAACTCCGGGATGTTCATCTGGCGGGCGGACGTTTTCGCCCGGAAACTCGAGGAACATGCGCCGGATTTCTTCCCCTATTGGCGGAGAATCCTCAAGGCGCTGGAGAAAAAGGACCGCTCCGAGGTGGCCGCCGTCTTCCGGGAGATCCCGGCGACCTCGATCGATTACGCCTTGATGGAGAAAGCCGAAGGCGTCCTGATGGTCGAGGGGGATTTCGGCTGGTCCGATGTCGGCTCCTGGGCTTCACTGGCCGATATCTGGCCGCAGGACGAAGCCGGGAACGCTCTCCGGGGCGAGAGCCTTTTTGTCGATTCCCGGGGCTGTCTGGTTTACAGCCCGCGGCGGCTGACCGCCGTCGTCGGCCTCGAGAATGTGATCGTCGTCGACACCGAGGACGCGCTGCTCGTCTGCGACAAGAACGCCGACCAGCGGGTCAAGGACGTCATCGAGAGTCTGAGGAAGAAGGGCAAAGAGAGAATCCTTTAAGATCGCCTTATCCTGATCCATGGACATGATCATCGCTCTGGCCGGTTTGTTTCTCGCGGCCGCCGTCGCCGGAGCCCTGAACGCGGTGGCCGGCGGCGGCAGTCTGATCTCGTTTCCTGCCCTGGTCGCTTTCGGACAGCCCCCCATCCTGGCGAACGCCACCAACACGGCGGCGCTCTGGCCCGGGACTCTGAGCAGCGCGGTCGCCTACAGCCGGGATACCAAGATCTACCGCGATCTCCTGATGACTTTGCTCATCCCGAGCCTAGTCGGCGGGTTCCTGGGCGCCTTGGCCCTGGTCAGCACCCCGCCGGAGCTCTTCAACGCGATCGTGCCGTTTCTCGTCCTCGGTGCGACGCTTCTCTTTGCTTTCCGGGATCCGTTCACCCGCTGGCTGCGGCTCGGAAACGGCGAGGAGAAGGTCGGTACCGGCGGGCGCGTCTGGGGATTTTTGTTCCAGCTCTTCGTGGCGACCTACGGCGGCTACTTCGGCGCGGGCATCGGTATCTTGATGCTCGGCTCGCTCAGCGTCATGGGCCTGCGGGACATCCACCGGATGAACGGGCTGAAGACGATCCTGGTCACGCTGGTCAACGTGATCGCCTTCGTTTATTTCGCCATCAACGGGCTGGTGGTCTGGAGGCTGGCGCCGGTGATGGCGGTTGGCGCGATCATCGGGGGGTATGTCGGGGCGCGCGCGGCCAAGCGCGTCGACCCTCAGGCCATCCGCATTTTTGTCATCATCGTCGGACTCTTCGTCTCGGCCTGGCTGTTTTTGCGCTAGTCATTAAAAATCCAGAGAGTACCCCGCCCTCAGAAGATAGACATTGCCGGTGCCGTCGGTGTTGACGAAATAGGCCGTCTCAGCGGAAATGACCAAGGGGATATCCGGGAACTCCGCCATCCCCAGGAACTCACCTTTCTGGCTGAAGATGTCAACAGGGGAGGGGACATTTTCCGCCGAGATATCCGGCGCAAACCGGAAGACAAAAACATGCTGCGGGGAGATTCGAACCGCCCGGATCATGTTTTTATAGGCTGGGATCTTTTTGCCGAGCTCGCGGGCGACCCGCTCGGGCCATCCCTTGGACTTGGCGAATTCCCGGAGTCCGCGCTCCAGATGATCCTTTTCCCGGCCGCTGAATTTCTGGGATTTTAGGTCGCGCCGGATCGTTGTGATCGTCTGACCTTGTTCGTCGAGTAGTTCAATTTCATATCGGTCGCTTATCCCCACGGCACTGAGCTGTCCGCCGTGGGCATACAGAAACCGGGGGACATAAGCGTCATGACTGTAGTTGAACATCACCAACCGTCCGGTCTCGTCGGGCAAGTTGACTGAGAAACGATCCCTGGTGAGGGTATGAAAGGTCCTGAGGATTTTGTTTTCGGCATCGACCATTAGCTGCTGCTGGTCCTCCGGCCGCCAGATCCAGCCATAGAAGCGGTCGGACCCGATAAATCCAAGCCCGAGCCGTCCGTTAAGGTCGAGACGCCGGATGAAGGTGCCGTCGGTTTTTAAAAAAGAGACATAATAGAGGTCCTCGAGGACGGCCAATTCGCCCTGGGGAGCTAAAACGACCTGGCTCGGAGACTGAAAATCACCGGGACCCTGTCCCTTCTGGCCGAACTTCGCCAGGAGGCGGCCTTCCGGGGAGAACTTGAAGACCGCGTGTTCCATCCGGTCGAGCACATAAAAATTGAGTGAAGCATCTTCGCAGACGGAGGCGATCGAGGCAAAGAGCATTTCCTTGCGGCCAATCTCTAAGGGAGGGCCGAGCGTAAGCCCGACGCTTTTTTCCTGGCCGAAAGCGACTGCCCAAGTGGAGATGAGAAGACTCAGCGCCGTCGCAACAATCCTATTCATGATCATATTGTACCTTATATCAATATCCAAAAAGTCGGCAATTGGTTTCTTCGTTGTCTTCTCGGCAAGTAGAGATAGAAGCTCTTTTCGAGAAGCGAAGGCGAGAAGAAAAAAGGAGAACTTCCGTTATAAAAAGCCGCAGCCGCTACGCTTTCTTCCCGCCGACGGTGATCTCCGCCACCCGGAACGACGGACTGTTCAGGCCGCCGCGCATATCCCGGTCGTTGGCGACCTTGTCGATCGCCTTGAGGATCTCAAGTGTCGTCCCGCCCAGGGTGACACCGTCAACCGGGAAGGCCTTGGCGCCGTCCTTGATCCAGAACCCGCTGCAGCCGACCGAGAAAGCTCCGGTCGTGACGTCGGTCCCCATTCCTCTCATCCCGGTGACGAGAAGACCTTCCTTCATTCCCGTGAAGAGCTCGACTGGGTTGTCCTTCCCGTTCTCGACGACGATGCAGAGGAATCCCGCCGAGGGGCCGCTTTTGTACCCGTACCGCCGGGCCATCGTGTGGACCTTGACCCCGGCTTTCCGGGCTGTTTGGGAGTCATAGTAGAATGTCTTGAGTATACCCTTGTCGACGATCGTGCACTTCTTGGTGACATTCCCTTCGCCGTCGAAAGGTGTGGAAGCAATGAATCTTTGAGACGTGGGGTCGTCGTAGATCGTGACCAACGGGGAGGAGATCGGCTTGTCGAGCATTTCGGTCATGAAGGTCGTCTTCCGGAAGACCGAGTCGCCGTTGATGGCGTAGAGGATGCCCATCCAGAAGGAGGGAGCGGCGTAGCGGTCGAAGATCACGGGAACTTTCGCCGTTTCGACCGGCTTGGCCCCCAGCATCGCCACAGCCCTCTCGGCCGCCTTCTTAGCCACATCTTCCACTGGGGAGAGTTCCTTGAAGTAGCGCTTGTAGCTCGACCAGCCGCCGCCTTGCATGTTATCGCCCTCGCCCGCGACCACGTAGGTGCTGAACCCGCAGCTCGTTTCCTTCAGGACATAGGAGATGCCCTTGGAGTTGAAAAGCCCGGCTTCTCGCTCGGTGTTGGAGAAAGAGCCGCCCTCCGTGTTGGTGATGCGCTTGTCCTGGGCCATGGCGATCTTCTCGGCCTCACGCGCAATGGCAATCTTCTTCTCGTCCGGCACGGCCGCGATCTCTGGATCATAGAGGGCAAGGTCATGGAGCGGCTGAGGCCCGAAGTCGGGGAGGCCCTGCCATGGTTTTGCCTCGGTGATCTTGGCCAGCTCGACGGTCTTCTTGACGGTATCCTCAAGGGATTCCGGGGACAGGTCCGAAGTGTAGGAAAACCCCAGCTGCTTGTTGACGAACACGCGCAGGCCGAGTCCCTTGGAGACCGATTTCTGGAGGGTTTCGACCTCGCCCTTGCGCACATTGACGCTGAACTCCTTGGCGTTTTCGATGACCGCTTCTGCCTCTTCGGCGCCGGCTTTGATCGCTTTCTTGACGACGTCTTCGCCGATTTTCTTGAAATCCATGGTCTTTCTCCCTTATGCCTTTTTCCCGCCCACGGTGATCTTGTCGACCTTGAGCGTGGGGTTTCCGAACCCGACCGGCTTGGACTGGCCGTCCTTGCCGCAGCTCCCGCCGCCGATGACCAGGAGGTCGGTGCCGACCATCGAGATGTTCTTGAGCACGTCCTGGCCGCTGCCCATGAGCATGATCCCCTTGAGCGGCTTGGTCACCTTGCCGCCCTCGATCATGTAGCCTTCGGTGACCGAGAAGACGAACCGGCCGGTGGTCGGCGAGACGTTTCCGCCGCCGATCTTGGCGATGAACAGGCCGTTGTCCACGGACTTGATGATGTCCTCGGGCGCTGACTCGCCGGTATGCATGTAGGTGTTGGTCATCCTGGGGATGGGGTAGTACTGGTAGGACTGGCGGCGGCCGTTGCCGGTCTGCTTAACCTTCATCAGCTTGGCGTTGAGCTTGTCCTGGATGAAGCCGGAGCAGATGCCCTTGTCGATGAGGACGGTGTTCTTGCCGACACAGCCCTCGTCGTCGACGTTGACAGCTCCCCAGGCGCCTTTATAGGTCCCGTCGTCGACCAGGGTGACGACCGGTGTGGCGATGGACTGTCCCTGTTTGTCCCAGAAACAGGAGGTCTTCTTGCGGATGCCGTCGCCCTCCAGGCTGTGGCCGATGGCCTCGTGGAAAAAGATCCCGCCGTAGCCGGCGGCGATGACGATCGGGAACTCGCCGGCCGGCGCGTCCTCTGCGGGGAGAAGCCGGATGGTCATCTCGGCGGCCTTGCGGCCGGAATCCTCGGCCAGGGCCAGGTCGAAATGCTCGAATCCGTACGACCCGGCCTTGGACTCATAGCCCATACTCCTTTGAGTTCCCTCCAGGCCAGCGCAGCTTAGGCCGAACCGGGAAAGGGTCTGGGTGTCCTCAGTGTAGAGTCCCTCGGAGTTGGCGATCATGATCTTCTTGTTGATGTCATAAAAACTCACGCCCACCTGGGTGATCCGCTTGTCGTGGGCGCGGGCCACGGCGTTGGCCTTGATGAGGAGAGCGGCCTTTTCCTTCGAGGCGATGGTGTCGGGGGACACCTTGACCAGGTAATAGGAGGGAGGGGAGAGGGGCGTGAATTTCGCGGGCTTCTGCTCCGCGGCGCCCGAGGTGATCAGGGCCGCCGTTTCGGCCGCCTCCTTGAGCCGGGCGAAATCCAGGTCGTCCGAGAAGGCATACCCCGTTTTTTCCCCCTGGATGACTCGGAACCCGACACCCATGTCCAGCCCGCGCGTCGCGGTGGAGATCTTGTCCTCGTCCAGGGAGATGCTGTTGGTGACGGAGCGTTCGTAGTACACTTCGGCGAACTCTCCGCCCCGGCTGAGGCAGGCCTCGAGAAGTTTCCCGAGGGTGTCCTTGTCGAGCGCGGACTGAGCCGTCGTCTCCGCGGCCCGGACGAGGTCCGTTTCCTTTCCGGCGAAGTGCTTCCAGACGGGATAGGAGACGACGAGCGCCCCCGCCTGCATCCCTTTCTTCAGGAAGCCTCGCCTGTCCATCCGGCGATGAGGGTTGGAAATGTCCATTCGTCCTCCTTCTTTCTTGAAATGTGCAGGATAGTGATAAAAAAGCCGAAAAAACTCATACTAATATTGTCTTTATATTATACTCCAAAAGCCCGGGCAAAGTTCAAAATTAACGCCATAAGCTTCTCCGTTTTTATGATTCCGGTGGTCGCAGGAGACCGTCCCCGGCCCCCGCACCCCGGGGAACCAGTCCCGTCGGTTCCCCCCGTCAGAAAACTGACGGGTCCCCCTTCCGCTACGGGGGCTTCCGGACGGTCTCCTGCGACCAACATTAAGATCACGGATTTTGGGATGTTTCCAAGAATTCTGGAAAGATAAAATAAGTCGTCGTATGAAGTCACGCGCCGGTCCTTGACAAAACAGTCCCGGACTCCTATATCTTGATTGGAAGATACGGCAAAAGAAGATAGCGTCTAAGGGCATGAGCAAAAATCGTCTGATTCTAGGGGGCGTCCTGCTCGCAATATCCCTAGCATTCTTCCCGAATGACCACGCGGAGGCTCAAGCTCAGCGAGAGCAAACCCAGCTCCGTCACGAAGTCGCGGTCACGCTTAAGCTCGTCCAAGTCTATGTCACCGACAAGAAGGGGAATCCCGTCCTCGACCTCAAGAAGGACGATTTTCTTGTCTTTGACGAAGGCCAAAAGCAGGCGCTGACGGAATTCGAGAGACATGTTCTAACGCTTCCCGCTGAAAAAAAGGAAGCCCCTGCGGAGGTCGTGGAGACCCCGGCGCTGCCCGCCCGGGAGCTGATGTCGCGGAAGTTTTTTCTATTCCTGGATTTTGCCTTCAACAACGCCAAGGGCATCGACAAAACGAAAGAAGCCGCGCTGCATTTCATCGACACCCAACTTCAGCCCACGGACGAGGTGGGATTGCTCTCCTACTCCGCGAGCAAGAGCCTGACGCTCCATGAATACCTCACCACGGACCACTCCGCGGTGCGCAAGATTGTCAAGGCGTTCGGGATTCAAGATATCCTCGGCAGGGCCGAGGATTTCGAGGCCAAGTACTGGAATTTACTGAAGGGGGAGAATCCCAAAGACGCCAGTTCGTCGGGGCATGTTTTTGATCCTGAGAGAGAGCAATTCAAAGAATTAGAGACGCTGAGAAGGCAGAGAGAAGAGTCCAAGCTCCAGGCCTACAATTTTATCCGGAAGATGACGGAGCTGGCCAAGGCGATGAGGTACATTCCCGGGCACAAATCCCTCATCTATTTCTCCTCCGGAGTCCCGTATTCGGTTTTCACCGGCATACCGCCTCCTGAAAATTACCCATCTAGGCCTGTAAATTTTGAATCAGCGCATCTGCTCTCTTGGTATGAAGACATGCTTAAGGAGCTGAGTTCGGCAAATTGCGCTATCTACGCGTTGGATACCATGATGCTTTCTTCCGTCCTCGGCAGCGATCCGGCGACAAGAGGAACCTACACCCTCCAGCAGATGACCAGCGCGACGGGCGGCAAATACTTCGGCAATATCAGCAACTACGAGAAGCACATCGAGAAAATCCAGGACCTGACCGGATGCTACTATGTCCTGGGTTATTATGTCGATGACAATTGGGACGGCGCCTACCATAAGATCAAGGTCGAGGTCACTCGC
>DATKXS010000062.1:0-8379 GCA_035528895.1 Candidatus Desulfaltia sp.
TCCGAAGAAGAAGGAGATGTCGATCATCGAGATCCGGGAGGAGTGCCGGAAGTACGCCTTGAGGTTCATCGACATCCAGCGGGAGGAGTTCGTCCGCCTGGGTGTTTTCGGCGAGTGGCCGGCGCCCTACCTGACCATGAACCCCGAATACGAGGCCGACGTCCTGCGACACCTGGCCGCCTTTTTCGCTTCCAGGAACGTCTACAAGGGGCTGCGCCCCGTCCATTGGTGTCCGCACTGCCAGACAGCCCTGGCCGAGGCGGAGATCGAATACAAGGACCGCGCCTCACCATCGATCTACGTCAAGTTCCCGCTTCTCTCCGACATCTCGGCCAAATATCCCCCGCTCAAAGGGAAAAAAGTCTTTATCCTCATCTGGACGACGACACCCTGGACACTCCCGGCGAACCTGGCCATCGCCTTCCATCCCGAGCACGACTATATCGCCTTCGAGAGCCGGGAGGAAGTCTATATCGTGGCCAAGCGGCTGCTCCCCGTCGTCGCCGAAGAACTGGGGCTCACAGAGCCAAAAATCCTGGCGACCTTTCCGGGCAAAGAGATGGACAGGCTGAAAGCGCGGCATCCCTGGATCGACCGCGAATCGCTGCTCGTCCTGGCCGATTACGTGACCCTTGAAGACGGGACCGGCTGCGTCCACACCGCGCCCGGCCACGGCCATGAGGACTATCTCACCGGCCTCGCCTATGGCCTGGAGATCTACACCCCCGTCGACAGCGAGGGGAAATTCATCCCCCAGGTGGAACGGTATGGAGGCCTGAACGTGTTCGCGGCCAATCCCCTGATCACCGCCGACATGACGAAGGAAGGGAGCCTACTCAAAGAGGGGAAGATCACCCACTCCTATCCCCACTGCTGGCGCTGCAAGAACCCGGTCATCTTCCGGGCCACCTCCCAGTGGTTTATCTCCATGGACAAGAGCGACCTCCGCCAAAGAGCGCTCGACGAGATCAAGCGTGTGCGCTGGATCCCGCCCTGGGGGGAAGAGAGGATCTCCAACATGATGAGTGCCCGGCCCGACTGGTGCATCTCCCGCCAGCGCAAGTGGGGAGTCCCCATCCCGGCGTTCGAGTGCCGGGCCTGCGGGCACATCCTGGCCTCGGAAGAGATCACCCTCCGCGTGGCCGACATCTTCCGGCGGGAAGGCTCCAACGCCTGGTACCTGAAGGGCCCCGAGGAGCTCCTGCCGCCGCGGGTAAGATGCCCCCAGTGCGGCGGCGGTGAGTTCGAGAAGGAGAACAACATCCTCGATGTCTGGTTCGAGTCCGGGGCGAGCCACGCCGTCCTCGGCAAGAGACCGGACCTGCCCTGGCCTTCGGACATCTACATCGAAGGCCACGACCAGTACAGGGGATGGTTCAACAGCTCCCTGCTCATCGGTGTCGGCGCCCGGAACGGCTCGCCCTACAGGACCTGCATCACCCACGGGTTCGTCCTGGACGAGCAGGGGAGGGCGATGTCGAAATCGCTGGGCAATTTCATCGAGCCCGAGGAAATCATCGCGAAGGACGGGGCCGAGGTCCTGCGTCTCTGGGTGGCCATGCTCAACTACAAGGAGGACGCCCGGTTCGGGCCGGAGATCCTGCTGCGGCTCGAGGACGCCTACCGCAAGATCCGGAACACCTGGCGGTTCGTCCTGGGGAACGTTTCCGACTTTGCCCCCGACCGGGATCGGGTCGACAAGGATAAGCTCCTACTCCTCGATCGCTGGGCGCTGGAGAAAACCGCCGAGGTCGGGAATCGTATCCTCAAAGCCTATAACGACCACGAATACCACGTCGTCTTTCACTCCATCTACAGCTTCTTCACGGTCGAGCTCAGCGCTTTCTACCTGGATGTCCTCAAGGACAGGCTGTACTGTTCGGCCAGGGGGTCGTTGCTCCGCAGGTCGGCCCAGACGGCTCTTTTCGACATCCTCAGGGAGACCCTGCTCCTGATGGCGCCGATCCTTCCTTTCACAACGGAGGAGGCCTGGGAGAGCCTTCCTCCCTTCGCCGGGAAGGAAGACTCCATCCATCTCGAAACCTTCCCCGCCTTCGAGGGGCGCCGGCTGGACGAAGATGTCGGCCGGGAAATGGACGGGTTGATCATCCTCCGCGAAGCCGTCCTCAAGGAGCTCGAGAAAGCGCGGGAGGAGAAGCTCATCGGCAATTCTCTTGAAGCCCAGGTCCACCTGGCCGTGCCCGCTCCCGACCTGGCGCTCGTCCGGAAATACGAACAGGACCTCGGCACGCTCTTTATCGTCTCCTCCGTGATGGTCGAACCCGGCGCTTCCGAGGAGCTCGGTGTCCGTGTTTCCCGGGCGAAGGGCGATAAATGCCGGAGGTGTTGGAACTATTCTCCTGCCGTCGGCCAAAGCCGCGATTACCCGGAGCTCTGCCGGCGCTGCGAGGAAGTGGTCCGGGAGATCAAATGAGAAGAAATGTCCCTTATCTCGGCCTCATCCTCGCCCTCGTTCTCGTCGACCAGATCAGCAAGTGGCTGGTGGCCAGGCATCTTCCCCTCTACAGCAGCCGGACGGTCATCCCGGGTTTTTTCAACTTTACTCACATCCATAACAGGGGGGCCATCTTCGGTTTCTTCTCCCAGAGCGGCCGCCCGGCGGTCTTTCTCGTCCTGACGGCGGCCTCGTTCGTTGCCCTGGCCCTGGTCATCTATTATTTTTTTAAAACGCCGGCCGCGGAACGCGGCCTGAAGCTGGCGCTTTCGCTGATCATGGCCGGCGCGCTGGGCAACCAGGTCGACCGGGTCGGCCGCGGCTACGTGATCGATTTTCTCGACCTTCATATCAAGAACCGGCACTGGCCGTTCTTCAATGTCGCCGATTCCTGCATCACCATCGGTGCTCTCTTTCTTCTCATCCTTCTCCTTGTGAGGAAACCGGCATGTTCCCCATCCTCTTCCGTCTCGGCCCTCTGACCGTCCACACCTACGGCTTCCTGGTGGCCTTGGGAGTCGCCCTCGGCCTCTGGTTCGTCTATGTTCAGGCCAAGAAACAGGGTTTGGAGGCTCCCCGGATCGTCGACGCCGGCTTCTACATCATCCTCATCTCCCTCATCGGCGCCAAGCTGATCCTCCTCGTCGGGAATTTTTCCTATTATCTTCGCTATCCGGGCGAACTCCTGAGCCTGGCCCGCTCCGGCGGCGTTTTTCAGGGCGGGCTCGTCTTCGGAGTCGTCTTCGCCATTCTCTACTTGCGGCGCCATCAGCTCCCCACCTGGAAGGTGGCCGACCTGGCCGGTCCCGCCCTGGCCTTGGGACACGGGTTCGGCCGCATTGGCTGCTTCATGGCCGGCTGCTGCTTCGGCCGGGATTGCCAGGCCCCGCTGGGGGTCGTCTTCAAGAGTCAATACGCGCATGACCTCACCGGCATCCCGATCGGCCGGCCGATCTATCCCGTCCAGCTCTTCGAGTCCGGGCTGAACTTTCTCAATTTCCTGGTGCTCTTCCTGATCCTCAGGCGCCGGACCTTCGACGGCCAAGTCTTCTCCTTCTATATCATGAACTATTCCGTCATCCGCTTCTTCACCGAGTTTTTCCGGGGCGACCATCCCGAGCGTGCCTTCCTCATCCGCGGAGGCTCGCCCTTCCTCAGCCTGACTCTTCCCCAGTTCTTCTGTATCCTCGGGCTCGGCGCCGGACTCTTTCTCCATTTCTGGTTGAAGAGAAAGCGGCGTGCTTGAGAAGAAATTCCACATCACCGCTTCTTTCGGATTCGGGCAGCGTCTGGACGTTTTTTTGGCCGCGCACCTCAGCGACCTGAACAGGTCGCAGATCCAGCATCTCATCGCCGACCAGAAGGTCCGGCTGAACGGCACCTGGACCAAAGCCTCCCACAAGCTGAGGGTGGGAGATGTCATCCAGGTCGATCTCCAGGAGCTGGGGAAAAAGAGCGCCCTCCTTCCCGAGGCGATCCCCCTGGACGTGATCTTCTCGGACGAGCACATTATCGTCCTCAATAAGCCCGCCGGGCTGGTCGTCCATCCTGGAGCGGGCATCACCAACGGAACCCTCGTCAACGCCCTCATCCACCATTTCCCCGGCATCGACAGGATCGGACACCCGGAGAGGCCCGGCATCGTCCACCGGCTGGACAAAGAGACGTCGGGGATCATGGTGGTGGCCCGGAGTGCGAATGCCTACACGGAACTCAAGCGCCAGTTCAAGGCGCGCGAAGTCGAGAAAGTCTATCTGGGACTGGTCTGGGGGCATATTCAAACCGAGGAGGGGAGGATCGACTGGGCGCTGGGCCGGCATCCCCGGCACAGGCAGAAGATCTCGATCCGGACCAAGAAGCCAAGAGCGGCTTTGACGCTCTATTCCGTGAAAAAGGTGCTGGACGATCTCAGCCTGCTGGAGATCAAGCCCGTCACCGGGCGAACGCACCAGATCCGGGTCCACTTCGCCGCGGCCGGACACCCCATCGTGGGAGACACGCGCTACGGCGGCCGGGACAAGACGGGGAAATACAAACGGCTGTTCCTCCACGCCTGGCACATCGTCTTCGCCCATCCGGTCTCGAAGGCGCTGCTGGAATTCTACGCCCCGCTGCCCCAGGAATTCCAGGACATCATCCACACTTAGAAAGGCTTGAGATAGCCGAAGTCTTTGGTGTAATATGTCCTCTGCTCTTTTCTCGCGCCCGGTTGTGTTAGAAGAGCGATTCTGGGCTTTTTTCACCCATCCTCAGGAGGCTTCGGGATGAAAGATCATACTCCGGACAAGATCCGAAACGTCGCCCTGGCCGGCCACGGTTCCTCGGGGAAGACCTCCCTCGCCGCCGCCCTGCTTTTCGATTTCGGGGCGACCGGCCGGCTGACCAAGGTCGACAAAGGGAATACCGTCACCGACTACGAGCCGGAAGAGGTCGACCGCAAGATCTCGATCAACGCCGCGGTCTGCTTTTGCGAGCTCGGCGACCACAAGATCAACTGCGTCGACACCCCCGGCTACAGCAATTTCCTCTGGGACACCCGGGCCTCCTTGAGGGCGGTGGACGGAGCGGCCGCCCTGATCTGCGGAGTGGCCGGAGTCGAGGTCGGGACCGAAAAGGTCTGGGCCATGCTCGAGGAGTTCCGCCTGCCGCGCCTGCTCGTCGTCAACAAGCTCGACCGGGAGAATGCCAATTTTAAGCGGACCGTCGAGTCCATCCGTCAATTTTTCGGCCGGCAGGCCGTGCCGGTCCAGATCCCCATCGGCGAGGAGAAGGATTTCGGCGGTGTCGTGGACCTCGTCCGGATGAAGGCCCTGGTCTTCGAGAAGGACGAGAGCGGGAAATTCAAGGAGGAGGAAATCCCGGCGGCGCTCAGCGCCGAGGCGGCCAAAAAAAGAGAAGAGCTCGTCGAGATGATCGCCGAGAACGATGAGAAGCTCATGGAGAAGTACTTGGAAAAGGGGGAGCTGTCCTCCGAAGAGGTTCGGGCCGGCCTGAAAAAAGCGGTCTTCAACCGCCAGATCTATCCGGTTTACGCCTGTTCGGCTTTGGCCAACATCGGCGCCCAGCCGCTGGCCCAGGGAATGATCGAACTGCTGCCGTCGCCGCTGGAGAGAGGGGCGGTCAAGGCGACCATCCAGGGAAAGGAGGGGAGCCTCAAGTCCTCCATCGACGAGCCGCTGGCCGCCCTCGTTTTCAAGACGATCTCCGACCCCTATACCGGACGGATCTCCCTGCTCCGGGTTTTCTCGGGCAAGCTTAACCCGGACAGCGTTGTCAGCAACGTCACCAGGGAGACCGACGAAAAGCTCGGCGGGCTCTTTTTCCTCCAGGGCAAGGAGCAGAGCCCGGCGGGCCAGGCCAAGTGCGGCGATATCGTGGCCACGGCCAAGCTCAAGGTCACGTCCACGGGCGATACCCTTTCGGCCAAAGGGGAGGAGATCGCGCTGCCCCCCATCAAGTTCCCTGAGCCCTCGATTTCTTTTGCCATCGAGCCCAAGACGCGGGCCGACGAGGACCGCATCTCCCAGGCCTCGCACCGGATCATGGAAGAGGATCCGACCGTCCGCTTCGAGCGCGACCCGGACACCAACCAGCTCCTCATCTCCGGCGGCGGCGAGCTCCACGTCCGGATCATTACGGACAAGCTGAAGAAGCGCTACAACGTCGACGTCGACCTCAAGCCTCCCAAGATCTCCTACAAGGAGACGATCAAGGGGAGATCCGATGTCCAGGGGCGGCACAAAAAGCAGACCGGCGGCCGGGGCCAGTTCGGCGACGTCTGGATCAAGATGGAACCCCTGCCGCGGGGCCAGGATTTCGAGTTCGAGGACAAGGTCTTCGGCGGGGCCATTCCCCGCAACTTCATCCCTTCCGTCGAAAAGGGTGTCCTGGAAGCGCGGAAGAAAGGGGTCCTGGCCGGATATCCGGCCGTTGACTTCAAGGTCATCCTCTACGACGGGTCCTACCACGAGGTCGACTCCTCCGACATCGCCTTCAAGATCGCCGCTTCCAAGGCGTTCAAGCTGGCGATGCGCGAGGCCAAACCCACTATCCTCGAGCCCGTCATGTCCGTCGAAGTGTACTCGCCCGAAAATTACATGGGTGACATCATGGGTAACCTGAACGGCCGCCGGGGCAAGCTCCAGGGGATGGAGCAGAAGGGCAACATGCGCATCATCAAGGCCTCGGTTCCCATGGCCGAGATGCTGGACTTCGAGCCGACCCTGACCTCGATCACCGGGGGGCGAGGATCTTTCCTGATGGAGTTCTCGCACTACGAGGAAGTCCCCTCTCACCTCCAGCAGAAGATCATCGCCGAGGCGGTGAAAGAAGGGCGGGTCAAGCCCGAAGAGGAATAGAGCTCTCTCTAGAACCGAGCGCCCAGCTCAAGGTAGGCCACGACCTGCAGGGTGTTTGGATCACTGACGCCCTTACTGCCCAGGCTGAAGACCAGCTCCAGGGGACCGAGGGGGGAATTGATCACCACCCCCGTTCCCACTCCCCAGAGAGTACCGGGCGAGTAGGTGACCTCCGGCCAGCGCTGCTCGAGGTTAAGCGCCACGTTTGCCATGACCTTGAGCTGGACCAGGTTCGTGTAGTCGTACCTGAATTCGCCCCTCAGGATTTTCATCGTGTTTCCCTGCAGCTGGTCGTAGCCCATCCCGACGAACGTCCCCGGGCGTCCCTGGTTGAGCTGCTTGTAGAAAGGGAGATCTCCCCGGGACGTCCCCCAATATCCGTACAACCGGAGGGTTTTCTTCTCCCGGAAGGTGGTATAGATATCCGCCGAGGCTTCGGCCAGTTCATAGGCCGTGTCCGACCCCAGGGATTCGTAGCTCCCTTCGTAGAGCGCCCGCAGATAAAGGCCGTTCTTCGGAACCCTGAGGTCATCCAGGGTGTCTACCGTAGCCTGCAGTTCGACCTTGCGCAGGCCCGGCTTCAATTCGGGCAGTGGCTCCAGCGGAAAAAACGCGGACTGGGGCCGGATGTTCAGCCACTCCTGCTCGTAGGCCAGTTCCATGTTCAGGCTCTTCTTGAGGAGAAAACCCAGCCCGCCTCCCAGGGAAAAGGACCGGTCTCGATAGCTCGTGATGACCCGCCCGTCCCCCCCGTAGAGCCGGGTGGGGATATTCTGGTGGTTCAGATAGAGCAAGGGGTAAACGGGAAAATCCAGCGTCTTGGTCGGGTAGGAGATCTTGGAGAAAAAACGGGTCAGCCCGGCGACCTCGAGCTCGTTCTCCAGCCGCAGCCCGGGAAAGGGGAAGTTGGTGGCGTAGAGGCCGACGGCGGCGACCAGGTTGCGGTAGCCGTCATAACGCAGTCCCAAACGCAAATTCGCCCGCGGCAGCTCACGCAGGGCCAGGCGCAGATCGATCTTGCTGTCTTCAGCAGGGAAGATATCATACTGGATGTTCTCGAAGTAGCCGAGGGCATAGAGTTCGTTGACCTGCCGGCTTATTCTTGCTGCGTCCACGGGCTCGCCCGTTTTCAAACCGAAGAGCTTGGCGATAAACGAGGCCGGGATCTTATCATTGCCTGTGACCACAACATACCCGAGAATACGCCTCTCGCTCGGAGCTATTGATCGGCTGCGGGATTCTGGTGATCGCCTCAGACCGAATTTCTCCTGGAGCGCCAGGAGCGAGGGCCGTGCCTGCCGGGCCGCCTCCTCGCCACGCTCCTTGATCCGGGCCATCCTGTCGGGGTAAAAGTAGTCGGTGCTGGACAGCCCCTTCAGGTCGGGCCAGATGAGAAGGTCCACTTTGTCCATCTTGTCCTTCTTTTGTTCGAGCTCGACGGTCTGGAGAGACTGGCCGAGGATTTTTTCGGCCGTGGCGAGCTCTTCCCGAGGGCTCAGGGGGCTGGCCAGATCGACGGCGATGATGATATCCGCGCCCATGTCCTTGGCCACATCGACCGGCAGG
>DATKXS010000063.1:0-15766 GCA_035528895.1 Candidatus Desulfaltia sp.
CGCGGCCGGGCCGGACGGCGAACCGGAGAATTCGGCATTCGGTCACCCATCGTATAGAGTAACACCTCACCAGGGGAAATTTCACCCGCGGCGGGTCAAGATTCGGTCAAGATTCAGTTAAGACCAGCATATCGCCTGCCGCGAGGGGGTGTCAAGGAAAGTCCAGCATGTGTCATAACAACTTCAATATTTCCGCTCTGGCCATTGTCCATGTCTTCTCGAGGGAAGTGGGTGAAGACGTGAGGGAGGTGTTAAGAGTGAATTGCGGTTGACAGAAACATGGCCTACTGATCAACAACTATTCACTTCGTCCCCCTTGATTATTCTCTAACTAATTGATGATAAACACATTAAACGAATCATGGTGTTTGGCCCGGCTCTTGCATAAAGGAGAAACGAAAGGAGGTCATCATGACACGACTGGTGGCGAAAACGCTGCTCATCGGTCTCGTCCTGGCTCTTGTCGTCTCCCCGATCGTCTCCGCGCAGGCGACGGCGAAGGCCGGCGGCAAGGTCAACATCAACACCGCCTCTCTGGAGGAGCTGCAGAAGCTGCCCCGGATCGGCCCCCAGATCGCCCAGCGCATCCTCGACTACCGGAAGGAGAACGGAAGCTTCAAAAGGATCGAGGATATGTTGAAGGTCCGCGGGGTCGGAGAGAAGATGTTCGAACAGCTCAAGGACCTGATCACCGTGGGCGAAGCGGCGAACAAGTGAAGGAATGAAGGGGGCCTGTGCCCCCTTCCGTCTTTTCTATGTTTGCCCGTCCGCGGAGGCGAGGAATCGAAGAAGATACAGCTTCATTTTTTTTAGGGCCCGTCCGCGGTGACTGACCGCGTTCTTTTTCGTGCGTGGAACCCGCCCGAACGCTCTGCCGAAAGGTCCGTAAAAAAAGATCGGGTCATAGCCGAAGCCGAAATCACCGCTCTTTTCCAGGGCGATATAGCCTCTGACCTGGCCGCGGTACTCTTTAAGGATGCGCCCCTTCTGGGAAAGGACGAGCTGACAGACGAACCGCGCCCTGCGGTCGCGCCAGGGGACTCCCTGCAGAAGCCGAAGCACTTTTTGGATGTTCCTCTCGTCCGTAGCGCCGGGGTCGGAAAAGCGGGCGGAAAAGACTCCCGGAGCGCCGGCGAGATATTCAACCTCCAGGCCGGAGTCCTCGGCCAGGGTTAAGTGTTCGCTCAGGGAACTGTAGGCGAGGCTCTTCAGGCGGGCGTTCTCGAGGAAGGTCTCTCCTTTCTCCTCGATATCCTCGTCCGCTCCGATGTCCTGGAGAGAAAGGAACTCCACAGGCAATCTTCCCAAGGAGCGCCGGATCTCCCGCAGCTTGCCCGGGTTGAAGGTCGCCAGGACGATCTTTTTTCTACTCGATCTTGATCTCAAGGATCTCGCCCATGTCGAACAGGCTCTGGTTGAACTGGCGTTCCTTTTCCTCGGAGGAGGAGAAAGAGAGCGTAACGACCGAGACGTTTCTCTCCTTCTTGAGGTTGAGCTCGGCCAGCTTGAGCCCGAGATGGAAGATCAGTTTCCTCAGGTTGATGAGGATGTCGGGGCTGTCCTTGATCTTGAGATGGTAGTGGTAGAGAGCCTTTTTCAGGTGCGTCTCTTCGACGCGGCGGAAAAGGACGAGAGCCGCCAGGATGAGCCCTGAGAAAAGCACGGCTAAAAGGTAATAGCCCGCGCCCACGACCAGGCCCAGGCCGGTGACCGTCCAGAGCGTCGAGGCCGTCGTCAGACCGTGGACCATTCCCTGGGACTGGATGATCGTGCCCGCCCCGATGAACCCCATGCCGGTGATGACGGCGGCCGCCACCCGGAGCATTTCTCCGCCCGCAGCCGTCTTTCCGACCAGCATGAGCTCGGAGAGGATCATCATCATCGCCGCGCTGGCGCAGATCAGGATATGGGTCCTCAGCCCGGCCGGTTTTTGGCTCGTTTCTCTCTCCAGGCCGATGATACCGCCGAGGGCGATCGCCAGCAGGAGTTTCAAGGCAATATCCAACATGTTCATGGTCTTCCTCGTTTTCCCCGGAAGAACGGGCCGTCCCTAATCTATCACAAGAAAAAGGAAAGGGCAAAAAGAACGACCAGGGCAAGGGTCAGGAGGGCGACCAGGGGGTTGCGGAGCAAGCTTTCCGGCTCTTCCATGACCTCCTTTTCCTTGAGGGTCTTGCGGAAGAAAAGGAGAATGTAGAGCAGTAAAATGGGAAGGACAACCAGGAACCGAAAAAGCCGCGACGATAAAAGAAAAAGGAGGCCGCTGGCGAGAAAGACGGCCGCGCTGACGACCATCCCGAAGAGCAAAAGGTTTCTGGAGTACCTCTTGTGGGAGAGCCGATAGTCGGCCGCCTTGTCTCTGAGGAGCCGGAATTCGGACAGGCGCTTGGCCGTCATCAGGAAATTGCCGAAGGACCACCAGGCCACGAGCAGGCTGAAAGGGGGGAAGAGGTGTGCCGGGGCAAAGGCATACCAGCCGATGAGGAAGCGGATCGGGTTATTGGCCGATTCCGAGATGGAGTCGAGGAAGGGAATGTCCTTCGTTCGGACCGGTTTGATGTTATAGAGGAAACCGGCGCCCAAGAGAGCGAGAAGGGAAAGGACGAAGGAGCGGGAAAAGAAGACCATGGCCAGGGCTAGGCCGGCTGCGGTCAAGCCGATGCCCAGCAGGATGAAGGGGGCTTTTTTGATCTCCCCCTGGACGAGGGGGCGGTATCGTTTGGCGGGATGATGGATGTCGTAGGGCGCATCGACGATCTCGTTGACGACATAATTCGCCGTGGAAATGGCCCAGGTCAGGAAGAAGGACAGGGCCAGAAGAAAGGCCATCTCCAGAGGCCGAAAGGACGATAAGAAATCCCGGTGCAGGAAGAAAAAAGCGGCGCTACCCAGGATGATGGCGGCACTACGGGGCCATCTTTCTAGACGCAGTGCGTGCAGGTAAGCGGTCACCTTCCGCTGTCCTTCATGGCGTAGACCTCGAACGAGTCACCGAGCGCCAATCTTATCGGAATTCTCTTCAAAAAAGAAGCCGGTCCCGTGTTCTTCAACCGGGCTTGGAAGGCCGGCTTCCGGGAGAGAAGATAATGAGCGCTGAAGGTCCAGGCGTAGCGGCGCTCGACGACCACGGTGAACCCGGCCCGCCGGAGCAGCGCGTCGAGTGATCTGCGGGAAAAAAAGGCCAGGTGAGCGGGCCGGAGATGCCACCACCTTCGGCCGGCGAGGCGGGCTGCCCGGCTGTGGATATCCGGAGTCACCAGGACGAGGATCCCGGCGGGCCGCAGGATGGCCTGTGCTTTCCTCACCGCTTCGAACGGAAGGGGCGTGTGCTCGATGAAATCGACCATCGTCACGGCGGCGTAGCGATCCTCCGGAAGAGAGGCTGTTTCCAGCGTTCCCTCGATGAGTCCGAGCCCATACTTATCGGCCGCTGCCCTCACCGCCCAGGAGCTGGGTTCAATTCCGGCGGGCTCCCAGCCGCGGCGCCGGGCGAGGTCGAGCAGGATGCCGGTGGCGGCGCCGACATCGAAGAGCGCGCCCCTCTCCGGGAGGAGCTTTTCGAGACGGCGCAGGATACGCAGGAAATTCTTGGAGCGGCCCGCGGCCTCGTCTTCGTAGAGGGGATCTTCGACGCGTCCGTAAAGAGAGGCCAGGTGTTCCGGCGTCGGGCAGGGGTTGGCGAAGATATGTCCGCAGTCGGCGCAGATACTGAGGTCCCAGGTCTTGCCGTACTGGCTGTCGGTGATCTTGATCTGGTCCTGGGTCAACCGGCCGGAAAAAGTCCCTTTTTGATACCTGCGGATGTCCGCGCCCGCGCAAGCCGGACAGGCCGCAAGCGTCCGGAAGCGTGCCTCCCCGTCCCCCATCTCAGCGACCGAGCAGGTGCTTGAACCAGAAATCCACGCTGCGGCGGCTGGCGTTCTCCCGTTTCTTGCCGCCGAACCCGTGCCGCTGGTTGGGAAAGACCATGTATTCGAACATCTTGTCCTGGTCCATCAGGGCGTCGATGAGCTGGCTGGTGTTCTGCATATGGACGTTGTCGTCCATGTCCCCGTGCATGAGCAGGAGGACGCCCTTGAGCTTCTCGGCGTGGGTCATGACCGAGCCGAACTCGTAGCCCTCCTTGTTCTCCGCGGGCGTATCCATGTAGCGCTCGGTATAGACGGAATCATAAAGCCTCCAGTCGGTGACCGAGGAGCCGGCGATGCCGTGGGTGAAATAGTCGGCGCCGAAGGTCAGGGCCAGGCAGGTGGTGTATCCGCCGTAGCTCCCGCCGGTGATGCCGATCTTCGTGGCCTCGATGAACGGCTTCTCCCGCAGCCACTTGACCGCTTCGATGAGGTCGTGCATTTCCCATTTTCCCAAGCTGCGGTGCATTAGGGCGACGCCCTTCTTCCCGAAATGGCCGGACGAGCGGTGGTCGACGCTCATGACGATGATGCCCTCCTGGGCGAGGTAGAGCGAGGACAGCGGCGGGTAGGCGTTCGACACCGTCGGGGCACCGGGCCCCCCGTAGATCGTGAATATCACCGGATATTTCTTGTTCTGGTCGAAATCGGGCGGCAGGATCCAGTAGGCCGGGAGCGCGTAGCCGTCCTCGGTGGGGATGGTGAAAAGTTCCTTCTTGCCGAGGGCGTATCCCTTGAGCGCCGGAGTCTCGCTGCTGTCGATGGTCCGGATCCAGCTCCCGTCGCTGCGGTAGAGGTCCTGCTTGGATGGACGGTCGATGCTCGTCGACGTATCCAGGTAATAGCTCCCGCCCGGTGAGACCTGGCAGAAATGGCTGGCCGGTTCTTTGGTCAGACGCTCCAGACCCTGGCCGTCAAAGCGGACCCGGTAGAGGTGCGTCTCGGTGGAATTCTCCTTGTCGGCGCTGAAATAGACCTGCCTGTTTTTCTCGTCCACCAGGCCGATGTTCCTCACCTGCCAGGGGCCCTCGGTCAGGCGGGCCCGGAGCTTTCCCTTGAGGTCGTAAGAATAGAGGTGCCGCCAGCCGTCGACATCGCTGCGCAGCAGGAAGCCGCTGCCGTCCTTGAAGAAGGTGAGGTCCTCGAAAAACTCCACCCAGGCAGGCTGCTTCTCATCGAAGATCTCCTCCTTTGCTCCGGTCTTGAGGTCGACGGCGAAGATCTTGATGTTGTCCTGGCCGCGGTTCATCCACTGGACGGTCAGTTTGTCGCTCCCGGGGAGCCAGAACGGCCAGGCCACGTAGTGGTCGGCATTCTCGTCGAAATCGGCCCAGACGATTTTGTTCTCGGGCAGAGTGACGATTCCCAGCTTGACCTTGGGATTGGGGTCGCCGGACTTGGGGTAGCGTTCTTTCTCAAGATCGCCATGTGCACCGGTCGAGCGGAAGATGGGGAAGACCGGGACCGGGCTGTCGTCGAAGCGCAGAAAGGCGATCTTGCGGCTGTCGGGCGACCACCAGAAGGCGGCGTAGCGCGAGCCCCGTCCGAGAATCTCTTCATAGTAAACCCAGGAAGCCCAGCCGTTATAGATCGAATCGGAGCCGTCGGCAGTGATCTGATATTCGAGCCCGCTGTCGAGGTCAAAGGCATAGAGGTTATTGGCCCGGGTGTAGGCGAGATACCTGGAGTCGGGGGAGAGGCGGGGGTTTTTCCCCTCCTCCGGTGTCGCGGTTAGGCGTCGGAACACTTGTGTCTTGGGGAGATACAGATAGAGGTCATTCTGATGCTGATAGATGAACCTGGAATAATCCGGGCTCATCTCTGCGGGAGCCGCCGCCATGACGCCTTGAGGCAGGGCCTTTTGCAGGGCGCCGTAATCGAGGAAGAGGGTTTTTTCGCCGCTCTTGACCGAGACCTTAAGCAGCCGCATCATCTTGCCTTTTTCGTCGCGCTCTCGGAGGAGATAGCTCTCGTCATCGAGCCAGAAGCCCGTGGTCATCGGCTTGAACAGGAGGGGTTCCTTGTTGAGGTAGGCCTGTTCATAAGTGATCTTCTTGGGGGCTTCTTGGGCCCCAACGCTCGAAAAAAGAAGGAGGATGACGGCGTTGAGCAGGACGCCCCCTGCCAGGAGGGATTTTTTGGACATGATCAAAAACCTCCGCGTCGGAAATTTCCGCTCATGCATATTATTACAAACTTCGTCTCAGGCACAAGCGAAGAAACACGCCTTTCGGTTTGCGTGATTCAGAAGGGCCCAGGAGGCCGCCCACAGCCCCCGCACCCCGGGGAACCAGTCCCGTCGGTTCCCCCCGTCGAAACGACGGGTCCCCCTTCCGCTACGGGGGCTTAAGGGCGGCCTCCTGGGCCCTTCTTGAAGATGGCACCTATAGAAATGCTTCCGGCGAGGAGATGCCCCTTGCCTTCAGGGTTTTATGAACAATTTGCCGAGCTCCGTCCGGACTAACTCCCTGATGGAAAATAAGTTAGCCCATCTCGGACCTAATTATTGGGGGAACTCCTGCTGCAAATTAGGGGGGCACTAAATAAGGGGATACGAAAATTAACCTAACCCCTTCACAAAAGCGATAGATAAGAACATCCCTCTCCCTTGAATGGGAGAGGGTTGGGGAGAGGGTGATTAAAAAAGATGCCCCTTGCCTTCAGGGTTTTATGAACAGTTTGCCGAGCTCTGTCCGGACAAAAAAAGCGCTTCCCCAGATCCGAACGGACGACCGGCCGCCGCTACCGGTACCGGCGGTGACGATCTTCGGCGCCATGGCCAGGCAGTCCTTGGTCTCTCTTCCGTGGCCGCTCAGGGCCAGGACCGAGCAGTCGTTCGCCCGGGGCGAGAAGATGAGCAGGTTCTTTTCGCGGGCGCCGTGCCGGCCCGGCGGAAACGAGCCTCCGGCGATGATCCGGCCGTCCAGATAAACATTGATGCCGTTCACGGTCAGGCCGGAAGGAGCGGGGATCGTCCTGATGGTGAGGTCGGCCGGGTCGAGGATGCGGAGGAGAGAAGGCCGGGCTTCTGATCCACCGTCCTCGACCGCCAGGACCTTTCCCGACGGATAGCGGCGGATGAAGCGGATGGGGCCGGCCGGACCGGCGAAATCTCTGGCCGTCTTCTTCTCCAGGTCCCACTGCCTCAATTTCCCGGTTTCTCCACCGCCGTAAATGCGTCCCGCGTGGTCTACGGCCAGGGCGCAGAGGGGAGTCAATCGACCGGGGAAGGCGAGCACCCTTTTCTCCAGGAAATCCCAAACTCTGATCGTCCCGTCCTGATAGGCGGTGATGAGCTTGTCCGGAGGGAAGCCGACGATTCTCAGGGGAAAGACGTCTCCGGCCGGCCACTCGGTGATCTCGTTTCGCTCGAAGGAGAGCCCGAGCAGCCCCCGGCCCGGGACCGCCAGATAGAAAGTGCGTCCCAGCAGAGCAAGGTCCGCGATACCCTTTACGGCCGTCTGGAAAATACGGTTGTCCAGGAAGGTCAGGACGAAGACAACGCCCGCTTCTCCTTGACCCGCGACCTGGTCTTGAGCATAGAAACGAAGACGACCCGGACGGATGTCGTCCAGGGGGATCGTCTGCAAGAGGTTGGGTTCGACCTCGAGGTCCTCGTTTAGCTCCGGCTTGAGCTTTCTCTCGTCGGGCGAGAACGGAGAAGTGCGGCCGGCGGGCCAGGGCTCTTCCCGGATCTCGAGATCGTCTTCGCTGAGACGCGGCTTCTCTTCGCGGCAGGGCCGGCTCTCCGTTTCCCCGGAGAAATCGCCGATGCGGATGAGCTCTCCCCAGGAGTCGACCCGCGGCCGCTCAAACAGTTCTCTGGTCTCCTCGGCGTCAAGCCGGGAAGAGAGCGAGTTGTCCAGATCGTAGAGCATGACCAGCCCGTCTTGATAGAACGCGGTGTCCTCGAGCGCCGGCTCCTCCAGGAACTGGAGGTGCAGCTTGACGCTCTCCAGGGCGGCTTCCCGGGTCTCGAGGTTGAGGCGGCGGGTGGAGAAATTGGCCCGGAAATTGACCTCCACTTCCAGCTCTCCATGAAGATACAGGAAATCGATGACCCTCTGGAAGTAATGCCGGTCGCGGCAGCCGTCGAGGATGATGAGACGCTTGGCGGCGTTCTCTTCAAGGAACCGGCGAAAATAGGCTTCGGGGTCGTCCTCGGCCTCGGAGACATGATCATCCTGGTAATAGCAGGGATCGATGTGATCCTTCAGCCAGCGAAGGCCGAGAATCCGATTGAAGACCTTCTGGCCGCGCTTGGAATCGCGCATCAGATAGAGGATCTCATCGGCCCGGACGCCGGCGAAACCTGCGGCGATGGCCTGGCAGAAGTAAGTCTTCCCCGTTCCGGAATCACCGTTGACGGCCATGAAGGTCAGCCTCTTGGTCCGGAGCAGGTGGTGGAGGGTCTCGGAGAGCTCATAGAGACCGCGCTGGGCGGGCTTGAGCCCGAGGATGCTGATGGCGCCCACATGGTAAAGATAGAGCGAATGGACGAATTCGGGCATATCGATCTTCTTGAGCGCGCTCACAGTCTCTTCGAAGATCTGCCGGCTCCTGTCTTTGAGCAGCTTGAGGAGGGCGATGACGATATCGGCCGAGAGGCCGCCCGTCGCCTCTTTTTGAGCCCGGCCGACCTCGCCCAATGTCCAGGCGAGATACGTCTTGAGCTTGGCCGAAGGATGATCGGCGCAGGAGGCGAGTGCCGGGATGGCCTTGACCGCAGCGAGCCCGATCTTTCCCAATGCCCAGACGGCCTCCTCTTTTTGCTCCAGGAGCAAGCAGACCGTCGGCCGGCCGGCCGCGTCCTTGGTGATCTCGTCCGGCGCCTCCAGGACAGCGACGAGGGCGTCCACCGCCTTCTCCTCCCTCAGATTGCCGAGCGTGTAGATGAGGTTCTCGCGGATCTTGGTGAAGTTCAGGGGAAAGAGCTCGAGGCCGCGGAGGAGCGACTCGGCGGACCGCTCGTCCTGGAGAACACTCAGGATGAGTGAAGACATGTAGGGAATTCCGCTGGCCGGGTCGATCCGCCTGTCGAGCAGAAGCCGTAGGCAGGGATAGAAGAAAGCCGGCGGGATCCGGGTGACGATTCCGAGCGGCGGCTGGATCATCTCGAGGAGCAAAGAATAGGCTTCTTCTCGGCGTTCCTGGGATAAGGATTCCCCGATGAGACGCTCCATGGCGGTAAAAAGCTTTTCCTCCTCGGCGGTCAGCCGGGCCAGCGGAGCGATCAGGGGAGTAGCGGTTTTCTTGATGTCCGCGGCCTCATTGAGGAAACCTTCCCTCTCCTTCGGGGTCAGAGAAGAGGCCAGGGATTCTTCCAGGGCGCGCTGTTCATTCCGGCTTTGGCTCTGGAAAGAGCGGGCTTCGACGTTCCATTCCGGCGCCGGCGCTTCGGCATTGATCCTCCAGGCTTCGTGCTCGACGGTCCAGAGGAGGGTTTCGAGGAGGACTAGGAAGGATGACACCTGGACGACACCCCGGGAGGCCGCCAATCTCCGGGCGATCGTCCAGCCCGGTTCGGTCAAGAACGGAGAGAAAATCCGGACGAAGAAAGAAACGGCTTCTTGTCCGCTCTGGTGTCGGAGATGATGGAAGAGAGAGTGACAGATCCGATCCCTCAGGCTCTGAGGATTCTCGGACCAATCTCCTTTTTGATCGATAAAGAGGATTCTTCGCTGATCGAACTGCCGGAGAACGGCCAGGCCCTCGGCCTCCACGTCGGCGGGGCGAGGGACCTGGACCGCGGCGGGATTTCCGTTCATGGATCCCTGAAAGGCCCTATCTGGCCAGAAGAAGCCCCTGCAGGTCCTCTTCGAGGTTGCCCGTCTCGATCCGGAAGAGGTAGCCGCTCCGGAACGGATCCCGGCGCAGCAAGGATGGATCGGCGGCCAGCTGAGCGTTCAGCGCCGTCACCCGGCCGGAGGCGGGAGACCAGACCCGGTGAACGAAATGGTCGGCGTCGGTGATCTTTCCGCAGGCATCGCCTTGAGTGAGAGTATCATTCTCCTTGGGGAGCTCGAGCTGGCTGATGATGCCGACGGTCTTCAGGAAATCAGGAACCACACCCACCGTAGCCCGATTCTGCTCTTCCACCTTGAGCCAGGTATGACCAAGCATGTAGTAATAGCCCGGCGGGATCCGGGACTCCTTGACCTCTCCTTTGCCGGGGTCCTCACCCGCGGCCTTTTTGAAGGCCCTGGCGACCAATCCCCGGAGCTCGGCCGGGGTGAAGGGCTTCGGCAGGTAATCGAAAGCGCCCCTCTTGACCGATTCGACGGCGGTCTTGATGGTCGGGTAGCCGGTGACCATTATGACGATGGTTTCCGGACGGGTTTCCTTGAGTTCCTTCAGCAGGTCCAGGCCGCTGATCCCGGGCATCATCAGGTCGGTGATGACGAGGTCATAGCCGTTGTCTTTATTCTTTTTCAGGGCCTCTTCACCGCTCAGGGCCATGTCCGCTTCATATTCATCGGACAGGATGGCCTGACGGATACTTTTGCAGACGGTAATCTCGTCGTCGACGACCAGAATCTTCCGTTTCTTCTTGTCACTCATGGATGTCTCCTCTTCGAGTTGCGTCTTTGGGATGATCTTCGGCCGGGAAGCTCAGGGTGAAGACGGTTCCCCGGCCGACTTCGCTTTTGACCTCGATCCTGCCCTCATGCTGCTCGATGATGCCGTAGCTGACGGCCAGGCCGAGGCCGGTCCCTGAGCTCTTGGTTGTGAAAAAGGGATCGAACAGCTTGGTGATGTTTTCTTTCGGGATGCCCACCCCCGAATCGGCGAAGCGGACCGCGATCGACTTCTTGTCCACGGAGAGAGAGCTGGAGATAGTGATCTGGCCGCCTTCGGGCATCGCCTCGCAGGCGTTGAGCAGCAGGTTCCAGAAGACCTGCTGGATCTTGTTCCGGTCGAGTTTGAGCGGCGGCAGGCCGGAGTCCAGGTCCTTGACGATGCGGATGTTCTGGAAGGAGGCCTGGTTCTCCAGGAGCTGGGTCGTCCTCTCGATGACCTCGTTGATGTTGGTATAGGTCTTCTGCGGCGGGTTCTGCCGGGCGAATTCCAGAAGGCCCTTGACGATCTGGGTGCAGCGTGAAGTCTCGTCGGCGATCAGGCTCAGGTTCTCGTAGAACTCGTGCCTTTTCTCGAGTTTTTCAAGCATGAGATGGGTGTTGATAAGAATGGAGGTCAGGGGATTGTTGATCTCGTGGGCGACACCGGCCGCCATCTTGCCCAGCGATCGCAGTTTCTCGGACTGGAGCAGGTAGTCCTGCATCTCGCGCAGTTCTTTCGTCCTCTCCTCAACCCTCTTTTCCAGGGTCTTTCCCCACTGGATGAGGTTCTCGTTGGCCAGCTTGAGATTCTCGGTCATCTGGTTGAAGGAGAGGGCGAGTTGGCCGATTTCGTCCCGAAAGCCGATCCGGACACGATGGTTCAGGTCCCCCCGGGCGATCCGGTCGGTGGCCAGGACCAGGCGCCTCAAGGGATCGGTGATGCTCGAGGTGATGAAAAACAGGATGACGAGGAGGACGACGACACAGAGGGCGGCAATTCCCGTAAAGGTGAGCATGACGCTGTTGCGAAGGTCGATGTAGGGCTTTTCCAGCATCCCGACGTAGAGCATGCCGATGATCCGGCCGGCGATGTCCTTGATCGGCTCGTAGGCCGTGATGTACCAATGGTTGACGACGAAAGCGCGGCCGACCCAGGGGACGCCCCGGATGAGGACGGCATCATAGACTTCCTGCGAGACCCGGGTGCCGATGGCGCGCTCGCCCGCGGCATCGGTGACATTGGTCGAGATGCGCAGGTCATTCTGGAAGATGGTGACCGTGCCGATCTCCTTGCCCTTGTACCTCTCCCCTTTGTAGACGATGTCCTTGACCCGATCCACGATCTCATAGTTCTGGTTGAGGAGGATGCCGCCGTAGAGGATGCCGAGCACCCCGCCCTGGGCGTCGAGGATGGGGGCAGCCCCCTTGAGCATTATCCCGTCCTCCTCGTGGCCCTCGGGCCGGGGGGCGGCCATGGGTGTCGGGATGAACTCGAGGTAAGAGCGGGCGGCCAAATCCGGTCCTTCCTTGAGCAACTCGGACCGCCGGACGATCTCTGTGGCGGTGACGGTCTCGCGGCGGAGGGCGCGGCTGACCAGCGGGTCGGATGACTGGTCGTCGCCCCAGATTGCGGGCTGGCTCGTTCGCAGCACCACCCTGCCGGAGCGGTCGGTGATAGTCAGGATATCGAGCTGAAAATCACTGCGGACGCGGCTCATGATGCGGAGCAGGGTCTTTCGGTCGTCGGCCAATAGGGCGGACTGGACCGAATCACGGCCGGCGTTGAGGAGGACGAGATCGCGGATATCGTTGAGCTTCTCGTTATAGACCATCCAGGCGGAAGCCAGGTCGTGACGCACTTTAGCCTGAGCCAGGCCTATGATGGTCCTGTGCTCAAGGCGGGTGCCGAGGAAGAGGGAGACCAGGCCGCCGAAGAGAATGACGATGAGGAAGCTGAGGACGAACTTTATCCGCAGCGGGAGGTCGAGGAATTTCAGGGCGGTCCGGCGCAGGTCCATGGCTTCAGAAGAACATCTCATTTTAGGAGACCCCACCGGCTATTGCAAGTGAAGGACGGAAGCCTTGTGCTGAGAGCCGGCCTTACAAAGGGTCAGGTATAATCGATCGCGGTCAGGCCCACGGGAGAATTTTCTTTAAAAAAGGCGTTGACAGGCCCGGTCGGTGTGTGGTAGATTACAAAGCCGATTGAATATGTCGACTAAAAATAGGAGTTAGATATGCGGCTTTCGACCAAGGGAGAATACGCCAGCCGGGCGGTGCTCGAACTCTCCCTTCATTATGAGATGAAGCCGCTTCACATCCGGGACATCTCCAAGGCCCAGGGCATTCCGCAGCGCTTTCTTGAGCAAATCCTCCTCCAGCTCAAGCGGGCGGGCTTGCTGAGAAGCCGAAAGGGGCCGGACGGTGGCTATTATCTGGCCAGGCCTCCGGGCGAGATCAATGTCGCCGAGGTCATCCGGGTCATGGACGGGCCGCTGGCGCCGATCGACTGTGTCAGCGTCACGGCCTATGAAGTTTGTCCCCGTGAACGGACTTGCAGCCTGAGAGGGCTGTGGAAAGAGGTCCGGGACGCTGTAGCCGAAATCCTGGAGAGGACGACCTTTGCCGATCTGGCTGAAAAAGCGCGTGCCGCTCGAGCCGCCTCTGCCGAAGAAAGGCAGTGATTTGTTTTTCGAAAAATAGTCGGCTAGGTTTATAGACAATATAGATAAAAGAAAATGCGTGGATTGTTGGCAACTGAGAGTCGCTATCATCCTGCCGGCCTTTCTCTGCGGCCAAGATCATTTTTTGAGGGAGAAGAAATGAAAAAGAACATGAGCATTCTGGGAATTTTGGCGATCGCCGCCCTGATCGTGTTTCCGCTTCACGGCCAAAAAAAGGAATGGAAGGGAGGCCTAACTCTCTCCGGCGCCTGGGCCCTTTATCCCATGGCCATCAAATGGGGAGAGGAATTCTCGAAGGTCCATCCGAAGGTGCGGGTCGATGTCCAGGCCGGCGGCGCCGGGAAAGGGATCGTCGATGCCCTCGCCGGGGCCGTGGATTTCGGCATGGTCTCGCGGGGCATCCATCCAATCGAAGTGGAGAGAGGGGCCTTTGCCATCGCCGTCTGCAAGGACGCCGTCGTCCCCACGCTCAGCGCGAAAAATCCGCTGCTGAGCCGGGTCCAGCAGACGGGCCTCAAGAAGGAAGCGTTCATCGCCGTCTGGATCACCGAGACGGCCAAAACCTGGGGCGACATCTTGGGGATTCCTGATGATAAGCCCATCCATGTTTATACGCGTTCGGACGCCTGCGGCGCCGCCGAAACCTGGGCTGAATTCCTCGGGCGGAGGCAGGAGGACTTGAAAGGCGTCGGCGTTTATGGCGACCCCGGCCTGGCCGAGGCCGTCCGCCGCGATCCCCTCGGATTGGGCTTCAACAACATCAATTATGCTTATGACGCCAAGTCCAAAAAGCCGGTCCCGGGGATCGCCATCCTGCCCATCGACCTCGACGGCAATGGAAAGATCGACGATGCCGAGAGCTTCTACCAGGACCGCGAGGCCGTAACGGCGGCCATCGCCCGGGGAGCTTACCCTTCACCGCCCGCCCGCGATCTTTATCTGGTGACCAAGGGCCGGCCTCAGGATCCGCTTGTCGTCGAGTTCCTGCGCTGGGTGCTGAGCGAAGGTCAGAAGTTCGTCCCTGAGACGGGCTACATCGCGCTTCCTCCCGAAAAGCTGGAAGAGGGGTTGAAAAAGATCGAATCCCGTTGAAAAAAGATAGATGAGGCTCTTCAAAGATCGGCTGGCGCGACGGACGATGCTCGTCCTGACGTGGGTCCCGGCCTTTCTGGTCCTGCTGATACTCGTCGGCCTCTTTTTACGGTCCCGACCGATCCTGGCGGAAAAGCCTTTCTTTTCTCTCCTGATGTCCTCCTCCTGGTCCCCCTTGAGAGGAGATTTCGGCCTCTTGCCGTTCCTCATGGGGACTCTGTGGGTCACCTTCATCGCGCTGGCCCTGGCCGTTCCGGTCTCGCTGCTCACGGCCGTTTATCTTTCCGAATATGCCCCCCGCTTCGCCCGCGAATTCACCAAGCCGATAATCGACCTGCTGGCCGGCCTCCCCTCGGTGATTTACGGCGTCTGGGGTGTTCTCCTGGTTGTTCCGCTCGTCGGACGGGTCATCGCCCCGGTCTTCGGCGTCCAGTCGAGCGGCTACAGCGTGCTGGCCGGCGGCATTGTCCTGGCGATCATGATTTTCCCGACCATCATCTCGGTCTCCCTCGAGGTCTTTTCTTCCATCCCTGACCAGATGCGGGAAGCCTCGCTCTCCCTGGGCGCGACCAAATGGGAGACGGTCCGGTATGTCGTCCTCAAGAAAGGATTGCAGGGAATTATCGCCGCGGTCGTCCTGGGTTTGTCCCGGGCGTTCGGCGAGACCATGGCCGTGCTCATGGTCGTCGGCAACATCGCCCGCGTTCCGCGTTCCGTCTTCGATGCCGGCTATCCGTTGCCCGCCTTGATCGCCAATAACTACGGCGAGATGATGTCCGTGCCCTTCTACGACGCGGCCCTGATGCTTGCCGCGGCGGTCCTGCTCCTAGTCGTCCTCATCTTCAACGTCCTGGCCCGGCTGATCCTGGTCCGGGTCAATAGGAGGGCGGCATGAGGCGCTCCCGTCCCCCCGGCCGGTTGGGCCGGCGCAAGCTCGAGGAGACCGTTTTTCGTCTGCTTATGGCCGCTTCCCTTGTGGTCGTCATCGGCTGTCTGGCCTTGATCGTCGGGACGATCATCTGGAAAGGTCTGCCGGCCTTGAACCTGTCCATGATCACTCAAACCCCCAAGGGCGGCTATTATCTGGGACGGGAAGGCGGGATCCTCAATGCCATCGTCGGCTCCCTCTACCTGGCCTCGGGAGCGACCATCCTGGCCATCCTCTTCAGCCTGCCGGTCGTCCTCTACATCAATGTTTACGCCGACAAAAAATCGCGCCTGGCCTCGCTCACCCGGTTCTCTTTCGATGTGCTCTGGGGGATTCCTTCGATCGTCTACGGCGCCTTCGGCTTCATCCTCATGGTCTTCCTCGGGCTGCGGGCTTCGCTCCTGGCCGGCATATTCGCGGTGGCGCTCATCGAGTTCCCGATCATGAGCCGGACCGCCGACGAGGTCATCCGGATGGTCCCGGCGGAGCTTCTGGACGCTTCCTACTCGCTGGGGGCGACCCGGCTCGAAACGGCCGTCAAGGTCGTCGTTCGGCAATGCCTCCCCGGTCTGATGACGGCCGTCCTGATCGCCT
>DATKXS010000064.1:0-26936 GCA_035528895.1 Candidatus Desulfaltia sp.
CCCTCTCCCTCTACCCTCTCCCATCAAGGGCGAGGGGATAAGAACATGCCGGCCCCAATGGGGTAAGATGCGTTTTTCAGCGTCCCTCCAAGTGAAGAGCCGCCAGCAGGAGAATTGGGAAGGTCCTTTTCACCCTCTCCCATCAAGGGCGAGGGGATTAATGGAAAGAGGGAGACAGGCTTTTTTTGCCTCCCCCCTGGCGGGAGAGGATTAAGGAGAGGGGGGCTGTTGCAATTTCACCTGATTAAATCTATAATTTATATATTATTAATCGGGATTGTACATCAAGGAGATGGACATGAAACCAGTGCACTTAGCGGCTATAACGGCGGCCGCGCTGATGCTGATAGGGACGTCGTTTGTCTCCACAACTTCGGCCCAGGACAACTATGCTTCCGCTCCCAATTTCAAGCTGACCGATATTAACGGCAAGATGATCACCCTATCCGATTATAAAGGCAAGGTCCTCTTCCTGAATTTCTGGGCGACCTGGTGCCCCCCCTGCCGGGAAGAGATCCCTGACTTCATCGAGGCCTATGCCGAACAGAAGGCTAACGGGCTGGAGATCGTGGGGATTTCGCTGGACACCAAGGGTAAAGAGGCCGTCGCCGCCTTCGTCGAGAAATACAAGATCAATTATCCGGTGGTTTTAGAAACAGGGCGGAACACCGAAAAGATCATCAATGACTACCAGCCGGGCCAGTACATCCCGACGACCATTATCATCGACAAATCGGGGCGCATCCGGCATAAAGAGGTCGGCGCGATCGACAAGGAGACGCTGCTCAAGCATTTCCAACGGCTGGCTGCCGAATGAGCGGAACCCGTCACCAGCGATAGGCGACGGCGGCCCATGTGAACCCGGCCCCGAAGGCGTCCATGAGGACGACATCCCCCTTTTTCAGCTTTCCGGCCTCATGGAGTTCGTGCAGGCTGATGGGAATACAGGCCACGGAGACGTTCCCGTATCTCTGGATATTGACGTAGACCTTTTCCGGGGGGACCCCCAGGCGCTCGGCGGTGGCGTCGATGATCCGGATGTTGGCCTGGTGGGGGATGAACCAGCGGATGTCTTCTTTGTTCAAGCCCGCCCTCTTGAGAGCCTCGACGGCCGATTCCCCCATCCTCTTCACGGCATGCTTGAAGACCTCGTTCCCCTTCATCTGGAGGGTGTGGAGGTTCTCGGCGACGGTTTTGGCCGACGCGGGCATCCGGGTCCCTCCGGCCGGCATGTAAAGCAGGCCGGCCAGAGAACCGTCGGCCTTCCAGTAATGGGATAGGATCCCGGACTCATCCCGGCTTTCTTCGAGCACCGCTGCTCCGGCCGCGTCGCCGAAGAGCACACAGGTCGCCCGGTCCTTCCAGTTGGTGATCTTGGTCAGGATCTCTCCCCCGATGAACAGAATGCGCTTGGACACCCCGCTTAAGATCAGGCTCTCGGCCAGGATCAGGCCGTAGAGGAAACCCGTGCAGCCGGCGCCGATGTCGAAGGCGACCACGTGATCGGCCCGGAGCCCGTCCTGGACCCAGCAGGCGGTGGAGGGAAAGAGCGTATCGGGTGTGGCCGTGGCGACGATGATCAAGTCGATGTCCTCGACCTTGAAATGCCCGTTCCGGAGGGCCCGGCGGGCCGCCTCGATGCAGAGGTCGGAAGTGGCTTGATCGGCCGAGGCGATCCGCCGTTCCTTGATCCCCGAGCGGCTGACGATCCATTCGTCCGTGGTATCGACCATCTTTTCGAGGTCGGCGTTGGTCAGGATCTTTTCCGGCGCGTAGAACCCCGTGGAAGCGATCTTGACGCGCCGCTTGGGCTTCTCTTTAGTCATCGTATCCGGCTCCAAATAAACATACTCTATAGCACATATGTTCCCGCTTTTCAATTTTCCCACCCTCTCCCTCACCCTCTCCCATCCAGAGGGAGAGGGGATTAGAACATCATGGCTCAAATGGCGGGAAACGCATTTTTCAGCGTCCTCCTAAGTGGTGGGAGATGGGTTCTTTTGTCTCCTCCCCCCTGGGAGACTGTGTTGCAATTGCGACACAGTCCCTGGCGGGGGAGGATTGAGGAGAGGGGGAAAAAGAAGTTTCTAAAAATCGGGGAAAGCTGGTAAAATGGAGCGCTTCGACCATGGCCGCAACCCGGGTCCGCTCCTGCGCTCTCCTGCTCCTGGCCATCCTCGCTGGCCTGCCGATCGTCTCTCCCGCCCAACTCGTCCTGGGCCAGTATGAAGATGAAGCCCCACTCCGGACCTGGAACTCTTTCGGCCTGGCCACGGCCGCCTCGTCTCTCGGCCGCGGAGAAACTCAGCTGGCGCTGGCGGAGGACTGCTCGGCCGCCCTCGGTAACCCCGCTCTCCTCCCCGCTCTGCCGAAGTTCTCGGTCAGCCTCAACAGCTCGTATTCTTACGCCTCCCTTTTTCGCTACTCGATCGTCAACACCGGTGTCCTGGTCACGGAGAAGAATCCCACGATCGGCCTTTTTGCCCTCGATTTCGCAGGCATCTCCTACAGTTTCAAAGGCTGGGCCGTCGCCCTGACCGCCGCTCTCACCGAGAGCTACGACCGCCCAGATGTATCGGCGCAGTCATCCTTTGCGGGCCGCCCGTACTACGCCATTTCCTTCGACCAGTCGGGGTTTCTGCGGAATTTTAACCTGGCTGTGGCCCGGAAAATCGGCCGTATCATCCAGGTCGGGCTCGGGTTCAATTTCATCCGGGGAGAACTCAGCAGGGATGTCGAGGACCAGGATTTCGAGGCCGACATCACCATCAGCCATTCGATTGCTCAGCGGTTCTCCGGTTTTTACCTCAACGCCGGCCTCCTGGCGCGGATAACCGAGCGGCTCGACCTGGCCTGCGTGTTCCGGACCTCCTACGACAAGAAAGCGGAAAGCCGGAGCCGGCTTCGCTACCGGGCGCCGCGCGGGGGGACGGATATCCTCATCGAGGCCGCTTCGGACGACCGCTATCGCCAGCCCTGGGCGGCCGGTGTGGGCATCCTCTATGGGATCTCGGCTAAGTTCCGGGTCCTGGGCGACCTGATATATTTCCCCTGGTCGAAGTACCGGGCCGAGTTTTTCGGGGAAAACGAGCGGCGGGACTTTCGAGACACCTTCAAGGCCGGCGCCGGCGGCGAATATTCCCTCGGAGTTCGTCTCTTTGACCATGACGCCGGCATCCCTCTGCGTGTGGGCATTTCCTACGACCGGCAGCCGCCCCGGAATCCCGGCTCGGCCTATACGAATGTCTCGTTCGGCACGGGAGTCCGCTGGAGGATGATCACCTTCGATATCGGCGGCCTCGTCGGCCGCGAGTCCGGCTCGGGGCATTCCCTGAAAATCTTTAGGATCGCTTCATCTCTGGGCGTTCGCCTATAGGAGGACCATATAAGGACGATGAACCAAGGGCATCTCAGAAAAAGACTCAAGACGGCACCCTCTCCCCCACCCTCCCCCATCGCAGGGGGAGGGAGAGCAAGAATCCCGCGCCGCAATTTACGATCCTCGTTATCACAGATCGAACCTTGATGCCCATGAAATTCTAATGAGAGCGGCAAACCTGGATAATTCATGAAATGAAGAGTAAAAAATTCCCTCTCCCTGGACGGGAGAGGGTCGGGGAGAGGGTGATTGTAAAAAGACACCCCCCCTCCCCTCTATCCCCTCCCGCCAGGGGAGGGGGTTATTTTTCGCATTATTTGTGAATAGATCAGGCTAATAAAATGGCCGGAAAACAAGCGCCTTTCGTAAAGAAAGTGGTGGCCGTCGTCATCTTCGGTTTCATCAGCGGCCTCCTCCTTTCAGCCGATCATATCCAGCCCGAAAAGCGTGAGATCATCAGCGTGGCAAAGGCGCCGGGCCTCGCCGCCAGGCTACAGACTCTCGGCCTGGACCTGCTTTTCGAATGGGAGGGCCGGATCTACATCCTGGTCGGCCCCCAGGATACCCGCCGATTGGACAGGGACCGGATCCCCTATCTCCTCGAGTCCCATAAGTTTCCTGCCCTGAACTCTCGATCTCCGCATCTCCAGGGCGGCATCAACGGCGACTATCATTCCTATTCCGAGCTCGAGGCCGACCTCCAGGCCCTCGAGCGCTCCTTCCCTCAACTGGCCCGGCTCTTCATCATCGGCGTCACCCTGGAGAACAGGAATATCTATGCCCTCAAGATCAGCGATAACGTCTCCCTGGACGAGGAGGAAGCCGAGGTTCTCTTTCTCGGCTGTCACCACGCCCGCGAGTGGATCTCGATCGAGGTGCCCTTTCTTCTGGCCGGGTTCTTGCTCGAACGATACGCGGCCGACGCCGGCGTCCGCCGGGCGGTCGACCACAGCGAGATCTGGATCGTGCCGCTCGTCAACCCCGACGGGCTGGAATACTCGATCCGGTTCTACCGCTATTGGCGGAAGAACAGGCGCCTCAACCCCGACGGGAGCTTCGGGGTGGACCTCAACCGGAACTACGGATACAACTGGGGTTATGACGACAAGGGTTCCAGTCCGGAGCCCGAATCGGAGATCTACCGCGGCTCCGGGCCTTTCTCCGAGCCTGAAACCCGGGCCGTCCGGGATTTCTTCATGGTGCGGCACTTCCAGGCCCTGATCACTTATCACAGCTACTCCCAGGTCATCCTTTATCCCTGGGGATTTACCGCGGCTCCCACCGATAAAGAGGCCCTCTTCGAATCCCAGTCCTCCTCCATGTCGAATCTGATGCAGGCCGTGAACGGCCGGATCTACGGCTTCGGGCCGGCGGGCGATTCCTTTTACCTCACGAACGGCGACACGACCGACTGGGCTTTCGGCATCGCGGGGATCCCCGCTTTCACCGTGGAGCTTCCTCCGGTCGACCAGCTCGGGGGGGGATTCTTCAACGCCGAGCGGGACATCGATCCCATCTTCAGGGAAAATCTCCCGGCCGCTCTCTACCTCATCGACTGGTCGATCCTGAACTTCGACGCGGCGTCGAACCCGGCACGGGAAACACAAACACGGGTCATCAAAGAAAGGAACAAGCTCCCGGACCTCCATCGCCCCGGGAGGGATTGACAAACGGGCCCATTAAGGCTAAAGAAGAGAAGCATAACCGGACCCATTCGGAGGGATATATTGCAGATTATCGCCATTCAGGCCATGCCTTCTCTCCAGAAGGGCGGCCTCCCCTACTGGATCTTCTGGTTCATGCTCCTGATCATCGTGCTCCTGCTCCTCTTCATCTTCCTCAAGGACAGGCGGCTTCGCCTCCGCCTGAGCTCTTTTCTCGCCGGGGCCAGGAGGAGGTCCGTGCTGCTGCAGCTGAGGTTCAGGCTTAAGCGGGAGCGGCAGAAAAAGGGAAATATTCTCAGGCTCATAGGCGAAAAAGCCTGGGATGCCGATATCCGCCTCGACGGCGCCGAAAATATCCGGGCCTCCCTCGGAGCTCTGGTCAAACGTCGGGACGCCGACCAGATGGAAGCGAAGAACGCCCTTAGCGAACTGGAACGGCTTCACCAGAGGCTGGAAGAATCGCAGGCTCAATTCGGGGAGAAACTCAGGCAACTCAAAGACGAAAAGCAGCCGTTCGACGAGCAGCTCAAAAGGAAAAAAGAGGAATCGAGGGCTCTCAAGAAGCAGGCCAAGAACAGGAATGTCGAACGGCCGGCCGCCGAACTGGGGAAAGAGATCGCGGACATCGGCAGGCGGATCGAACACTTCGAGCGTTCGATCAAAGAGCTGGAAGAGGAAGCGAAAGACCAACATCATGAGATCCTCCGGGAAATCCGCTATTGGGAGAAAAAGAAAAAGAAAGCCCAGGAGCGTATCAAGGAGATAGAGATCAATCAGGAAGAGCTTTATATCTCTTTCGGCCGGATCCTGGAGAGAAAGAAAGTGCCTAACCTGGACCTCCGGGAGCTCTACGCCGAGATCGACCTGCTCAACAACCGCATCTCCACGCTGCTGCACCGCATCCAGGCTCTCGGCGGCGGGTGACTCTCCTCCTCCCCTCCCCTTTACGAGCCCTGCCTCCGCCGCTAGAATAGAGTCATGCCCAAGCCGAGGTTGCTGGTCCACATTTGCTGCGCGCCCGACGCCGCCTACGTGATCGGCCTCCTCAAGGACACTCATGAGGTGACCGGATTCTTCTCGGACCCGAACATCCATCCCGCCGCCGAATACGAGCGGCGGCTCGAGGAAACACGAAAAGTGGCGGCCTTCCTGGACATCCGGCTCATCGAGGACGATTATGACCCTTCCCTTTGGCTGAAGCTCACCCACAAGCTCAGGCACGAGCCGGAGAAGGGGCGGCGCTGCGATGTCTGTTATGCCCTCCGGCTGGAACGGACGGCCCGGACAGCTTCGTCCCTCGGGTTCGACGGTTTCACCACCATCATGAGCCTGAGCCCCTGGAAGAAGGCGGCCGTCCTCAACCGCATCGGCCGGATGTTCGGCCGCCGCTGCGGCGTCCGCTTTCTCGAGGCCGACTTCAAGAAGAAGGACGGCTTCCGGAAGAGCGTCGCCCTGAGCAGGGAGCTCAGCCTTTACCGCCAGGATTATTGCGGCTGCCTTTACAGCCGGCGGGACCAACAGACACGATTGCTTAAACATGCCCCCTCTCCTCCATCCTCCCCCTCCCTGGGGGGAGGAGAAAGGAAGGCAGCCAAATTTCCCTCCCTTGTCCGGGCGAGAGAAGCAAGGAAGGCAACTCAAAAGCCTTCCAACTCCAGACGCAAGAAGATAGGATGACTGCTCAAAACCATTCCCCCTCAAGGGGAAAGAAAAAACAAAAAAGGGGGAGTTAACTCAGATTTCCGAGTCGATAAGGGAGTGAAGTGAATAAAAGGGCGCTGCGGGTCACCGTGGCCGGAGTGGTCCAGGGCGTCGGTTTCCGGCCTTTTCTTTTCCGCCTGGCGGACCGCTGGGGCTATCAAGGTTGGGTCAGGAATATCGGCTCCGGCGTGGAGATCCATCTTGAATCGGATAGACCGACGGATTTCGGGCCTTTCCTCCGGGCCCTGGAAAAAAAGAAGCCGCGCCTGGCCCGGATCGAGAGACTTGATACCCGGCCGGCTTCCCCCGAGGGCTGCTCCGGATTCCGGATTAGCCGCACCGAGGAGGGGGAAAGCTTCGTCTTCATCTCGCCCGACATCGCCACCTGCGAGCCCTGCCGGAAAGAAATCACGAGCCCCCAGGAGCGCCGGTATCACTATCCGTTTACCAACTGCACCGATTGCGGCCCCCGCTACACCATCGTCCGCTCTCTTCCCTACGACCGGCCCAAGACGACGATGTCCGGTTTCGATATGTGCCCCGACTGCCGGCGCGAATACGAGGACCCCCGAGACCGGCGATACCATGCCCAGCCCATCGCCTGCCCCGCCTGCGGCCCCCGGGTGACGCTCAAGGATGCCCGGACCGGAAAAAGGATCGCCGGGGGCATCGAGACGGCCGCGGCGCTCATCCGGAAAGGCCGGATCCTGGCGGTCAAGGGCCTGGGCGGATTTCATCTCGTCTGCGACCCGCTCCGCCCGGAGGCGGTCAAGCGGCTCAGGATCATCAAAGAAAGACAGAGAAAGCCGCTCGCCCTGATGGCCCGTGACATCGCCACGGTGGAGCGCTTCGCTTTCGTCGGCCCGGCCGAGCGGCGCGAGCTCACCTCGGTCAACCGTCCCATCGTCCTCCTCCGAAAAAAAAAGGACATCCCGGGGATCGCCCCCCATCTCGACGAGATCGGCTTCATGCTCCCCTATACCCCGCTCCACCATCTCCTCCTCGAAAACCTTGCTCTCATCGTGGCCACGAGCTCAAACCCCAAAGACGCCCCGATCGCCAAGGACGAAAGCGAAGGGATAGCGGAGCTCTGCGACGTCATCCTCACTCACGACCGGCCGATCCAGACGCGGGCGGACGATTCGGTCCTCAAGCTGGCCGGAACATCCCCTCTCTTCCTGAGACGCGCCCGCGGTTATGTCCCCTATCCTCAGCGCGTCCCCGCTCACCTCCAGGTCCCCGACCACATCCTCGCCCTGGGCGGGGAGCTCAAAGATACGATCTCGGTCTACAAGAACGGCTACGTCATCACCAGCCAGTTCCTGGGCGACCTCGATGAATACCAGAACTTCCGCTATTTCGAAGAGACCGTCGCCCATCTCGAACGTCTTTTCGATGTCCGGCCGCGGGTGGTCGTCTCCGACCTCCATCCCCAATTCCGGACGACCCGCTATGCCCAAAAGCTCGGCCTGCCCCATCTCCAGGTCCAGCATCACTACGCCCACGTGCTCGCCGTCCTCCTCGAGCATCAGGTTCCCGCCGGCAAAAAAGTCCTGGGAGTCGCGCTCGACGGATCCGGCTATGGTCAGGATGGCGGTGCTTGGGGAGGAGAATTTCTCCTGGCAGACTATTCGTCTTATCTCCGGCTCGCCCATTTCAAGCCCGTGCCTCTTCCCGGGGGCGACCGGGCGGCGCGCCAGCCCTGGCGGATGGCTCTCGCCTATCTCCGGGAGGCTTATGACGAAAAGATCCCGGTGCTCAATTCCCTCAACAAGGTCGATCGAAAACGCCGCGACGCTGTCCTGAAGATGATCAGGTCCGGCCTCCACAGCCCGCCGACCTCAAGCTGCGGTCGCTTGTTCGACGCTGTCTCTTTCCTCTCCGGGGTGGCTCCGGTCGAGGTCGAGTTCGAGGCGGAGGCGCCGATGCGGCTGGAGGCGGTCTCGAGCCAAAACTCACCGGCCGTCTATCCCTTTGATCTCCAGGACGATCGGGAACCCTGGCAGCTGTCCTTCAGCGCGACCATCCGGGCGATCGTCGGGGACGTCTCCCGGAAGGAACCCGCGGCGAAGATCGGCGCCGCTTTCCACCGTACCCTGGCCCGGGCCGTCGCCTCGGTCGCCGAGAGGGCGCGCCAGGCTTACGGCGTCGACACGGTCGCCCTGGTGGGCGGCGTTTTCCTGAACAGGACGCTGCTGACGCTGGCTTCCCGGATCCTCGAGAGAGAAAGGTTCAAGGTTCTCCGTCCCCTTCAATATTCCCCGAATGACGAATCGATCTCGGTTGGTCAGATCGCTTACGCGCTGGCGCGATTGAAGGCTCGCGCCTAGAAAGACTCCTTGTCCTCTTCCTCGCTCTTTTTGGTCTGATCGAGAGTCAGGCGGAATCCGCCCAGGATCGAGGAGATGGCGTTGAAGAGAAGGGCTTCGAGATAGCCGACCACTCCCAAGAGGGCGAAACCCAGCAGGCCGCCCATAACCGCATAGATGATCCCCCCCATCAACGTCCCGTGCAGCGTGCTCAGGAAATCGGGCAGGGATTTGGCCATCCCGGGGAAGAAACCGGCGGCGCCGATGACGGCGCCGAGGATAACTCCCAGAATGAGACCGGCCCCCCCACTGAACATGAGCAGCGAGGCCGGATTCAACCGGCGAAGGACGGAATTGTCGGCGGCGGTCTTGAAGAGAACCTCTTCGGCGGGTGGAGAGGCCTCCGCTCCCCGGCTGCAGGCCGGGCATTTCTGAAAGGAGTTCTCCAACGGCGTGCCGCAGCGGGGGCAGACCGTTTCCTTGACTTTCAGGGATTCGCCACATCGCTCGCAGGTTTTCGCGCCGGCCGTGTTCTCCAGCCCGCAGCTCAGGCATTTCACCTTCGGCGCCTCTTCCTCAGGGGGAGAGGACTGGACCCATTCCCGCCCGTCGAAAAAGTGCCATTTCCCGCTCTGGGCGCCGATCATCCAGAAACGTCCCTGGCTGTCCCGGAGCCTCAGCTTCTTGAGTTGGTCGATGAACTCCCGGCGCGAGATCTCATTTGACCGGAATTTTCGGCGCAGGGTCAAAAAGGCCGTCTCCACTTCCCCGAACGAGTTGCTCATGCCGGACTCACCGAAGCCTTTGCCCGTCACCGGCCAACTCCTATAATTATTTTATTATCAATAACATATAAGATCTCTACGGCGGCTGCCTGGAGGTTGACGAAATCTTGTGCAAAATGCCATATCCTCAATAGAAATCCAAACTTGCAGGTTGATAACAGACGGTTTTTCCACAGCATTTCCACACTTTCTGTGAAAAAATTTGGGCCCTTCCTCTCGGCTTGTTTTTCCACTCTCAAAGCCCCCATTGCCGAACGAGTTCCAGCAGGCTGTATCCCTTGATCGGCGCCGGAATAAAGGACAGGACAAAGATCAAAAAAATGACCACCCCCAGCAGCCGGCGCGCCGACGACAGGCTTTCCTGGTCACCTTTGAGCTGTGGATGTTTGAAGCCCAGAAGCAGGATCACCAGGGCCCAGACGATCCAGCCGACCCAGAAGAATATCCCCATGACGATAAAGGCGCCGAGAAGGAGACGGGCCAGAGGCTTGGACCTCTCTCCCAGCAAAGCATAGGAAATATGCCCGCCGTCGAGCTGGCCCACCGGGAAAAGGTTGAAGGCGGTGATCAGGATGCCCACCCAGCCGGCGAATGCGACCGGATGAAGCAGGAGCTCGCTCTGCGCCGGGACATTCCGGAACATCAGACCGCCGATCAATTTCAGGACCAGCGGCTCTCCGAAAATCCAGGCATCCTCCCGCGGTATAGCCGGCACGACCTTGGAAAGGGAAAGCCCGTAAACAAGGGCCGGCAGGGACAGCACAAACCCGGTCAAGGGCCCGGAGATCCCGATGTCGAAGAGTTGTTTTCTTTGCGTGATCGGCGCCTTGATCTTGATGAAGGCCCCCAACGTACCGATCAGCGTGGGAGCCGGGATAAAAAACGGGAGGGTGGCATCGATCCGGTAGAAACGGCAGGCGAAATAATGCCCCATTTCATGTCCCAGAAGGATGGCGATCAGAACGGCCGCATAGACCAGGCCCAGGCTGATGATCCGGGAATCGGTGAAGGCCTCGAGGCCGAGGACAAACTGGGGATCCTGGAGGAGCTGGTCGGAATAGATGTAGCTGACGCTCCAGGTCAACCCGACGAAAAAGGCGGAAAAGCAGGTGACGACGAAGAGAAGGATGTTCAGCCAGGGCCGCTGCGTCGCTCTCCCCTCTTCCATCAATCCCAGACGGTCGAAGAAGCGAAGAACTCGCTCCTTCGCACCGACCGAACGGCTAGACGTTCAACTCCCCCCCGTGAGTTTGTGGAACTTGGCCATCAGCTCTTCGTGGGTCTCTTTGTGATCCGGGTCGGGGACGCAGCAATCGACGGGGCAGACGGCGGCGCACTGGGAGGAATCGTGGTGTCCCACGCATTCCGTGCATTTCTCCGGGTCGATGATGTAAATCTCATCGCTGGCCGAGATCGCCTGGTTCGGGCATTCAGGTTCGCAGGCTCCGCAGTTGATGCACTCTTCCGTGATCTTATAGGCCATATCAATCCTCCTGGATGAATTCGAAAGAGCTATTATATCGTTTTTCGCTCAATTTTCAAGGAACGTCATTTGGCGGCTTCGATCTTACGCGCTTTCTCCGCCGCGTCGTAGCCGAAATAGGACTGCGGGAACTGCTCCTGTATCTTCTTGTAAAGGGCAAGGGCTTCCGGCCTGTCCCCTTTGGCCTCGAGCGCTTCCGCCTTGTGGAAGAGCACGGCATCGAGAGAATAGGCCTTTGGCTTGGCCTCCTCGATCTCGGTGAACATGGCAATGGCCTGATCGTAGTTCTTTTGCAGGGCGTTGACCTGGGCGAGCAGGTCCCGGGACTGGAAGTAAATGAAATCCTGAGGCGTTGAAGGGATCTTCCCCAGGGCTTCCTTGGCCTTTTCCAGGTCGCTGTTCTCGACCCAGTAGGTCGCCAGAAGGACATAGCCGAGCCGGGCGTATTTTCCACTGCCGGCAATCTTCTCCAGGGAGGCCAGGTTCTCCGGCTTGGAGTCCAGGGTAGAGCGAAGTTCGAGGAGCTCGCTGAGCAGCCGGCTCTCCTTTTTGACCTGCTGAGCCTGGATTAAGCGGACACCGACGTAGAGCAGGCCGACGACGGCGATGGCGGCGATGCCGATCAGGATTTCCTTTGTCCGCGTCTGGAAAAAGTGCATGATCTTGGTCATCGTGCTGACGAATTCGTCTTCTTTGAGCTGCTTCTTGATGACTTTTTTCATCCTTCGCTCCTCGCCGGGGCTGGGTTAGGCTTCCTTTTATCACAAACCCCCCAAAAAGCCAAGACAGAGCCTAGGGAAAGAGCTTCTTGGCCAACACGGCGACGTTTTTGGCGTATCCTTCGCAGCACCCCAGGGCCCTCTTGTCCGGCCGGCCGATGGAGACCGGCCCGTAGTGATCGCCCTGGTAATCCCCCCGCACGACCATTCCATGGATGAGCAGGGCGTTCAGTAGGTCGAGGATGGTGGTCTCGTTGCCGCCGCCGACGTTGGCCGACGAAGAAAAGGCGCCGCCGACTCGGCCCTGGAGCTTGCCGTGGAACTTAACGCTCTCATCAAGGAGTTTCTTGATCGGCCAGGCCATCGAGCCGTAGTAGGTCGGGGAGCCGAAAATAAGACAATCATAACGAAGCATGTCGTCGACGGCCGTCTCTTCGATTCTCTTGAGGTCGACATCGAGGCCTTCGGCTCTTAATACCTCGGCGATCTTGACGGCCATCTTTTCCGTGTTATGAGTAACCGAATAATAACAAACCAACGCTTTGGCCATGAGTGATCCTCCTAAGAGATAATCGGGGACAGTATATCATTTTCCTTATTTTTTAGAATCATGGTTCAAGAAGCTCGCTCAAGCCCGGGTCTACAAGCGACAATCTCCGCTTTTTTGCCTTGACGCGTCCATTCAATAAACAGTATAATTAGTCAGAGCAAAATTGATAGCGGAGGGGAAAATGCAAGGCAAGGTTATGGCTATGTTTGTTATCCTCTTTCTCCCGATACTCAACGCGGATTTATATGCGAAGGAAAGGCGTGGGGCGGAATTGGCGGTTGCGAAAACCGACGGTCAACATATTGCAGGAGAATTGATTGCCGTAAAGCACTCCATGCTGTTATTATTGGACGCCAATACCGGTGCTGATGTGTCATTGATATTGGGGTGATTGAATCTATCCGAATAATCAAGAAATCAAACGCCTGGAAAGAAGGAGCCTTCGGATTTGCCCTAGGGGCACTCGCTGGTATCCCATTGGGAGGATTCATTGAAGGTCTCGGCGAGACTGGATTGTCTGCCGGCGAACTTATTTCCATCATGGCTGTTTGCGAAGCTGTCTTGGCAATCCCCGGCGCGCTCATTGGTGCAATCTCGGGGACGGATAAAACAGTCCAAATAAAAGGAAAGTCTCCGGAGGAAATCCAGAGAGTTTTAGCCGAATTGCGTCCCCAGGCTCGCATCCCCCATTTTCAATGATACTGTATCCATGTATTTTCCTACACCCGAGGCCTTAACACTGGATTAAATGGGCAGATATGATGCGGCTCTCCCGCTTTTCTAAACGAAGCAGTCTAAGTGAAGGTATTTCGCCGGTGCCAAAGATAAATCAGCGTGAAGAAAATCAGCACTGGGGACATGACATACTGTCCCTCTTTTTTGGCAAGTGCCCCTGGCCGGACTCGAACCAGCGACACAGGGATTAGGAATCCCTTGCTCTATCCAGACTGAGCTACAGGGGCACCCGTGATGGGGAAAATATACTCTAAGTGGGGAGCTTTTTCAAATCCTGGTTATGATCACCTTCATCCTCTCCCTCGATGGGAGAGGATAGAGGAGAGGGTGAAGCGATAAAAGATTCTGCGGACATGAAGCCGGATTTTTTACTCGCTCCGGCGGAAGCGGGAGACCAACTTTTTCAGCCGCTCCAGGATGGAACGCGGGTTCGTGCCGGCCTCGATATCCTGTTCCGATAGCTCCTTGATTTTGCGCAGGAAATCCGCGTTCTTCTGGTTGCGCGCGCTGACCAGCTCGGCGATGACCTCGGCCAGCTGGGGGTTCCGGCTCATGAGAAGGGCGAAGTCCTCGGCTGTTATCTCCAATAATTCCGCCTCGGCTTCGATGATACCGGTCGCGGTCCGGGGCATCCCGGTGAACAGTGACATTTCGCCGAAGATGCCGCCGGCCTCGACCCGGAATTCCGAGACATGGCGTTTTCCTTTCTCTTCATAAATAATCTGACCTTTGACCGACCCGTTGGCGACGAGGTAGCAGCTCTCCCCTTTGTCGCCCTGGCGGAAAAGGACCTCGCCGCCGGTATATCTCTGCCGGCGGACAGAATCGCCCAGCCTTCGGACTTCGTCCTCGGGGACGAGGAGCTGACCGGCTTTCTCGCCTTCCTGGTAGCGGAGGAGGCTCGAATGCAGCAGGTCGGCGAAATCCCGTTCCTTATCCCCGTCCTCGGATTCGACTCCCCTGCCGGCGGCAACCGCCTCGACCATATGCTTGATCCCTTCCCCGAAAAAGATGGGGACTCCGATGTTCTCCCGCTTGAACTTGTACCAGATATGCCGGGCGACATCCCCAGTGATAGGGTGCTTGCGGGCGAAATCGGTCACCCAGAACTTGACCACGTAGGAGATGCCCAGGTCGTCATAGCTTATGATGTAGGCTTCTGGAGCGCGCACTGTAATGACCTCGGGGACTTCGCGCGCGGCCTGGCGTAAGGCGTCCAGAACGGCCGCAGGGGGAGCTCCCGCACTGACCTTGAGCGGAATGGTCAGGGCCGTCTTATGATCGGGACGGGAAAAGTTGACGATCATCTCCGAGGCGACCGTGTTATTGGGGATGACCACAACGTTGGTGTAACGGTCAAGCATCAGCGTCTCCCGCCAGTTGGTGTCCAGGATGACGCCTTCGTGCGAACCGATCTTGACCCAATCGCCCCGGCTGAACGACCTGGTCAAGTTCAGCGAGATCCCGGCCAGGAGGTTGCTGAGGACCCCCTGGAAGGCCAGGCCCAGGATGGCCGTGAAGATGGCCGATGTCGCCAGGAAGGGGGTGATGTTGACGCCGAGACCGCCCTTGAGGACGGCGAAAAGAACGATGAGATAGAGGAGGATGAGGATAAACCCGTGAAGAACGCCCGGGAGGGGGAAGGAAAGACGCTTCTTCTCATACCTGTAAAGCAATGCTCCGTCGATCAGCCGGATGACCAAGAGCACAACGAGAAAAATGATCGCGGCGTTGACAAAGACAGAAAATCGCGGGCTCAATCTGAGGGCGCTTGTCAGGACATCCAGTCTGAGGCCGGAGGCGACCAGCAGAAAAATGAGCGGGGCGCTGATCCGGGAGATGAGAGAAACGACGGACTCCTTCCCGGGACGGCGGAAGGTTCTCAGCACCCTCACCCAGAGGAAATACAGCACCACGGCCAGGGCCAAAGCGGCCGCCAGCACGGCGAGTTCGAGGAGAGTGACGTTCTGAGCGGAAGCGGGGTTATTCATCGTCGATCCTCACGGTCCGCCCTTCGCGGGCGGCCAGCGTCCTCGGGAATTCCTTCTTGGCCAGGCGGACGAGCTCGGCCACCCGGCCGTCGTTGTGGTCCGGGTTGAAATGGGACAGCGCCAGGTTTCTCACCCCCGCCTTCCGGGCGAGCCTCGTCCCTTCGAGCCAGGTGCTGTGACCCCATCCTTGTCTCGTCAGGTATTCCTTCGGGGTGAACATGGCATCATAAATAAAATAGGTCGCGCCGCGGATGAATGCGGCCAGCCGCTCATCGAGGCCATCCTCCGGAGGCTCGGTGTCCGTGGCCAGGACGACGCTCCGTCCGTCCTCCTCGATGCGATAAGCCACGCTGCCTTGAGGGTGGATGAGCGGACAGAAAGAGACCTTGAGTTTACCGATCGTAGTCCCGGTCTCTTCCAGCTTCCGGAACGCCTTCCGGGAGGCCGTCTCTTTGAAGGTGACCGGGAAATAGCGTCCGGCCTGGAGGCCGTTGAGGTATCTTTCCGTCTCTTTCGGCGCCGCGGGAGAGTGGAACGTGATGACGGCCCGGGGAGTGTAGAGAGGGGCGAAGAACGGGAGCCCGATGATGTGGTCGAGATGGAAGTGAGTGAGCAGGATATCGACCCGCAGCCTGGCCGCTCCCGCATCGGCCATCAGCTTCTCTCCCAACCGCCGTATCCCTGTCCCGGCGTCGACTATCACCAAGCCGCCCGCTGAAGACCTCACGCATGTACAGAGAGTGTGGCCTCCGTATCTCCCCGTATCTTTACCGGAAACAGGAACCGACCCGCGGACTCCCCAGAATTCAAGCTCCATGTTCAACTCTTCCTTCTACTTAGTTTTGAGGGTGAAAGCACCGTCCCAATCCTCCGCCGGCGGCGACTGTTTCAGGGCGAGACAACGTTCCCTGTATACGGCGGCCAGCGGGTCGCCTTCGAACTTGGCAAAAAAGGCCGCCGCCTTGTCCCATTCCCGGCGTTTGTAGGCGTCCCTGGCTTCCCCGTAAAGGTCCAGTTTGGATGTCTCCTCCGCGGTCAGTGCCGCTTTCTCCCCCAAGATCTCGTAAACGGCCACCGGCTTTGTTTTTCCGACGACCCGGATGACATCGACTTCGCGTCCGGCGATCTCCACTTGGACACGCCGGTAGGTCTCCTCACCGACCAGGGTGCGGATCCCGTACTGCTTGCAGGCGCCTTCCAGCCGGGCGGCCAGGTTGATCGTATCCCCCATGGCCGTGTAATCGAAACGCCGGCTCGAGCCCATGTTCCCGACGACGGCCGGGCCGGAGTTGATTCCGATGCGCATGGCGATAGCGCGGCCGTATTTCTCCTGGAAACGGGGCTGGAGCTCGAACAGTCGTCCCTGGCATCTGAGGACGGCGCGGCAGGCCCGCAGGGCGTGGTCCGGCTGTTCGAGGGGCGCGTTCCAGAAAGCAATGATGGCATCCCCTTCGTATTTGTCCAGCGTCCCGCCGGAGGCAAGGATGATCTCGGTCATCTCGGAGAGATACTCGTTCAGCAGGTCGACCAGTTCCTCGGGCGAGAGCGCTTCGGAGATCGTCGTGAACCCGGCGACATCTGAGAAGAAGGAGGTGACCTCCCGTCTCTCCCCGCCGAGGCGGAGGAGCGCCGGATTCTCGATGACCCTTTCGATGACGTCGGGGCTCAGGTAATGCTTGAAAACGTTCTTGATGAAGCGGCGCTGCTTTCCTTCGACGCTGTAATTGAGCAGCGAGGCGGCGATAAAACCGGCGACGACGGCGAATTCCGGGACGACGAAAGCCAGCCAGTAGCCCGCGCGAAAAGCCAGCCAGACGGCTCCGCAGGGAAGCGCCAGCAGGAAGAGGAAAAGGACGATGAGCTGCCAGATCTTTCTCAGCAGAGAGGCGGCGACCGCCGTGAGAAGGGAAACGATCAACAGAAAACCCAGGAAAAGGGCTCCCGGCGGCAGGCGGACGAAATCCTGCCGCAAAATGTTGTCCAGGACCGTGGCATGGATCTCGACGCCCGGGCTGACTCCGCTCAAGGGCGTGGGCCGGTTGTCTAGGATCCCTGGCGCGCTCCCGCCGATAAAGACGGTCTTGCCGGCAAATTCGGAAGGGGGAACCTGCGGCTCCTGACCTTCTTCCATGAGCGCCCAGGAGTTTATGATCGAGGCGATGGAAATGGTTCTATAGGTCCCTGTGGGCCCGTGATAACGGATGATCATCTGCCCGGAGGAGTCCAAGGGAACCTCGGCAAGCGTCTTCCCTTCCCCTACAAACTTGGCCAAGGCCACGGGAATCGAAGGGATCAAAAGACCCCGGTATTCCGAAGCCAGCGGCAGACGGCGGAAGATGCTGTCGCTGTCGGGGACGAAAAGGACATTTCCCGTCCCCCGCGACGCCTGAAGCAGGACGTCAACGGGCAGACCGGCGGACCGGGCAGAGGGGAAAGAGCGTTCAGGAAGGTCCGCTGCGGAAAAAGCGAACCGTTCGAGCCTATCCGCCGGGACGGCGTCCTCCGACTCCTCCTTCTGACTGAGCGACAAAGGCAGGAAGACGTTACCCGCCCGTTTCATCGCCCGGGCCATGTCCTCGTCGTCCTCGACACCGGAACGCGAACTTTCGGTAAAGAAAAGGTCGATAAAGACCGCCTTGGCGCCGCCGGTCCGCAGGAAGTCGATCACCGCGGAGTAGAGCTGCCGCGGCCACGGCCAGGGCAGCCCCTGCTGTTTTTCGTAGAAATCGAGGCTGTACTGGTCGATGAGGAAGATGACGATATCCTGACCGGCCCGCTCCGGTTGGGCGAGCAGCCGCAGCCTGGCATCCCACGATTTCCACTCCAGCGGGCGGGCAACCTTGAGGCCGTGGACGAGGAGGGCAATGGCGAAGGCGCCGAATCCCACCAGGAGACCGCGGCCGAGCCGTTTGCGCAGCAGCGACCGCGGGGCAGTGGCCATGATGGTCCGATCGTCGCCCTATTTTAACACGGCTATATTCTTCTGGAACCTCTGGGTCCGGACCTGAGCTTCTTCAGGGACCGCGGACACTGCGCTGAGCCGGTTCTTCACTTTCTCCATCCTCTGATCGGCCGAGGGATGGGTCTTGAACCAGCCCTTTCCGGCGGCGGTCGAGGAATCGCCGACCATGGTCTGGAGGAAGTCGGTCAGGCCCATGGGGGAATACCCTGTGGCGACGTCAAACTTGACCGCCAGCTCATCTGCCTCGTATTCGTATTTGCGGTCGTAACCCCGGACGACAAGCGTCTCGACGACATCGCCCAGAGCGCCCTCGAAAGCGGTCGTCAGTTCGGCCAGCTCCTCCGGCCCATAGAGGCGGGCGGCTTCCTGCCCGATAATCCGGAAGGCGTCGACCAACCGGGACTTCTTGATCGCCTGCAACCCGTGCTTGGCGCAGACATGGCCCACTTCGTGAGCCAGAATCGAGGCCAGCATCTCCTCGTTCCGGCAGCGCCGGATCAGCCCTTTGCTGATGAAGATGAACCCGCCGGGAGCGGACAGGGCGTTGACCTCTTCCGTATCCAGGACGAGGAAATGATATCCCCCATAGATCTCCGGCCGGTCCGAAGAGTAGACGATCGCCTGGCCCAGCGTGTTGATGTACGTGGTCAGGGCCCGGTTGTCGTAAACCGGATATTGAGAGAGGATCAGGGCGGCGACGCTACGGCCGATATAGTATTCCTGCTCTTCGGTGATCTCGGAGAATGTAGCGCTCACCGCCTGGCTGGTTTTGGCGATCGCCTGGCGGTCGCTCTCCGAGATCTTCCCGGCGCCGGCCAGGATATCGGTCCCCTGCTGGACGGCGGCGCAGGAAGCGAGGAGAAGGACGGTCAAGAATGTGGCGGGAAAGGGGGCGATTCGTGCGAGTGTCCTCATTGGGCACCTCCGAATTCGCCCAGCCGGCCTTTTTTCAGAAATTCCTCGACCTGGGCGGCGGAGATCTTGATCTGGAGCATCTTTTCCACCCAGACGAAGCTCAATTCCCCGTGTTTCGCCCGGTAGTTCTCCTCCACCTGCTTGTTGAACCCTTTTCCAGCCAGGGCGATCTCGCCGGCTGACGCCTGGGTCTTGAGCCCCTGGTTCGTAGCCATCAGGTCGAACTTGGGGACGGTGACGGCGCTCGAATGGACCCAGCCCACCACCCCGCCGGCGGTCCTGACCTGGATCCAGCCGTCCTGGGTCGAGATCTTCTCGACTTTGTCCCCGGCACGGAGGGCCTGGACGGAGGACGCGTAAAACTTCGGAGAGCTGCGCAGGCTCGTCGACTGGACCTTGACGGTCAGGGTCTCGGCAACGAGCAGGGTCACGATCAGGATCAAGAGAGTGCTTATCAAAGTCAGAGGGATTGGCTTTTTCACCTGCACCTCCTCACTCCCGTCATCATAGAAGAATACCACCCCGCTCGTCAAACGGCGAAGATGGTGAAGGAGAGGGATTAAGCGAAGAAAGAGGGGAAACCATGGGCCAGTTTCTCCTTGAGAAGGCTGTTGCGACGGATCAGCTTGTCGTTCTTAATGGCGATGTGGAGGGCCTTGTAGGAGCCGACGACGACGCTGAGCTTCTTGGCCCGGGTCAGGGCGGTGTAGAAGAGATTCCGCTGAAGCATGATGTAGTGCTGGGTCAGCAGGGGCATGACCACGGCCTGGTACTCGCTCCCCTGCGACTTGTGCACGGAGACGGCATAGGCCGGGACGATGTCGTTCAGCTCATCCTTCTCGAACCCGACCTGGCGGCCGTCGAAATCGACCAGCAGCCGGTAGTGCGTCTTGTCGATGTGGACGACCAGCCCGATGTCCCCGTTGAAGATCTCCTTATCGTAGTTGTTCCTGACCTGCATGACCTTGTCGCGGACCCGGAACTCCCTGCTCCCCACTTTGAGTCCCTCTGAATGGGGGTTGAGCCGGGCCTGGAGCTCGAGGTTGAGATTGTCCACTCCGCACTTCCCCTTGTACATCGGACTGATAACCTGGATCTGGGGAGAGAGCGCCGGCACTCCGAGTTTGTTCGGGATGTTAAAACAGCACAGGCTCATGATCGCCAGGAAGGCCTTTTCTTCGTCTTCATGGCGGATAAAATAAAAATCGGCCTCCCGGTCCTCCCGCGACGGGTAGATCAGGCTCAGGCCCTGGTTCACCCGGTGGGCATTCTGGACGATGAGGCTGCCCTGCTCCTGGCGGAAGATCTCATCGAGCGTCACGACACCGACCTTTCCGGAAGCGATAATGTCATGGAGCAGGTTTCCCGGCCCGACCGACGGCAGCTGGTCCTTATCGCCGACCAGGATCAAACCCATGCCCCGGGGGACGGCCTTCAGAAGAGAGTTCATCAGCGGCAGGTCGATCATCGAGGACTCGTCGACGATGAGAACCTCGGCCGTCAGGGGATGCCGCTCGTTTCTCTTAAAATTCCCCTTTTTGGGGTTGAATTCAAGGGTCCGGTGGATGGTTCTGGCCTCTTTCCCTGTGGCCTCCGCCAATCGTTTCGCCGCCCGGCCCGTCGGAGCGGCCAGCAGGACCCGCTGTCCCCAGCTGTCGAAGACGGCCACGATGGCCCGGACGATCGTCGTCTTCCCCGTTCCCGGCCCGCCCGTGATCACCAGGACATTCCGCCGGAAGCACTCCTTGACAGCCTCTCTCTGCCGGTCTGAAAACCGCAGCCCGAGCTCAGCTTCAACGGCCGCAATGGTCTTTTCCGCATCGGAGGGAAGAGCCGGCGGTGCTGAGGCTCCAAGCTCGAGCAGAAAGCGGGCGACGTTTTCCTGGGCGTCAAAAAGATAGGGAAGGTAGACAGCCGTCCGTTCGCCTGTTTTTTCGGTCACCGCCAATTTGTCCCGGACGATCTCGGCCAGGGCGGCCCGCGGCTTGTCTTCCTCGACTCCCAGTTCTTTCCGGCAGCTCGCCTCCAGCTCGTCCTGATAGGAAAAGACGTGTCCTTGCTCGGCGTCCTTTTCGAGAAGGTAGAGGAGGAACGCCTTGACCCTCTCGGCGGAGGCCGGGTCCAGGCCGAGCTTCAGGGCGATCTGATCGGCCGTCTTGAAGCCGATCCCCCAGATGTCCAGGCAGAGCTGGTAGGGATTGCGCTTGAGGACATGAAAAGACCTCTCCCCGTACTGCCGGTGGACCTTGGTGGCGATGCTCGTCGAGACGCCGTGCTCCTGGAGGAAGATAATAAGGTCACGGATGTGCTGGTTCTCCGCCCACGACTTCTTGATTTCCTTGATCTTGACCTCACCGACGCCCTCGACCTCCCGGATCCGGTCCGGTTCCCGGGAGATGACCTCGATGGTCTGGGGGCCGAACTCCTTGACGATCCTCCGGGCCAGGACAGGTCCGATCCCTTTGACCAACCCGCTGGACAGGAACTTCTCAATGCCTTTGGCCGAGGAGGGCAGGATGGGAATAAAGCTTTCCACCCGGAGCTGCCGGCCGAATCGGGGGTTCATCTCATAGCGGCCGGTGACCCGGAGGACCTCGCCCGGCGAAAGCGGAGGGAAGGTGCCGATGAGGGTGAGCTTCTCCCCTCCCTCGGGGGCGAACCGGCAAACCATGTATCCGTTATCCGGGTTGTAATAGACGACCTGCTCGATCGTCCCTTCCAGGATTTCGACCGGGCCGCCCGGCGGAGGCTTCATTTTTCAATCTTATGCCAATCGTCGAGCGCGGTCAACTCGGACATCGGTTGACCGGGAGCGGCGTTCATGCTAAATCTAAGGGCGATGCGGCTCCTGCGGGTCCTCACCAATTCCCTGCTGAGCGGGCTCTTCTTCGCCTTCCTTCTCGCCCTCCTGGTGGCTGACCTCAACATCAACCGTCAGGTCAGCGCCGGCTTTTTCGCTCAACTGACCATCCATCTGGCCTTGATCTACGGCCTGCTCATGGCCGTCATCGTCTTCTTCGGGTTTGTCATCGGCCAGTTCTTCTTCGGCCGAGGGGCCCGGCTCGCCTTCGTCTCCCCGTCGTTCCTGTCCTTGAGCCTTTCTTTCCTCATCATCGTTTTCCTGGTGATCTTCAGGACGAACGAACGCTATTTCTCCTCTTTTTTTGGGACGGAGGTCAGGACCCGGCTGCTCATCCAGATGGGCATTTTGCTGGCGCTCTGTCTTCTGGGTTTGGTCTATTTCCTGGGATTTCGGCGTTCCCGGAAAGCCTTCGTGGTTTGGGCCTATTTCGTTATTCTGGGTATCGGGCTGGCCCTGGCTCTGGTCCAGAGAGGCCGCTTTCCCCTGTTTCAAGCGCGGTCGGGATCGACCCCCCTCCTGGGGAAAAAAGTCGAGAAGAGGATCACTCTCGTCGGCCTCGAGGGATTGAGCTTCGATTTCATCATCCCGCTCGTCGGGCAGGGGAAACTGCCCAACTTCTCCTGGCTCATGGATAACGGGAACTCGGAGAGACTGGCCGGCTTCTCTCCCACTGAACGGGTCAGCCTGGAGGCATCGTTCAGCACGGGCAAGCTCCCGGCCGAGCACCGGGTTCTTTCCGGCATGCGGTACCGCCTCGGGAAGATGAAAGAAGAGCTGGAAATCGTCCCCCGCTTCATCCTGTTCAGCCAGCTCACCCGAATCGGCTATCTCAAGATCGCTCCCTTCCGTCCGCTGATCGAGATCAAAGATATCTGGCAGATCCTCCAAGGAAACCGGATCCCTTATCTCGATATCAGCTGGCCGTTGAGCCGGGAGAGCCGGGCCTCCGGGCCGAGGGCGGAAAAGCAGGCTTCCGAACTCCTGGGCGATTCCGCCTTTCCCGGCGATCCCCTTTTCGCCCTGGCCAGGACCGCCTTTCTCCGGGACTGGGCCACCGAAGAGGCCGCGAACGAAGAGCGAAGCGCGCGTCCACCTCAGGTCTTCCACCTCCGCCTCGACGGGCTCAATGCCGTTCAAGCCTATTTCTATAAATACAGCGTCCCGCAACAGTTCGGCGGCATCCCCCAGGAAAGGATCGATCGATACGGCGCGGCGATAGAGCGCTATTACGAGTACTACGACGGACTCATCGGGAAATTCCTGACCGGATTAAAAGACGATGAGATTCTGGTCGTCTATTCGGCCTTCGGTGTCGAGCCGCTCCCGCTCTGGAAAAGGTTCGTCGAGAGGCTTCTGGGCGACCCGGAGGTCTCGGCCTACCACGAGCTGGCGCCTGAGGGCGTCGTGTTCTTCTATGGAAGGGGAATCCGAAAGGCCAGGAACACGGAAACCATCCGGATCGTGGATATCGTTCCCACGCTGTTCTACTATCTGGGTCTTCCCGTCGGCCGGGATATGGACGGGATCGTCCGGAGCTCGCTATTCAGCGACGATTTCAGGGCGATCAACCCCATCATCTATATATCTTCTTATGAGGATTTCCAGATCCAGCCGCCCCAATGACCGCGGGCGGCGGAGGGGCCCGAACTCGTTCAGTGGATGATCCGGAGCATCCGGCCCCAACGGGCTTTGGGAAGGAAACTGGCGAATTTCTTCAGCCGTTCGCTGAAGCTTGTCTTGGTGAAAGCGTCGCGCTCGGCCCGATAGGAAAAATAGATCACCCAGGGTTTCCCTTTGATATAGCTCATCGGCAGGAAGCTCCAGTACCGGCTGTCCATGCTGTTATCGCGGTTGTCTCCCATAACGAAACAATGGCCTGGGGGGACGATGACGGGGCCGTAGTTGTCCCGGATGGCATCGTCATAATGGTAGTAGCCGTCCTTGCTGAAGACCTGGCTGTCGTTGTGGACCTTGTAGCTTTCCGGGATCGGCTGGTCGTTGATATAGACCTGTTTGTCCTTGATCTCGACCTTCTCACCTTCCAGGGCGATGACGCGCTTGACGAAATCCTTGTTCAGTTCTTTGGGATACTTGAAGACGGCGATATCATGGCGACGGATCTCCCGGCGCGGCAGGATGACTTTTTCGAGAGACGTCGGGGGGGTGGAATAGACGAGCTTGTTAACGAGAAGGAAATCGCCGACAAGGAGCGTCGGCTCCATCGACCCGGTCGGTATCTGGAAGGCCTGGACGACGAAGGTCATGACGAAGAAGACGAACACGGCTGTCTCCGCGATCAATTCGAAATACTCGCGGACCAGGCTCTTGTCGCGCGGTTTCTTTTCTTTGGCCATTGGACACCTGTATAAAACCTTAATATAGCGGATCTTCCGATTTCTTACAAGTGAGATCGCGGGTTTGACTTCAATCATAAAACCCGGTTTACTAGGGGCGTGAACCTGACGCTGTTCGGCTACCCTAAAACCGGGAAGACGACCCTTTTCAACCTGATTTCCGGGGCCCGGGTCGAGGTTCATGCCTACGAGGACGGAAAGAGGGAGCCCAACCAGAGGACCTGCTCGATCCCGGACTCCCGGCTTGACCGGATCGCCTCCCTCTATCCCGATAAAAAAAAGACCGCCTCCTCCTTTGAGCTCATCGACCTGGCCGGTGTCTCCTACGGCGAGGTCAAGAACAGCCTCTACCTCAGCTCCCTCCGCAAGGCCGACGGCCTCATCCACGTCGTTCGGGGGTTCCGGGATACCCAAATTCCTCATCCCAAGGGAATAATCCAGCCCGAGGAAGATATTCACTATATGGAAGAAGAGCTCATGCTCACCGACCTCATCTCGGTTACGGCCCGCCTCGAGAAACTGGAAAAGGACCTCAGGAAGGTCAAGGATCCCGAGGCGGAAAAGGAAAGGGCGGTCCTCACCGTCGTCCGGGCCGGCCTTGAACAGGGTAAACCCGTGCGTGCGCTCAGCCTTCCCCCGGCCGAAGAAATAATGGTCCGGAGCTTCGCCTTCCTCAGTCAAAAACCCCTCCTCCATATGGTCAACTGCGACGAGCGGGACATTCCGCTCATCGAGACCCCCGAGAAGCTCCTCCCCGCCAAGGGGACGGAATCGGCGGTCATAGCTTTCTGCGGTCGGATCGAGGCGGAGATCGCCGAGCTCGAAGGCGAGGAGAAGGAAGCCTTTCTCGCCGAGTACGAGCTCAGGGAGCTGAGCGCCTCGCGCTTCTTCCGGGAACTCCCGCGTATTCTCGGAGTGATCTCATTTTTCACCATCGGCAAGGACGAAGCCCGGGCCTGGATGATCCCCCTGGGAGCGGCCGCCACCCAGGCCGCCGGGGCCATCCACACCGACATCGAGCGCGGGTTTATCCGGGCCGAGGTCATCGCCTGGGACAAGCTTCTCGAGATCGGGTCCCTCCAGGCCGCCAAGGACAAGGGAGCCGTCCGCCTCGAGGGCAAGGACTATAGGATCCAGGACGGAGACGTCATCTATTTCCGGTTCACCTCATGAGAAAGACCTTTGTCATCATTTCCCAGGACCCTGAAACATCCGCCCGGACGGGAAAAATCCGAACTCCGCACGGCCTCATCGAGACCCCGGCCTTCGCCCCGGTGGCCAGCCAGGGGACGGTCAAGGCGCTCCTCCACGGCCAGGTGGAAAAGCTCGGCGCCCAGCTCATCCTGGTCAACGCCTACCATCTCTTCCTCCGGCCGGGACTGGAGACCGTCGAAAAGGCCGGCGGGGTCCACGCCTTCATCTCCTGGAAAAAACCGATCCTTTCCGACAGCGGCGGCTTCCAGATCTACAGCCTTTCTCCTCTCGTCAAGGTCACGACCGAAGGCGTCAGGTTCGCCTCTCACCTCGACGGCACCAGGATATTTCTCCGGCCCGAGGATGTCGTGGACATCCAGCGGGTCCTGGGGACGGATATCATGATGGTCCTCGACCATGTCCTGCCCTATCCCTCGACCGAGGCCCGGATGAAGGAAGCCGTCAAGATGACGACCCTGTGGGCCCGCCGCTCCAAGGAACGCTTCCTCGAAAAAGCGAACCGGCAGCAACTCTGGGGGATCAGCCAGGGCAGCGTGTTCTGGGACCTGCGGAAGAGGAGCATCGAAGACCTCCTCTCCATCGGGTTCGACGGCTACGCCCTAGGAGGACTGGGGATCGGAGAGCCCAAGGTCGAGCTCATGGCGACGCTGGAAAAAGCGGATTCCCTGGTTCCCCGGGACAAACCCCGCTACCTCATGGGGATGGGCTACATCGAGGACATCTTGGAAGCCGTCGAGAAGGGGATAGACCTCTTTGACTGCGTCCTGCCGACCCGGAACGCCCGCAACGGCACGCTCTTCACGGGGCGGGGAAAGATCGTCATCAAGAACCAAAAATACGCCCGCGACCAGCGGCCGATCGACGAGACCTGCCGCTGCTACACCTGCCGGAATTTCTCCCGCGCTTACCTGCGTCATCTCTACGAGCGGGAAGAGATCACCTCGGCCGTCCTCAACACCATCCACAATCTTCACTTTTATCTTGACATCTTCCGTGAAATTAGGCAATCTATAGCACTAAATTCCTATCGAGAATTGAAGCGCCGCCTAGTGAATCAAATGAAGGGAAACGAACTATGATTATGACAGGATTTCTGATGTCACTCCAAGCCGGCCAGCCGGCCCGACCGCAAAGCGGCGTCGGCATGATCGGCGCCCTTCTGCCTTTTCTGCTCGTCTTCGTGATCTTCTATCTCCTGATCATCATGCCCCAGCGGAAGCGGCAGAAAAAGCACATGACCATGGTGGAACAGTTGAAACCCGGAGACCGCATCATCACTTCCGGAGGCATCCACGGCACCGTGATGGGCGT